>JAAWKM010000197.1 GCA_022797375.1 Lachnospiraceae bacterium
TTTAATGATGAAAAAAAATTAAAACGAAACCATAAGAAAAAAGTATATATCATGCCTGTTTTTACTTGGGATTGTAAAGACAATGAAATTGCTTATAATGCTCCATCACTTATAATTTATTCAAAAGATTTAGGAAAAATATATGAGTATTCTCTTTATAGGAAAGATAATAATAAGTTTTCACTCCTTGATTATGGAACTGTAGATTGTATTGATGAAAAAGCTTTAAAAGAAAAACCAGGACGTGAATTTATTTGTGTAAGCAATATAAGATATCATTTTTGTATTAGTAAGGAAAATGAAAAAACAGGGGGTTCAATTTTGCATGACCTTGAAATAAAAGGTGATTATTACAATAAGCTTAAGGAATTTGGCATAGGAATATCATTTAAAAAACTTGTTAGTGAGAAAAATTTGTATATATTTGATATTTAGATTTATGGAGGAAGCCTGTAAATACATTGAACCGAAATTAAGATGCAGCCATACTCTGTGAAATTACCGAACGTGGATTGAAACAAGGAATGGTATTTAACTTCACCAATGAATTTATTAGATTATAGTAAGACATACAATTAGACTGTGTGCAGGCGCTTCTTTGTTCTGGGTAGTATGTTATAATAAAGAAAATAAAGCAGTTTTAAGCCTGGGGATAGGTAGTAATTATGGCAAAGAACAAGAGTGTATGGTAAATGGGGTAAATTATGTAACAAGTACAAGACATGAAGAAAAACTGTAAAAAATTTACCTAGGTTTAAGGGGGGGGGAGAAATTCCAGATTAAAAGTTTTAAATGCTAATTATAATTACATGTAACAATTAGTTACATATGGCATATATCATGATATATGCCATATGTAATAAAGTGATTTTGAGGGGTGGTATATGAAACATAAAAATATTAAAAAAATATTTATTATTGCTATTCCATTAATAGCCATATCTATAATTTCATGTATTGTTTACTATAATAAATATTTATCATGGGATTATGATGTAACTTCTTTTGGCGGATATAATAATAACCCGAATGAAATATCTAAAATAGAAATTGGTTTCCATGAAGCACCAGCACGTCCGCATCATGAAATGTACCTTGTGACAGTTAAAGACAGGAAAAATATTAAAAAGATAACAGATATACTAGATAAAATGAAGTTTAATGATGGAGATATAGTAACTTATGGTGGCGTTGGGGGCAATTTGTTTATGGTAATGTGTTATAATAAAGAAAACAGGATAGCTTTCAGTTTAGGGATAGCAGGTCTGGATGGGGGATGTATGGTAAATGGTGTAAATAGTTATACTACTGACCCAAAGCATGAAGAAAAGCTAGGAGAAATTTACCTGGATTTAAGGGGAGAAATTCCCAAGTGAAAATATTGGCTTCCTGGAGTTATCTTTTTTTTGCCATATAAAAATATTATTATATATGGAAATAATTAATTCTAAGGAGGTAAAAGTATGAATAAAAAAGTTAAATACAGGTTACTTTTACTGGCTGTATGCTTTCTTTGCATTGGTATATATTATAACTGCATTGAGGTTTCTGCAAATATTAAGGTTAAAGTAGAAAATAATAAAATTACCAGTGCAGAGGGAAGTGGCGTACTCACTATAGGGAAGAATATACAACAGGTTTATCTGGATAGTTCCATTCGGAAGGGTGATGTGGATATTACCCGGTTTAAAGTTGCTTCTGGCAATAAATATTTTACAGTGGCAGATGATGTTTTGTTTAACAAGGATAAGACAGAGCTGCTTTATTATCCAAATGCTAAAAAAGGCAGTTTATATATTGTTAAAAAAACAGTAAATACTATAAAACAGTGCGCATTTGCTTATAATAAATATCTGGAAAACATTACAATTAAAAATGGTGTTAAAAATATTGGTTTTAATGCTTTTAAATACAGCAATATAAAAAGTGTTACTATACCTGGAAGTGTTTCTGAAATAGGAAGTGGCGTATTTGGAGGCTGTAAAAAGCTTGAAAATGTAGAATGTAATGCAGATATAAGCAGCATACCGCCAGAAATGTTTTATGGATGCAGTGCTTTAAAAACATTTAAAATACCAGAAAGTGTAACAGAAATAATGGAGTTTGCCTTTATGGGCTGTGTGGAACTGGATGTAAAAATAGGAAAAAATATATCCCGTATCAGTAACATTGATGCCTTTTATAATGCAGCAGTTTCTTTTGAAGTTGATAAAAATAACGGCTTTTATAAAAGTATTAATGGTGTACTTTATTCAAAAGACGGGACAAAACTTGAGTGTTATCCATATAAAAAAACAGGTGGATATGTAATGCCTGATGAAGTTATGGAAATTAACTATGGTATATTTCTGGATAATACATCTATTACTGGCATTACTTTAGGTAATAATATAAAAGAATTTGACATGTACAGCCTGTATGGCTGTACCAGCCTGGAAAGGCTTGTGTTTCCGGCCGGCATAGAAAATATAATTGCAGGAAACAGGGAACTGCCCAGAAGCGGTTATGGTTTAAAAAGCCTTAAAGAAATATATGTGCCTGAAAGTAATACAAATTATAAAATTTATGAAGGCTGCCTGTATTCTGCTGGTTATAAAAAACTTTATTTTGTCCCTGCTAGTTGTGATACACTGGTTATTAATGGAAATACAGAGGAAATAGCAGATGGAATTGTATGCCAGAATAATTTTAAAGAAATAAAAATTCCAGATTCTAACCAGTATTATACAGTGAAAGACAATGTACTTTATGATAAGGCAATAACTAAAATAATTATCTTTCCAAGTAAACTAAAAACATACAACATACCTGCAACTGTAAAGGATGTGTCAGTTATTTTAAATGATTTCTGTACTGATGAAGAAGATGAGGGTTTTGCAAAATATGATAATATGGCATATAACCTTGAAAGCATTACGGCAGATGCAGGCAATAATTATTTTAGAGCTGAAGATGGTGTATTGTATAATAAAGATATGACAGAACTTGTATTATATCCACAGAAACGCGGAGGTACATACACAATGCCAGGGAGTGTTACTACTTTTAATCCTGCTGTATTTACATATGCGGGAGAATTAGAAGGACTTACAGTTACGTGTAATGAGCTGCTTGTACTAAATGGATGTGCATCACTAAAGAAACTTTCATATTCTGAGGGGGTCACAGTAGCATCTGTTTATGGGGACTGGTTTAACAGAGGGGATGGCGTCCAGCTCAGTAAATTGTATCTTCCAGGAAGTATTAAAACCTTGGCTTTTAGTGGTGATATTGGTAAAAACACCACAGTATATGCATATAACAATACTGGTGAATATGGTGGTAAATATGGGTATGACAAAACTCCTGTGAAAGATGTAAAAACATATATAAAGGAACTTGGATATAAATACAAAAGCCTTGGCACAGCACCAGGCATTGTAAAAAACGGCAAGGCAGTTATTAGTGGCAGTAATATAAAGGTATCATGGAAAGCATTGCCAGAAGCAGAAGGATATAGAATTAGTTATTTCCCAGATGCAGGCAATATCTATAATGAAATTGTTTTAAAAAATATTTCTGGTGGTAAAAAGGGTTCATGCAATATTAAAAAAAGCAGGTTAGGCAGGAAGAAGAAAATATATATAAGGGCTTATAAAAATATAAATGGTATAAAGATATATGGAAAACCTGCTGAAGTAAGTATCTAGCACAGATTTGTTTACAATTTGTTCATGCATTTGTTTCGCAAAAAAATGATTTTAATTGACAATGTAAACTGATTGTAATAAAATGAAAGAAAAAGAGAAAGAAGGTTTTAATATGCCAACTGTACCAACACAAATAAGAATAGAAGAAACAACAAAAAAACAAGCAGTTGAATTGTTGGAAGGGCTGGGATTGAATTTGTCAGATGCAGTTAATATGTTCTTAAAGCAAGTTATTTTACGTAATGGTATACCATTTGATGTAAAATATCCGGAATTTAAAACAGAAGTTGCTGATGCTATGGAGGAAGCAAGACAAATTAGCAGAAATCCAAATGTTAAAGGTTATAATGATATCAATGAACTTGATTTATGAAATATAATATAAAACACAGTACAAGATTTAAAAAAAGTTATAAACTGGCACAAAAAAGAGGGCTTGATGTTTTTCTGTTAAAGGAAGTTATTGTTAAATTAGGAAATGGCATTCCACTGGAAGCAAAGCATAAAGACCATGCTTTAAAAGGCAGATGGAAAGGGTTCCGGGAATGCCATATAGAACCAGACGGGCTGTTGGTATATGAATTAACCTATAAATACATTTTTTCCTTTAAATGCAAAACCATATTTTTTAATGTGTTCTTTGCAAATTCCTTCTGCTTCAAGTGATGCGGCATATTGTTTCTGCTCTATTTGCTGTAATGCTGCTGCAGCAGTATCTTCCAGTGCTTTTTCATTTTCTGCATCATGGACTTTAAATTCAATAATAATTGCATTGTCTGTACAGTTTTTTGGTTTAAGCAGGATATCGTAACTTCCAAAACCGCTTTCCCTGTTTGATGTAATTATATACCTGTCTTGTAATTCTACCATAAGCCCAAGTACAAAGCCGTGGTAAAAGCGTTCTGGTTTTGTATTTCCAGACGCTTTATTTCCCGTGTCAAAAAAACTAAATGTTGCAAGGGCAACTTTATTCATATAGTAATCCATTGCCTTTTTATCATCTAGTAACATTGCCCTGATAAAATCATTGTATGCTGGTGAGTAACGTTTAAACCAGCCTTCTATAATGTTATAAAACATAAGCTTTACTTCTTTATTTGTAAGTTTCAGGAAGTATTCCTCATTTCCTGTATCTGCGTCAATTATGTGTTTTTCTGTTTTCAGATAACCGCTTGCAAGCATCAGGCTCCATATAGCATATTCATTATGTCCAAGCTGGCTGTATACAATCTGTTCATCTATATTTGTCTGTAATATGCCTCCGTTTAACAAGTTTTTCATATTGATTTTTACATCCCGGCTGCCTTCACGTACCAGCCTGCCTGCAAGGCTGTTGCTGCTTGTATCCGCCCAGTAATCTGACAACTTTTTGGAATTAAGGAAGTTAAGTATTGACCAGGGGTTGTAAATATCTGTTTTTTCACCGAATGTAAAACCATCATACCAGTTTTTAACATCTTTTTCTTTGCCAGAAAGCCCAAATTCAGAAAGGGCGTCTGATACTTCCTGCTGGGTAAAACCAAAAATGTCCGGATACTTAGTTCAAATATTTTTCCCTGCCTGGCATAATCCAGTGAAAAAAACTTTCAAGCATATTTATATTAAGGGTTTTGCCAAAACGCCGTGGTCTTGTAATTAATGTAACACTGTCCCCGTTTTCCCGCCATTCACGTATAAAGTTTGTTTTATCAACATAAAAGTAATCGTTTTCAATAACTGTTTCAAAATCCTGTATTCCTATTGCTGCTGTCCTTGGCATATAACCAGCCTCCGTAGTTAATTTTTTATAATATATTAACACAAACTAATATGTAGTTCTATGTGTAATTTACCCATGTATTTTTATTATTTTGGGGAAATATTGCCATATAACGGAATTTATGCTATATTACCAGCATGGGAAAACCACAGAGCAAAGGCGGCTTTACCCCTCTTTTTCATACGGAGGGTTTTAAAAGCCCTCCAGACCACAAGGAAAGGAGGGC
>JAAWKM010000198.1 GCA_022797375.1 Lachnospiraceae bacterium
ATTAATTAAAGAGCAAGGAAGTGGGGATATTACTGTAACTACGAGTGCAGAAATGGAAAACATGCCTCCTGAAGAAGTTATGCAGGCAATACAAGAAAGTGTACAGGAATCATTACAACAACGTGATGATTCTGAAACAATAAGTGATGAAGAAATAATACGCATGGCTGATGATTTGAATACATATACACATAATCAAGCATTAGATATGGAAAGAGTATCTATTATGAATCAAATCAAAGAGAAACAGGCTAATGGTATACATGATTTTGACCACATCACAGAGGAAGTGTTAGCCGGATACACAGAGGAACAATTACGTGAATTATATATGCAATTACTAGATTAGGAGGTGTAGAATGATACAGAAGAGATGGCATCGCTGGTTAATCCTATGTTTAGCGGTGATTATAGCATTACAATCTTCTATATTGTCATTTGCAGTAAGTGACAACGGTCAGGGCAATAATAATCTTGTAGATACTGGGGCTACTACGGCTATGAGAGAATTAGCAGGTGTTAGCAATACTCTATGGACAAATAGTGGAATAAGGTTTACATTGGTAGACAGCCAGGGTATGTCGGTATCATCATCAGTTGATATAGTAAGAGCATATCCTTGGGATGTAGGGGGTTTGTCAGCAGCATCTTCTGACTATGGGGTATTATGGAAAACATGGTATAACCAGTGTGGTATATGGAATAAACCAAAGGATAAGATTGTTTATCTTGGTGGTGGTAAACGAGATAACATGTATACCTATACAGAAGGTGATTTATCCCTGGATGGGTTTAGTGAAGCACCATCAAAGGGTGGGGTGCACTTCTTTCAATTTCCTACTAATGATGAAGGACAAGCTGTAAAGTCTAAAGTTACACGAGGGGATGATGGAAGGGCTAAAGTAGAACGTCCAACACAGGTTTCTGGAAAGATGTATACAGCTAATTTTATACATAGGCAGTTGTATACACTGTTAGATGTAATGGGATACAAAGCTCAGGATGGGGGAGATATATTAAATTCTGGTTATAGCCATCATAATACAAAACAGAATGTAATAGGCAGCTATAAATATAAGGATGAAGAAACTGGTACTGAGATTGTTAGAAGTTATATTAAACAATTTCCATGTGCATTGGAAGTATTCAATGATGGGGGGAACAGCGTAAATTCTGTGGGTGAGTATTTAACAGGGCTTATGATGTATCCTTTGAGTGAAAATGGTAATACAAGACTGTTACATTTATTTTTATCTCTTAAAGTACCAGATAGTACAGGTACAGGGAAATTAAAAAATGGAGAGGTAAGGATTATTGAATTTTTAGATGATAAAGTAAAAAAAGAGGTTGCAGAAAAAGAAAAAGAATTTATAGAAAAGGAAGAAAATGAATACCGTGCATATGCAGAAGCAGTACTGAAGATAATGGAGAAATATCAATACAAATTGCAATGTGAGCCGATATATTGGGGAGTGCCATCAGTAACTATAGCGAACTTTCCTCAAATTGTGAATAACAAGTATGGATGGACATATACTCCAGACGTGGTAGTTTATGGGACAATTACAAACATAGTTAATTATATGGCAGAGCATTTTATAGATGAATGTGTAAATAATGAAGCAGTATTGCCATACATTGTAAATAATGGATTGGCAACGATACAAGATGAATTTTATGCGTTAGTGCTAGGAAATGGTGGAAAACAAGAAGTAGTACAGGGTACAAAAATAGAGCAATATGCATACGGTAGTTTTAGTGATGGTTCAACAGTACAAAAAGCATGGTTATTAGCAAATTATCCTGAGTATTGTCAGGATTATCCTGGGGCTGAAGTAGTAATTTATGCAGATGATTTTATTCCATTCATGTTTAATAATGCAGGCATGTGTGAGATTGGTTGGAATGATATATTTGTAAGTGGCTTCACTACTAAGAATCCAACATTTACAGAATCAGAAAGTGCATTATCACCCTATACTGGAGCAGAATTTGGGGATAAGGAGTTTGGTAATTTATTTGGAAACTCTTATAATTCTGGATATAGTGTAATATATTTTGATGTTGCGCCAACAGAGCAGGAACCATATACACGAACATGGGATGAAGATGTTTATTCGGGACCTAATTACAAGCCAGGACCTCCACCAGTACCTCCTGTAGACACACCTGATACACCTCAAAATCCAGATAACCCAGGAAATACACCTGATGACCCGACTAAGCCGAGTAACCCTGATGACCCTGGAAAAGACCCTGGGACAGACCCTGGAAATCCTGATGCAAATATAAATATCGTAAAGTTTTACAGTTCAAAAAATGGGGATGGAACATACAAATATATTGAGAATCATGTTAGGGAAAAAACGGTACGCAATATACAAATTGATGATGAACCTGGTTATAAAGTAGACAGTTGGTTTACCAGTATAGACTATAAAAAGCCAACAAGCAGTTCTGAATCTTATGATGATACACGTTCAAGTGTAACTCCTGGTAGTTTATCCGGTGACAAGCCAACATTAAATATAATAATCTATACCTTGACTTGTCCTCTAAAATGAGGGCTTTCTTTTTTCTTATTTTTACTTGTCTATAGCTATTCGCAACTATCTTCCATTTAGAAATCAACTTCTTATTTAGCATCAGAGTGTATAAGTTATATAAAAAATTTTAGGAGGTTATCTATATGAACGAAATTTACAATTATCTTGCTTACATCACGGCAAAGAACAGCATTGATTTTTTAGAACAGGGGGCTAGAATCCATTACTTTTGTAAAGAGTTTGCCTTGACCCCTACCTGCATCTATGCCGAGTTTACTGGGATGCATGAAAAGCTTAATACATTAAAAGAAAGAATAACTAAAAATGACGTTTTAATCCTTGATTCTGTATCTACACTTTATGATGAACAAGTTATTACGTGGTTCATAGAAGAAGAGATAAAGTTTATCTGTTTATCTCTTCCCTTTAGTGTAGAAAATCGTATGGTTAAAAAAATCCCTGTGCCCTTTGGGCAAGCTGTTTGCAGGCTTATCCTTGCCAGGTTAAAAGAAGAAACATTACAAGAAGCAGATTCTTTATATCCAGCTTCATCGCCTGTAAATGCTTCCTCTATTTCCTCTTTAACATTTAATACCTTTTCTTTACTGTACCAGGACATGCTTCATCGAAAGATTACGCGAGATACACTAATGAAAGAACATTTTCTCTCCTATGCAGACTATACCCAGTATCGTTATGTTTATTGGAATGAATATTTTCTACATTCTATTTTCCCTCAAATTATCTGGAATTAAGGGATAAGGAAAAAAGTATGAAACTTCTAGGAAAGAGAAAAAAGAGTAGAGGTTTAAGAAAGCATGAAATTAAGGGAACCTTTAAAGTAAGATAAAATAGGGGATGATGAACATGGGAAAGATTTATGGGTATGTGCGTATTTCTACCGAGTATCAAAACATGGAACGCCAGGTAAGAAATATTAAAGACATTTACCCTGATGCCATTATCATAAAAGAAGCTTTTACTGGAACAAGGACAGAGCGACCTGTATTTTCTAAACTGTTAAAACAGGTAAAGCCTGGGGACAGTATTGTATTTGACAGTGTATCACGAATGAGCAGAAATGCCAGGGAAGGTTTTACTTTATATGAAGCATTGTTTATCCAGGGTATTGAATTAATCTTTTTAAAAGAATCCTATATCAATACTTCGACCTATAAAGAAGCATTCAAGCAGGACATTCCCCTCACAGGAACCCATGTGGATTACATTCTTGAAGGGATTAAACAGTACCTTCTAGCCCTGGCAAAAGAACAAATACGCTTAGCCTTTTTACAGGCAGAAAAAGAAGTTATGGATTTACGGCAAAGGACAAAAGAAGGCATAGAAACAGCAAAACTGCATGGAAAGCAAATTGGACGTAAGTCGGGAAGTAAGATTGCTACCAAAAAGAGTTTACAGGCTAAAGCAATCATTTTACAGCATAGCCGCAGTTTTGGTGGAAGTTTAAAGGATAGTGAAGTTATTACTTTAGCTGGGATTAATCGTTGCTCGTACTATAAGTATAAAAAAGAGTTAAAGGAGGGGCTTGAAAATGAAGGGAATGAAGGGAATAATGGGAATAATGGGTTTAATGGGTAAAAAGAACAGGATAAAGAACAGCTTGTCTAAACTTTGTCCGGCATTATTAATCATTAGTTTATGGGTTATGTATTGTTTTCCTGCATGGGCTGAAAGTGAAGGCGGTTCCTCTTTAGAAGAATTATGCAGACAGGCTATGGAAACGCAGTCCATGGAGCAGGTAACGAATGATGCAGGGCTTTCTCATGGTGATGGACAGCCTGGAATGGAAAATAATTCTACTGTAGAAAATGAAACTTCTGGGGACTACTTTTCTTCGATTGCTGATGCCGCTAAATTAAATTCTATTTCTGAAGGTGTTTCTTCGGTTGGTTCTTCCATGAACAGTTGGGGAGCAAAACTGATGCAGTTTATTGGTTATATCCTCTCGATTGGTCTTGGACTGGCTACAGCCATAGACCTATGTTTTATTGCTATTCCACCTTTAAGGGCTGTTCTGGCAAATGGCTATACGGGAAATGATAAATCACTGGACGTCCTGCCCGAAGTAAAGGGGCTATTGCCAATGAAAATGGGAAAGGCTGGTGTAAATCCCCTCATACAAAATCCTTCCCAGACAGGGCAGAAAACCCAATGGGTAAGTTATGCGGCTCTTAATGCCATAACAACTGCATCCTGTGGGGAAAGCCCCTTGAAAGTCTATTTAAAGCAAAGGCTGGGGGTGATTCTCTTTGTTCCTGTACTCTTTACCCTTGCCGCTACAGGAGTGCTTTCTAAGCTAGGGTTTATCTTGGGAAACAGCCTTGCTCTATGGGGGAATGGAATAGGCGGTTAGTTAGGATATAAGCTGTTTACCTGGAAATAAGCTGTCAGTTTGAATATAAGCTGTTTATCTGGAAATAAGCTGTCAGTTTGAATATAGGCTGTTTACCTGGAAATTGATAGTTGTGTAAGGACAGTGAAATTATGGCATGTTCCTTAAAAGTCAACCACTTATCGACTAAGTTTACAGGGCTTGTCTACAAACTTTCTGGGGAGAGAAAGGGAAAAATGGTGGGAAAAGGGGAGGGAAATTTTCAGTTAATCTGTGGTTCATCTCAAAATGGGATTTTAGGTAGAAATATTTTGGAACGAAAATAGGGGAAAATAAGGGTTTATAGGGGTAAAAAATGTTAGTTATACAAAAAAAAGAAAAGATGATAAAAAAAATCTTATATAATATTGAAATTGTAAAATTTCAGTTAATGAGGTGATTATCCGAATTTTCCAGAAGAATTTTGAAAAATTTGACAGAAAAAGGCTTGGTAAAAGAACAGGATAAATGGGAGGGATATGTATGATTTCTAAAAATAATGTGCAGGAAATGGAAGGGCGTATAAGCAGCAAAAAACTGCAAGAAGCCTTTATAACCTGCTATAAATGGATTGATAATAAGCCTGTACTGCTAATATTTGAGCGTAAGACAAAGAAGCTTTTACTGCAAGTTTTGGTTTATCCTACACGTGATAATTCGATTACTGACCAGTTTGCCATAGAATTTTGTCGGTTGGTTTATCGGTATATGCGTGAGTGCTGTAGAAATGG
>JAAWKM010000199.1 GCA_022797375.1 Lachnospiraceae bacterium
AGTATCTATTTTCCTTATAAAAATGTCACTCATAGTATAGGCAATTTCAATATTCATTCCGCCCTCAATACAGAAACGGGATATCATGGCAGTTAATATTATAAGATGGTATTTCAAATTCCGTAAATGGTTCTTTGAGAGTACACCCATTCCAGGGGTAGTAGCAATATCCATTTTGCCAAGAAGTATTTCGGGATTGCCAGATTGTATATCTTTATAAAAACTGAATTCATCCCTTATAGGTTTGTGGAATGAAAGCTGTTCTTGCTGTTGCAGAAGCAGTTTTTGCAGTTCTTTGTTCATAACAGTTCCCTCCTTAGATTATAATACCAGTATAATGATATAAATACCGTTTATATTATATCATTTTATAATTATATTTTCTATTATAATTACAAAAAAATACATGAATTAAACAGAAAAGGAGGATTATTATGCTAGAATGGAAAGGATACCAAAATGGTATAAATATTGGCGGATGGCTTTCACAGTGCGCCCATACAAAAGAGCATTATAAAAGTTTTATAACAGAAGATGATTTCAGGAAAATACATGAAATGCAGATATGTGGTATTCCAATTGACCATGTAAGGCTGCCTGTTGATTATAATGTAGTGCAGGAAAGGGACGGAAGTTTTAAGGAGGAAGGCTTTTCCTATATAATAAAGGCATCAGAGTGGTGTAGAAAATATGGCCTGAATATGGTGCTGGATTTGCATAAAACAGCAGGATATTCATTTGATGCAGATGAAAATGAACATGGTTTTTTTGAAAGCCCGGATTACCAGGAAATGTTTTACAGTATCTGGGAAGAATTTGCAAGGGTTTTTGGAGATAACAAGGGTATTGCATTTGAGTTATTAAATGAAGTGGCTGAAAAGGAATACTGTGTAAAATGGAATGAAATAGCAGGAAATTGTATAACCAGGATAAGGAAAATAGCAGGCAGCACGCCATTAGTTATAGGCGGGTACTGGAACAACAGCGTACAGGCAGTTAAAGATTTGCCTGTTTTTATGGATGAAAATGTAATCTATAACATACATTGTTATGAGCCATATATTTTTACTCACCAGGGAGCAGAATGGATAAATGGCATGCCTGGGGATTTCAGGTGCTCGCTTAAAGAAACTCTAAAGGAACTTAGGCACAAATGTGAAGAAACCACCCCTGCACTGCTGGCGGATTTTGATGGTGTGTGGGACAGTGGCAGCTATGCTGGAATGGATTATTTCGTGCATGTCATGAAAGAAGCAGCAGATATTGCCAATAGCAGGAATAAGTTATTGTATTGTGGAGAATATGGTGTAATCCAGAATGCAGAACAGGAAGAGAGAAAACTCTGGATAGAGGAAATTAATAAAGCCTTTAATTATTATGGAATTGGAAGGGCATTGTGGACTTATAAAGGAATGTTTTATGAATTATAAAAAGCTATAACAATTATTGGCAATACTGCTGGTTTCTGCTATGGATTGATTGACATTTTGCGTCAAAATGGTACAATAAGTAGGTGGTGTTGTATTGATGTAATCCCATTAAGAAAACCTCCGTTTTTATGGTATAAAACTGTAAATGGCGGGGAGTTTTCTTGTGCTAGTACAATGATATTATACCAGGTATATTATGCTTCATGCTTCTGTAAGCATAAGCTGTATACCTTATGTACAAAAGGCAGAGTGGTTTATTTATAATAGATTCACGCCATGGGATTGTCTGGAAAATTAAGGTACAACAAAAAATAAATTAGAAAGGGGAAACGGAATGAGTGAAGCAACATTTCGTGGGGGTGTACATCCTTACGAGGGAAAAGAGCTGTCTAAAGATTTGCCAATCAGAACCGTACTGCCAAAGGGGGAGCTGGTATTTTCAATGGCGCAGCATATTGGCGCGCCTGCAAAGCCTGTAGTGCAGAAGGGTGATAAAGTCCTTGTGGGACAGAAGATAGGCGAAGCTGGTGGTTTTATATCTGCCAATATATGCAGCTCTGTTTCAGGAACTGTTAAAGCAGTTGAACCAAGAATGATGTTAAATGGTTCAAGTGTTACATGTGTAGTTATTGAGAACGACGGGGAGTACACAGGCATTAAAGGACTTGGCGAAAACAGAGATTATACTAAACTTTCCAATGATGAGATACGTGAGATTGTAAAAGAAGCTGGAATAGTAGGTATGGGGGGCGCAGGTTTTCCTACTAATGTTAAATTATCACCAAAAGAACCAGATAAGATTGATTATATATTAGTTAACGGTGCAGAGTGTGAGCCATACCTTACTTCAGATTACCGCCAGATGCTTGAATGTCCAGAAGAGATTGTAGGCGGGCTTAAAGTTATGCTTAAGCTCTTTGATAAGGCAAAGGGGCTTATTTGCATTGAGGATAACAAGCCTGATGCAATAGCTAAGATGAAAGAAGCAGTTAGTGGGGAAAGCCGTATTGAAGTTAAGGAATTAAAGACTAAATATCCACAGGGCGGTGAGCGTACTCTTATTTCTGCTGCTACTGGAAGGAAAATTTATTCTGCAAAGCTTCCAGCAGATGCAGGCTGCATAGTTGATAATATTGCAACAGTAATAGCCATTTACAGGGCAGTATGCAAGCAGACACCGCTTATAACAAGGGTTATGACACTTACAGGTGATGCGTTCAAGACACCAGTAAATGTCAATGTAAGGCTTGGTGCAAGCCATGCAGAACTTGTTGAAGAGGGAGGCGGTTTTGCTACAGAGCCTGCTAAGATTATTTCAGGCGGGCCTATGATGGGATTTGCCATGTTTGACCTTAATGTGCCTATTACAAAGACGTCTTCTTCACTTCTTGCGCTTACAAAGGACGAGGTGGCAGAGAATGAGCCTTCTCCATGTATACGCTGCGGGCGTTGTGTAAGTGCATGTCCAGGCAACCTTGTACCACAGAAGATGGCACAGGCGGCTATGAATAATGATTATGATACATTTGTCAAGTTAAATGGCATGGAGTGTTACGAGTGCGGAAGCTGTACATTTGTCTGCCCTGCAAAACGTCCGCTTACACAGACATTTAAGCAGGCGCGCCAGTATGTAGCAGCGCAGAGAAGAAAGAGTTAGGAGGGATAAAACGTGGGTAATTTATTAAACATTTCATCATCTCCACATGTACGTGATAAATCTTCTACACAGTCAATCATGTGGTGTGTAATCCTGTGTCTTTTGCCTGCTACTGTTTTTGGTATTTACAATTTTGGTATTAAGGCAATAATACTAATTATAGCATGTATGGTTACATGTATACTCACTGAATTTATATGGCAGAAGGCAATGAAACTTCCTGTTACTGTTATGGACGGAAGCGCGGCACTTACAGGCCTGCTTCTTGCACTTAACCTGTCATCAACATTTCCAGTGTGGATGGCTGTTGTAGGAAGTGTATTTGCAATTATAGTAGTTAAACAGTTATTCGGCGGGCTTGGGCAGAACTTTATGAACCCTGCCCTTGGTGCAAGATGTTTCCTTATGGTATCATTTGCAGGCAAAATGACATCATTTACATATGACAGTGTTACAGGTCCTACACCACTGGCCATTATTAAAAATGGTGACAGTGCCAAGAGTATTGCAGATATCCTTGCAGCAGGGGACGGGCAGACACAGGCACCAACAAGTGTTCTTAATATGTTCCTTGGAAATACCAGTGGTACTATTGGTGAAACTTCTGCACTTGCAATCCTTATAGGCGGCATTGTGTTAATTGCACTTAAAATTATCAGCTGGAAAATACCAGTATGTTATCTTGGTACTTTTGCAGTATTTGCTTTAATTTTTGGTGGACGTGGTTTTGATATTACTTACATTGCTGCTGAACTTTGTGGCGGTGGTATTATGTTAGGTGCTTTCTTTATGGCAACTGACTATGTTACAAGTCCTATTACACCAAGGGGGCAGATTGTCTTTGGTGTGCTTCTTGGTGTCCTTACAGGAATTTTCCGTATTTTTGGTGCGTCAGCAG
Organism: Lachnospiraceae bacterium; assembly: GCA_022797375.1. Taxonomy (GTDB): domain Bacteria; phylum Bacillota; class Clostridia; order Lachnospirales; family Lachnospiraceae; genus Butyribacter. Next base: position 3,986 of record JAAWKM010000199.1, read on the forward strand.
AAGGTGTTTCTTATGCAATCATTATTTGCAACCTTTTAGTGCCACTTATTGAGAAAGTTACAATTCCTGTTCCATTTGGAAAGGAGGGTATTAAAGATGGCAAATAATGAAAATAAGCAGGCAAACACGCTTATACATGATGCAATAGCACTTTTTATAATAACCCTTGTTGCAGGTGTGCTTCTTGGCGCGGTATATATGATTACAAAAGAACCTATTGCCAAAGCAGAAGAGGAAGCAACGAACAAGGCTTATGCGGCAGTATATAAAGATGCAGAGTTTGCAAGTGATGATGCTGTTACAAAGGCTGTGAAAAGCTTCCAGTCTGATGTTACATCAGGCAAAGTGGATGATGAAAGCTATACATATACAGATGTAGAGCTTATCGAAGCAAGAACTGCATCATCAGGTGGTTCACAGTCTGGCTATGTTGTCAAGGTGAGTGGCAAAGGTTATGGCGGTGCTGTTACTATAGCACTTGGAATTACCAATGAAGGTGAGGTGTTAGGCATACAGATACTGGATGCAAGCAACGAAACACCAGGCCTTGGACAGAACAGCACGAGTGAAAGCTGGAATGGACAGTATATTGGCATGACATCTGATAAAACTTTATCTGTTGTAAAAGACGGAAGCGGAAGCCAGGACAATGGAACTATTAATTCAATTTCAGGTGCTACTATTACAAGTAACGCAGTTACAAGGGCAGTAAACGTAGCATTGAAATTTGTAGCAAGCCAGCAGTAAGGAGGTAAATTAATGAATACTTGTACAGAACGTTTAAAAAATGGTATTATTACAGAAAACCCGACCTTCGTTATGATGCTTGGTATGTGTCCTACACTTGCTGTAACGTCATCTGCAATGAATGGTCTTGGAATGGGTCTTACAACAACAGCCGTGCTTGTCCTTTCCAATGCCTTTATCTCATTGCTGCGTAAGGTTATCCCTGATAAAGTACGTATACCGGCCTTTATCGTAGTAGTTGCATCATTCGTAACAATTATACAATTGCTTTTACAGGCATTCCTGCAAGAGTTAAACAGTGCACTTGGTGTATATATTCCTCTTATAGTTGTAAACTGTATTATCCTCGGAAGGGCAGAGGCATATGCATCCAAGAACCCGGTCCTGCCATCTGTATTTGACGGCCTTGGAATGGGGCTTGGTTTTACGGTAGGGCTTACCCTTATAGGTATATGCAGGGAAGTGCTCGGAAGCGGGGCAATATTTGGGGTACAGTTTATACCATCAGATTTCCATATTACATTTTTTGTACTTGCTCCTGGTGCATTCCTTGTACTTGCATGTCTTACAGCACTGCAGAATAAGCTTAAGCTTCCATCAGCAACTAATGTGCCTGGTGGTGATTCCGGCATGGCATGTGGCGGCAACTGTGCACAATGTACAGGTGCAAGCTGTGTAGCTAATAAAGGCATTATTGAGGCAGAGCGTGCAGCACAGAAGGCAGCACAGGCACAGAAAGCTAAAGAGGCAGCAGCAAAGGCTAAAGCAGCAAAAGAAGCCGCTGCAAACCAGGCAAAGAAGGGGGAGTGATTTAAGTGAATATTTTCGTTATTATGATTTCATCTATGCTGGTGAGCAACGTTGTACTTAGTCAGTTCCTTGGTATATGCCCATTCCTTGGTGTGTCTAAGAAGGTTGAAACAGCGGCTGGCA
>JAAWKM010000200.1 GCA_022797375.1 Lachnospiraceae bacterium
GTAATACCCTTTTGTTATCATTTCTTTATAAAATTCCACACCTATTGGTACTGGTGTTATATGCTGCATAACAGATACCTCCTTTTTAAGTGCTTTAATTGTAACATAGTAATTATATTTATTCCAGTGTATAACAGCCGTACAGGAAACTTTCCTGTACGGCATATGTTATCCAGAAACCTTCTGTATGTGGTCTGCATTACCAGAACCTGTAATTAATTTCATAGTCATCAAGAAGCTTAACTGCTTCTTTTTTCTGTTCTTCTTCAAAGTGTATGTAAGTTTTCCTGCATACTTCAACACTATGTCCAAGAAGTGCCGCAATAAGTTCAGTCCTTACGCCTTTCTTAAAATAAAGGCTTGCACATGTATGCCTGGTTATATGCGTCCCATATGACTTCACCTTAGTGCCTGCTGCCTTTTCTATTTCCTTTATATTATTAGATAAATAAGAAACTGTGGCATGTTTTCCATCCCTTGTACAGCATACATAATCATCTGGTGCAGTAAAGCCAGAATACTTTTTCTGTAGTTCCAGGAAATGCTTTGCATTGCTGTTCATACGCACAGTACGGTTCTGGTAATTTTTTAGTGACTGGGTTTCATATACCTGTGCCGGGCTTCCCAAAGGGTTGCTGACTAACTGCAAATTTTCATGTACATAAACTGTACCATCAATAAAATCTACATCTTTCCATTTCAACGCAAGCATTTCTCCAGCACGCAAGCCTAAAAATATATTTGCACAAAGGCAGAAACCATACTGGTATTGCGGTTTTTTGCTCCATGTCCTTAATAATGCTGCCTGTGTGGTAAACTTTTTAATATCTTCTTCATCAAAAAATTCTATTTTTTTAGTTTCTTTGATTATATTTTCCCTGTTAAGCATTACAACCGCCTGCATTGGGTTTGTTTCTATCTTGCCTCCTGCCAGCCTGTTCCTGTAAAAATCATTTAGTGCATCATAGCATTTTTTAACTGTTGAATATGAAAGGTTTTCTTCTTCGTTTAACATGTTTAAATGCTTTTGTATCATATCTGAATCAACCATGCCAAACCTCATTGAACCAATGTCATAAGCTGCAATCCTTGAACGGACTGTTTTTTCCAATGTATCATAGCTTGTCTTTTTCAGTTTAGGTTTTTTATATATTTTAAGCCAGTCATACATTGCATCTGAAAGGGTAACTGCCTTCTGTATGACAGTTCTTTTAGTGCTTTCCTTTTCTATGCGGTTCATTTCTGCCATAACTTCCTTTACAGTATTACCAAGTACGGATTTCCTGTGCCCGTTTACATTCTTTTTATAAAGGAACTTATTTCTTTCTGGAATCCATGAAATGCTTCCCTGCCCATGTGGAAGTTTAGGAATTTCCTGTATGGTATTCTTGCCATTGTTATTTTTTGCCATATTTCAGCCTCCTTTTTGCAGCATAGCCAGACCCTGGCTGTATAATTCCACAAATATACAGCCAGCCCGGCTTTTTATTATTTGTAAAAGTTTAAATACTAAAATAAAACATATTCTTTGCCAGTATATTTTTTAATCCAGTTTTCAAAAGCTGTTTCTGGTATATAATATATCCTGCCAATGGTAATTTTAGGAAAATCTGGCTGTTTTACAATCCTGTATGCTTTTTTTATGGAACATCCCAGGACTAATGCAATATCCTCAGTTTTTAGCATTTTCTCCAATATCCTCACCTCCTAAAAATATAGTATATTATTTTAAAATTTTTAATTTACATCCTGTTGCTTGTTTTCAACGGTTTACTGTATCTGGCATTTCCAAGCACCAGGCTGCCAGATGCTACAAATTCACCTTGTGTAAGTGATTTAAGGATTTTTGCCCATTCTTTTGTGTTTCCAGGGTCTATAAACCTTGCTGCTGCATTTAGCTGTCCTGTACATGGCTTAAACATAAGCACAAGACCACATTGCATAAACCCCTGTGCTGCCTGCTGTGTTCCTGTTGGTAACTGCTGTGTTGCAAGCATAAGGTTTAAGTTAAATTTACGCCCCTCTGCTATAATCTGGTTTAATGCACACCTTTTACCAGAAACAAGGTTCTGGAACTCATCAGCAAATACAAACAAGCCATTCCTGTTAAAGCTTCCCGCTGCTGCCATACGCCACAGGTATGACAACACCATTTCCGAAATAATTTCCTGCGACGCAAGGTCAAATTTTGACAGGCGTATTACATTGATTCTGCCCTGTTTTATGAAAGAACCACCAGGACGGAATACATTATGCGCCGTAAGGGTATAAAGCCTGTCTTTTACTTCTGCAGCCGCAGATGTGTTATTTATTGCCAGTTCACAGCCCAGTGCCTTAATGCCATATCTTTCGTAAAGACCTTTATTAAGTACTGATTCTGCAGCCTGCCTTAGTATGTTTTTCTGTTTTGCACCCATCTTTGTTGTACGTGCAAGTACCTCTGTAACTGCCCCTGTTGTATCTTCCAGTCTTTCAAATGTGCCGTCTGCAAATTTTACTGGAGTAAATAAATTACAGGTAATGCCATTGTTATACACATCTGTTTCGTTCATATATTCCCCTAGTTCCTGCCTGTACGCCTTAAAAACCTGTCCATCTGAAAAAACTGAATGTATATCAAGTATAACTGCCGTCCTGCCCTGCCTTGCAAGGTTTAAAATTATATTCTGCGCCTCAACACTTTTCCCACTGCCTGAACTGCCAATAAGAAGCATATGTTTATTAAGTGCTTCCTGGGTATCAAAATATACGGGAATGCAATTAGATTTACCCAGGTAAATTTTACCTTGTCCCATTTAATCTGCCTCCTTCTTTGTAACCATGCTGTGGAAGCCTTGCAATATTTCCTTTTCCCCTGTTTTCTTTGCTGCTAAGGCAAATTTCCACAAAACCAGGTTCACCTGTCTTTTCCAGCCTGTCCCTTGAAAAACGTAACATACGTTCATATGCCAGCTCCCCCGCAATATTGTGGTAACACATTTTGACAGTATATGTATTTGAATTGTCAGTACACAGTATGCCGTCATCTTTAAGTGCTTTTTTCAATACAGGTTCAGAAAAAATATTTAAAAATTGGGCTGATATTTCTCTAAAAAATGGTTCTTTAATATAAACATAATCACTATTAAAACAAATTACACTGTCAATCCTCTTTAAAACAGACATTTCAAGGTCTGGCAACATGTAAATATCACAAAAACCTGTATTTTCCTGCCATTTGTAAAGTCCTGATATGAAAAGACTGCCTGTATCATTAATATTGTGGCTGTTTTCGTCAAGCTCTGTAAGTTTTTTTGCGCATTGCAGCATATCCCTGAACTCGTCCATGGAATTGTTGTCCCTGAAAAAAGGATAAAGGAAACTTGCGGCTGCTAAAAAGGCTTTTTCATCATTATTATCCTGGCAGGTATCTGCTGTACATGAATTGAACTTATCAAAAACAACAGCCAGTTCACCTTCTGGTGGTACAACACAGTACCTGTCAAATGATATCCCGCCAGCCTGTCCATCAAGGCATATGATAAAAAACAGGTCTGTATTACAGCCAAAGGGAATATTTTCTGCAACAACAACTGGAAGTGCATTAAAATAGTTACTGTTGTTACTATCTTTGCTCCCTGTCCTTACAATACCTTCAATGACCTCCAAAAATCTGTTACATTCTGCCGTTTCTGCATATGGATAAATAATAAATTCAGAATTAAAATCCCTCAAAACCTGCATGTTCTTTTTAATGCTTAAACGTTCGTTAAGGTAATGGATATTTTTGCCTGATAAAACCCCTATAACTGTTTGCATGTGTCCTGTACCCGTAATGATAAGAAGCGGTTTTGTAAGCACAGCATATTCTTCACGTAAAATTGGATAATTTATACCCATTGACACAATTAACTGTAATGTATGTTTTGTAAAATCTTTAATGTTCAATTTTACTGTACACCTCCTTCATTGTATGGCAATTATCATATGCAAAATGCCACCTTCCTTCTAAATCTTTCCACCAGCCATAATTAAATGGAATTTCTATTTCTTTTGCAAATTTTACAGAATATGCCAAAAGCACCGAAGCAGCATTCTTCTGTTCCCTCCCAGAAACCATCAGGCTGAGCCCATGTAAATTCAGTTTTCTGAGAAAAAAGCTTTCCTTAATGTACTCATCACTGTAATCAAAATAAACAAAATGCCTGTCATAATCCCATGAAACAACAAGAACTTTCTGCATCTCTGGATAACCTGAAGAGTATAAAACAGCCTTGTACCCTCTGGCATTTAAAAGTTCTTTGCTTGACAATGTGCTTCCATCTGGTTTGTTGATACAGTAAATAAGCCTGTCTTCCTTATTCTTATAAATATCTGCATATATAAGCTGTTTTTCTGCCCCTGTTTTAAGATTCAAAGCACATTTTTTTCATATAATTTGTACCTGTTTTCGGACATAAGAGCATCTTTACAAATATCCACATTGGTTTTTGCTATGTAAGTTTCAATCTGCTGCATATGACCTGTTTCCTGCTGCATCAAGCTTGTTTGGTTTGTTGGTAATCCTGCATCTCCTTCTTTAAAATAAATAGGGCTTCCCATATTTTCCTCCTTTTTCTGGTGCACCAGTTCTTATTGCTTAAGCTAGAAATAGTTTACCATAATTTAGTACAGTTTAAAAAAATATAATATATACTTTTTTTATAAATTTTTAAACTATTGACATGCAATATTATGGTATTATTAGTAGTATATACAGTTAAAAAGGAGAATTTTTACTATGTATGAAACTTTGGAACAATTAGTAATAAATAATAGCACAATAGACAGAGTTGAAAAACAAATACAAGAAGCAACATCAGTTCTGAAATATTCTTTATATCTGGAACCTATTGAAATAAAAACTGCAAAAGAAGATTTTTCCGGCTTGCTAATTGAAAAGGCTAATGAGGAAGTTTATAAAAACTTTAAACCCTTTACAAATGATAATACATATAATATTTTTGGCTGTAGGGAAAGATACCATAAAAAGGATTTATCAGACCTTGATTCCTGCTATTCATTCTGGAAACACGTTTTTAAACAACATGCCATTCTTTCAGCATATGACAGGTTAAGAAAAATACTTGGGCAGTCTGTAGAACTGACATCATATAATTTTTGTAAGTATTCAAACTATACAAACCACGATAACAGTTTTGATGTCTGCCACAATGGTTTAGATTACATTTTAGGTCTAGAGGGAAATAATGGCTATGATAAATTGGCACCTGATAAATTGTGTTTGAACAAAGGATATGGTCTTAAAGTAAGTTCAGCTACAATCAGCCAATGTTGCTCAAATCATGCCAGACGGATAAAATCATTATACAATAAAATGGCAAACCTGGATTTGCATAATCCAATAACACATGGACAGGAACCCCAACAGGCTGCAAGCCTGGATTTATTAGAATTTTATGAATTTTCTGTACGCCGCCAAAATAATGCTAACCATTTTAAAATGCTTGATATCTTAAATGTATATAAAAAAAAGCATATTAAAGATGGTGATTACCAACATTATGCAGTTTCTGTTACTAATATATTTGATACCATTAAATCTGAGTCTGCTAATGGAATAAAACATAAATTATCCTTGTCTGACAGAATTTATCTGGCATATGAAATAGAAAAAATTTT
>JAAWKM010000201.1 GCA_022797375.1 Lachnospiraceae bacterium
GATAATTTATTATTATCCTTGTTTTAGATTTAGGGATAATTCGTAGTAATCCGTTGATTGCTAGAGTTGGAATAATGCCTAATTATCAAATGGAGATGCAATGGATAATCAAATATTATCATCTATTTAGAGATATCTGTTGATTATTTCATGATTAAGTAAAAATATGATATTGGGAGAAAAGTATCTCAAAATGAAAAATTATTATTATCCACATGAAGTAGAGCTAACCAAATTAATTGATTATTTTTTTAATAGATATTCGGTCTATTATATAACTGGAAATTCTGGTTGTGGAAAAAGTTTCACTTTAAAAAAATATTTTATGAATGAATATAAAAACTATTTGTTTTTGTATTTTGTAGGAGATTACTTACACGATGATAAAGATTATTACCCTTTTTTATTAGGATTAAATTCCATCAATAGTCTTTCTGTTTTTAGACAAGGAACTGTCGAATTAGCGAAAGATATTCCGTATATTTCTAATTTTTCATCATATATCGCGGATCAATTTATTAATGGTGATAAAGATTTAGCTTTGAATCCTATAGAACAAGAGCTATTAAGTAAAATCCAATATTTATTAAAGAACAATAAAATAATTTTTCTATTTGATGATTTACATTGGTGGGATAAACGATCTCTACAGTTTTTAGATACATTATTAAATCATATAAATTTAGATGAGCCAACTGAAAACATAAAAATATTTATAACACTTACTCCCAATCAAACATGTGCACACCAGGAATATATTTCAGAAATTATTCACAAATTAAAATACAAGCATTTACAATTTCCACAATTGAAATTTGAAGAATTTAACTCTTTGGTAAAAAAATATATAAAATCGTATGACACATCTGATACAAACTTACATATACTTTTTAATTTGATTAATAACCATATGAAGGTTATGACAGAAGTTCTAAATGAACTCGAACGTGGAAAAAGTGTTTTAGCTTTTGAGACTATAAATGGGAAAGAATATTTAAACAAGCTTTTAGAACAAAGGCTTAAAGAATTCGGTGCCACTGGCGAACTGATATCTAAGGTACTGGAATATGCCTCAATTATAGGTATTTCTTTTTCATATTATGAATTAGAGAAAATTACAAGAATTAATTCACAAGATTTTAAAAAGATTATTGCACATGCAACAACGATGGAACTGATAGAAAAGACATCTGAAAGCGATATTGCATCGTTTGCACATCAAATCATACGCGAATTATTTGAATTAAGGACTAAAGCTGGAAACCAAGAATATACCTACTATTTAACAATTGAACAATGTTTATCGACGATAAAACCTGCTCAATATCTCAGGAGAGCAAGATATTTATTAAAGGCAGGCGAATTAGAAAAGGCTACAATAATGTATATTTTACACTTTTTACAAGAAATCAGAAACTTCCAAGAAATTTCTATAGAAACTCAAAAAGAAATAATGCCATTGTTGACAGATGATCTAAATTGGTATATTGAACAAATGAATTTCGCTTATAAATTTCATGATCAAAAGGAATACGAGTCCGCTTTAGAGAAGTTAAATTTAATTGAAGATTTTTATCCGCCAGTGCTAATTGCAGAAAAACGATTATTACAATCATTTTGCTATACAAAATCGCTTGATAAAGAAACCAGACAAAAATCATTAGATTGTATCGAACAATTTAAGGAGATGTCTTCCGTGGAAAATGAGATTGAAATTTATGAACGAATTCAGAACAGACTGATATCGGTTTATGCACATTTAGGGATGCTAAAAGATGCTTCCGATGCAGAATTTCGCCTAATGCAAAACCTACGTTTGCGTTATCAGTATGACGAAAATGCAAGGATTCGATTAAATATTGCACGTAGAACATATAATATAGTTCATGATTGTAAAACATGTAAAACTGTTATGAAAAAAGCCGTTGAATATTTTGGTCCCAAACAAGAAAATTCTATACCTGATAACCTAAAACATTATTATATTTCGCTTGTAAATTATTCTTCTATCTTAACCATAAACGGTAATTTTAATGAAGGATATAAATATATGATGTCTGCATTAGAATTAGAAAAAGGGTTTAGGGATTTTCCATTTCCTAGGCAACAAATTTTATATAACAATTTTGCTATCAATGCTTTTTTGTGCGGTAAATTATCAATTTCTGAGTGTATTTCCTCTTTAGGGAAAATAGTCAAACAATTACCTGTTATTGCGGAACGACTAACGTATATTTCTAATTTAAGTGTTTTCTATGCAATAAATAATGAAGTTGAAAAGGCTTTAGCAATACTTTTAGAAGAAATAAATATACAACAAGTAGAATATGATGTTGAAGGATTTTACAAATTCAGAAGTTATACAAATATAGCTATTTATTATTTTCTACTTGGCAATAAAGAGGATGCTCTCAAATATTTAAAAGCGGTTGATGAGATTATCCCCACATTGAATAATAGTATATATTACCAAGAGCATCATAGTTTAATAAATGTTATTATAGAAAATGATGAAAAAATTAAAGCAGACGAGTGGATTGGTTATATCCATATTCTTAAACCTCAATTTAAAAGTGAAGCATGGAAGTTTTTTGGGACAGGTTATATCCTGGCTTCACTTTCGAATTGGGATACAGAAAATTAATAATTTAAACTTCCAATATATGCGATAGTATTATTTTCTATATTCACTAAATTTTGTTGAGAAAATATATCAAAAATAAAATCTATTTTTTGAATGAATGACTCATATATATTACTGTATAAATTTGGTGAAAAGGATGAGGATAACCACCTTTTTCTAAATGTTTTTTTGTCATATACTAAATCATTTTTGTATATATATTTGTGTTCTATTTTTATACAATATTGAATGTTGTTGATATCAATTCCTGTATTTAGTCCATGAAAATTAGGATTGAATGTTTTTATACACTTTTCTATTTTCTTTATAATGGGTGTGTTACTGTTGACTACATTCCATAATAGCAATATCTTTCCATTATCTTTTAAAATGCGTATACATTCTTTTCTGAAATTATTATGGTCAAACCAATGAAATGATTGTGCGGCAGAAATAATATCAACGCTTTTATTAGGAAGTGTTGTATTTTCTGCTGTGGCATTAATTATAAAAGATTTTGGATACACTTTTAGAGTTTTTATTGCATACTCAAACATATCTTTATTAGGCTCTATTGAAAAAACTGTACATTTTCTATCCAACAACATTTTAGAAAAAATACCGGTTCCAGCACCTATATCTGCAACATATGTATGTTCATTAATATTTAGCAATTTAAAGATATCTAAAATTTCCGCAGAATAAGTTGGACGGGCAGAACCATAATCATTTGCTTTTCCAGAAAATCGATTAGTAGTTACATTACGAATATATGTTTCAATTTCTTTCAAACTTGTTTCCAAATTATAGTTAAATATTATCTTATCAGCATATTTTTCAATATCTATAAAATAAGGTTTCTCATCTGCCATTCTCTTTAATATCCAAGCATTGTCATCATTTCTATGGAGCATTCGTTTATATCGTATATCATCAGATACAGTAATATATAATAAATTTATCTTTTTATGTATATTTTGTTTATTTAAAAGTAAATCTTTAAAGGCGTTGGGCGGAAGGCCTAATATATCGGCACTATCTAATTGTTCATTAGTTATACAATATCTAAAATGTGAAAATGAAAAGTCAAGTATTTTATCTGGGATTAAGTCAAATTCCTTTTCTGTCACAAAAAAATGACCAGTATCTAAATAAGACCGTTGTGGTCTTGTAGTATAAGATCTTATTGAATTTAATCTATTTCTACGGCATAATTCGTTGATTAAAGTTGTTTTTCCAACACCTGACATACCACAAATAATATAGAGATTATTCATATGTATTCTCCTGTAGGTTAGAATATGGTAAAAACATACCCGACCCCTTTTTGTTCATTTCTCGAACTAAAAATCCAAAATGTTCATAAAATTTCTCTGTTCCGCTATGCGAAAAAAGTGCAGTAGTTGCATCAGGTTCAGCATGCGATAAGATATATTTTAATAAATGCTTCATAATTAATGTTCCAATATGTCTATTTCGATATTCTACATCAACAATAACATCTTGAATATAAAAACAGATGATTCCATCTCCAACGATTCTTCCCATTCCTACTATTTTATTGTTATCATAAATACATACACCAAAAAGAGAACATTGTGCAGCTTTTTGAAAAACATTGTCTGAGAATATTTTCCAGTCGGAAAAGCTCCTTAAGTATTTCCATTCCTTTGGTGATGGTAACTTATATTCAATTTTCAATACCATAAATTATAAAACTCCTAATATTTCTTTATTATTGCACCTATGAAAATAGAAAGAAATTCTCCATAATCAAACCCCATACTAGAAAAAGCGAAATTAACAGATGTAATTTTTGTATATCCAGGGTTAGTCGCAATATCAGTAATATAATATTTTTTATTATTTTTTATTCTAAAATCAACTCTGCATAAACCTTTTATATCTAATGCCCTTATAACAGTATGAGAACAGTCACATATATTTTTACTTGTTTTTGAATCAATCAATCTGAAATTTCCAAAAGAATACTGTCGTATTTTTCGTAGATTATAAGTCAAAAAATCCTTTCCCATCTTTCCGCTTTCATCGAAAGAAATATTGACTGGAATGGTATTCAATATAGAATCAACTTTGATAAAAGGAAACTCTATTTCATATCCATCTATAAACTCCTGGACTATTACTGGTTGTTTATACTGAGTTGAAAGCTCATTTATAAAAGAATCCTTTTCATGACTGTAAACAAAACAATTATTTTCTGTAAGTCCGATACTAGATGCTTCATAATTCAATTTCGCAATGACAATCATATCATTTAATGGCTTTTTTCCATTCAACCATCCATATTCATAACTATAGAGATAGCTTTTAGCACATGGAATCCCTAAATTTTCTAAAATGCAACTTGTTTTAAATTTATCTCTAGCTAAACTACAAACATAAGGATTACTTCCTGCGTACCAAAACCCACACAAATCACAAAAAGAAGGTATAAGAGATTTCCGGCCAATATATGTTCCTTTTTGCGCTGAATTGATGACAACAATCTTTTTGCGAAGTTCTCTATAATATTGTTTAGAGACACAGTCTGAAATGAAGTCTTCTTCATCAAAGAAACATTTCACACTAAATCCTCGATTTGCCAATTCATTAATAATTTTATTGTAGTTTTCCTCAGAAAAAAATTCAGCTTCTACTGAAGTATTAGAATAATCCGAATAATTTTTTGTTTTATTTTTTATGTTTGCTATAAAAAATATTACGATTTTATTTTTGTAGGACTCAGCCAAAGAAATTAATTCCTTAAAATTTTCATACATTTTATATCCTCACTTAAATTTATTTTGGAAAAAGAATATGCCAATTACAAATTCATAAATTTATCGTAATTATGTATATTCATAATTGGGATGAAATACTCATGAACTAGCTATAAACTATAGTCAATAGGTATCTATAGACAAGAGATAATAATAAATTATCTTCGTTTCATTATCATATCATATAACATTGCAAAAATCAACATTTTTCCATCTTTATCGAATTTAAAACTCATATATTATCC
>JAAWKM010000202.1 GCA_022797375.1 Lachnospiraceae bacterium
GATATTAGGGAAAAATGAATAATCATTTTTCCCTCGTTAGAGTTCAAAATATTAGTTCTTTATTTGGATTTTTTTCTTAATTGACTGTGAATAGTAACACATAATAACAAATAAGGGAAAAAGATTGAATTAAATAGTTGAAATATGGGCGCTTTTAGGTTATTATAATCTTTGAGCGTCCTATTTTTACCATTTCAGCCATATTTGTGTGGAGCGCGTACGGTAAAAATGCTTCGCTGTATAAAACAAAACGCATATATCAGGAAGGAGAAAATAATTATGAAAATTATTATGTTAGGTGCACCAGGAGCTGGTAAAGGGACATATGCAAAGCAGATTACACAGAAGTATGGCATTCCAGCTATTTCTACAGGTGATATTTTCCGTGAAAATATCAAGGCTGGCACAGAATTAGGTAAAAAGGCGAAGGGCTATATGGATGCAGGTAATCTTGTTCCTGATGAACTTGTGTGTGACCTTGTTGTAGACCGCTTGAAACAGGATGACTGTAAGAAGGGTTATATCCTGGATGGTTTCCCAAGGACAATCCCACAGGCAGAGGCTTTGACAGAAGCACTTAAAAAACAGGATGACGGTATTGATTTTGCATTAGAAATTGATATGGCTGATGAAGCTATAATAGAAAGAATGGCAGGAAGAAGGGTATGTAAAGGTTGTGGTGCAACATACCATGTTGTAAATATTCCTCCTAAAAAAGAAGGTATTTGTGATGAATGTGGTGGTGAAATTGTACTCAGGGATGATGATGCACCAGAAACAGTAAAGAAGAGGCTTGAAGTATACCATGAGCAGACAGCTCCTCTTATTGAATACTATGATAAGATTGGTCTTTTAAATGTAATTGATGGTTCTAAAGGTCTTGAGGCATGTATGGCAGATATTTATGCAGTGCTTGAATCTAAATAATTAATGCCATATTAATGTAGTATGGTATTTATGTGCGCCAGGCTTGATTAAAGTCTGGCGCGGTGGTATATTGTTAACATTACTGGTATTCCAGACAGGCATAACTTGCATGTGGTTTTTATATAGTTGTTATACCTGTGAATATATTTACAGAAAGAAGGCATATTATGTCAGTAACAATCAAATCAGAGCATGAAATAGAACTGATGCGTGAGGCAGGAAGGATTCTCTCTATAGTACATGATGAGATGGCAAAGATTATCAGGCCTGGTGTAACTACAATGGCAATTAACCGGAAGGGAGAGGAGGTAATCCGTAGTTATGGCTGTATACCTTCATTTTTAAATTATAATGGTTATCCTGCTTCTATATGTGTATCAGTGAATGAAGAAGTAGTTCATGGAATTCCTGATAAAAAAAGAGTTTTAAAAGAAGGGGATATAGTAAGCCTGGATGCAGGTGTAATATATAAAGGATATCATTCTGATGCTGCCAGGACACATGCTGTCGGGGAGATTTCAGAAGAGGATAAAAAGTTAATAGCTGTAACGAAGCAAAGTTTTTTTGAAGGGGTTAAAATGGCGAGGGCTGGCAACCATTTATTTGATATATCGAAAGCAATCCAGGACTATGCTGAAAGTTTTGGTTTTTCAGTGGTACGTGAAATGGTGGGTCATGGTATTGGCAAGAAGCTGCATGAAGAACCACAAGTCCCTAACTTTAAACCAATAGGCAGGGGAATGAAATTAAGGCCTGGAATGACACTGGCGATTGAGCCTATGATAAACAGAGGGAAGAAAGAAATTTGGAAGCTTGATGACGACTGGACATGTGTTACAAGGGATTCACAAAATTCAGCCCATTATGAAAATACTGTTCTTATTACAGAAGGTGAGCCAGAGCTGTTCTCTTATAATAAGGATTTAGCATAGATGTACTTGTACCAGTTTTTTATAAAATTTCTGGCATAATTGTACGATATATATTAATGGCATATGTTACATGCTTCTGTGTTTTAAAGATAGAGAGTAACAAAAGTGCCATTCAAAGACAGATGGAGGTTAATTATTTATGTCTAAAGAAGATGTTATTGAAATTGAGGGAGTAGTTGTTGAGAAACTTCCTAATGCAATGTTTAAGGTGGAACTTGAAAATGGACACCAGGTACTTGCACATATCAGTGGTAAACTGAGAAAGAACTTTATCAGGATACTTCCTGGTGATAAGGTAACTATGGAAATGTCGCCATATGACCTTACAAAAGGGCGTATTACATGGAGGGATAAATAATTATTTCTGGTTTAAAAAGAATGATTATATGCTAATAAAGACTTCGCACTTATATAGTTATGGGTACGGAGTTTTTTTCATAAAAAGAATGTGCATTTGACTTTGTATCATAAAGTGTTATACTGTTATGTAAAGATTACGGATGTAACATAAAAACAGCCATATATATTTGGTTAAAGGTTAGTGTGAAAAATGATTCTAAGACAGCATTTTTCATTACTATTTGTGCCGTGCAAAGCACGGCATGGGGATTTTTATGGCATATAGGGGAAGAAGCAGATAGGAGGAAGAATGGCATCACTTGGAATACCACAGAATACTATAGAAATTTTAAAAAAATATAATATTAAGTTCCAGAAACGGTTTGGGCAGAATTTTCTCATAGATACACATGTTTTGGATAAAATAATAGATGCTGCAGGAGTTTCAAGTGGGGATTTTGTTTTAGAAGTTGGTCCAGGCATTGGAACACTCACACAATATCTTTGTGAGAATGCAAGAGAAGTAATGGCAGTTGAAATTGACAGCAGCCTTATACCAGTCCTTTCAGAAACCCTTTCAGGCTATAATAATGTTACAGTAGTTAATGAGGATATATTAAAGATAGATATTAAAAAAATTGCTGAAGAAAGAAACGGGGGCAAGGCTATTAAAGTTGTGGCTAATCTTCCATATTATATAACTACTCCTGTTATTATGGGCCTGCTTGAAAGCCATATACCACTTAATAATATTACAGTAATGGTGCAGAAAGAGGTTGCCCAGAGGATGCAGGCCGGGCCTGGTACTAAAGATTATGGTGCATTGTCACTTGCAGTACAGTATTATTCTGATGCAGAGATTGTTGCCAATGTCCCTGCGAACTGTTTTATGCCGCGTCCAGGTGTGGGTTCTGCTGTTATCAGGCTGCGCTGCCATAGCAGGCCATGTGTTAATGTGGATGATGAAAAATTTATGTTTGGAATTATACGTGCATCATTTAACCAGCGTAGGAAGACATTGCAGAACAGCCTGGCAAATGATGGCAGGCTTGGTATTAATAAAGAACAGGTAGCAGGTGCTTTAAGACAGATGGGACTCGAAGAGACAATAAGGGGCGAAAAACTTTCTCTTGCACAATTTGCGGAATTTAGCAATATACTTGGAAGGATAAAATTATAAACAGGTATATGTAAGTTACTATTCACAGTCAATTAAATCCGAGGATTTTTGACAAGTTTTTTTGTCAAAAATATGAGTTTTACAGTGCCATTTTGCACGTTTTTTGTGCAAAATGTGTACATAACCAGTGCTGAAAGCACTGCTGGTTGCTATGAACAGCATAGCTGTGAATAGTAACATATGTAATTATATTGGATTATAAGAGGAGGGGCAGGGTAGTGGATATATCACAGAGAATTGATGAACTCCGTATCCGTATGAAGCAAAACGGGGTTGACATGTATTATATCCCGTCAAATGATTTCCATAATTCAGAGTATACAGGAAATTATTTTAAATGCAGGGAATTTATATCAGGTTTTGATGGTTCAGCAGGTACTGTCGTCGTGACAATGGACGAGGCAGGGCTGTGGACTGATGGAAGGTATTTTATACAGGCAGAAGAACAGTTAAAGGGAAGTGGTATCAAGCTTTATAAGGCAGGAACAGAGGGTACAATTAAAATAAAGGATTATATTATGGAAAACCTGCAAGCGGGTGATGTACTTGGCTTTGACGGAAGAACTGTTCCAGCGGCATGGGCAGAAGATATCCTGGCAGGATTTGAATTGACAGGTGCAAAGATTAACAGCAGCCTTGACCTTGTAGGTGAAATCTGGCAAGAAAGACCACAGATAGAGCCAAAACCTGCAATGCTCCTGGACATATGTTATGCCGGGGAGAAAAGGGATGATAAAATTGCCAGGATAAGGGAATATATGCGTAAATATGGTGCAGATTACCATATTATTACTGCACTTGATGATATAGCATGGATTTTAAATATAAGAGGAGACGATATCCATTGCAATCCTGTAGTTCTGTCATATCTTGTAATTGGGATGGATAGCATTATACTCTTTGCTTATAAGAGTGCACTGGGGTGGAAGATAGAAAATGTGCTTGCTGGTGCAGGTGTTTCTATAAGAGATTATAATGATATATATAATTATGCCAAAGGCTTCCGGCCTGGAATCAAGGTTATGCTTGATAAAGGTACTGTAAACTATTCTATAGTAAGTAATATTCCGGCAGAAGTAAAAATACTTGACCTGGTTAATCCTTCAGTATTGTGGAAAGCTATAAAAAATAATATAGAAACTGCTAATATAAGGGAAGCCCATATAAAAGATGGCGTTGCTGTTACGAGATTTATATATTGGATTAAAAAGAATATGGGCAATATTCCTATGTCAGAATTAAGTGTAGCAGAGAAACTGGAGAAAATAAGAAGCAGGGGTGAAAATTATATAGGGCCAAGCTTTGATACTATAGCTGGTTTTGGGAGCCATGGTGCTATAGTACATTATTCTGCAACTCCTGAAACAGATGTACCTGTAGAGCCAGATAATCTTTTACTGGTAGATACAGGTGGACATTACCTGGAAGGGACAACAGATATAACAAGGACTATCCTTATTGGAAAAATTGCAACAGAAGAGCAGAAAAAGTATTATACCGCTGTACTTCGTGGTAATTTAAACTTATGTAATGCACATTTTTTACATGGATGTACAGGTGTGTCACTTGACTATATTGCAAGAAAGCCTTTATGGGATATGGGATGTAATTACAATCATGGAACAGGGCACGGCGTAGGATATCTTTTAAATGTACATGAACCTCCTAATGCTTTCAGATACCATATACTTCCATATCCTGTTGAGAATGCTGTACTTGAAGAAGGAATGGTAACATCAGATGAACCAGGAATATATATTGAAGGCAGATTCGGAGTACGCCTTGAGAATCTTATATTATGTGTAAAACGTGAGAAAACGGAGTATGGGCAGTTTATGGGGTTTGAACCTCTTACATTAGTCCCGTTTGACAGGGATTTAATAAATGTGGATTTAATGGATGCTAAGGAAAAGGAAATTTTAAATAATTACCATAAGAAAGTTTATGAAAATATTTCACCATATCTTGATGCAGAAGAAACAGAGTGGTTAGAAAGGGCATGTGCACCATTATAATGTGCATGCCCTTTAAATCTGCCAGTTAATAATTAACAAGTTATAATTATGGTTTTTAACGGGTTTGTGTAAAGGCACTTTTGTTATAGGCAGCATTATAAAACAATCAGTCAGGATTTAAGCCCTGTTTTAAAAAGAAAATGGTTACTATTCACAGCCACTCCACAGGACAATCCACAGACCGCTGCAAAAACAGCAGCTAACAGCCACAAAAACAGTGTCTGTTGTCTGAGGCTTTGTG
>JAAWKM010000021.1 GCA_022797375.1 Lachnospiraceae bacterium
CGTCCGTTTCATAAAAATCCCCATGCCGTGCTTTGCACGGCACAAATAGTAATGAAAAATGCTGTCTTAGAATCATTTTTCACACTATTTCCAGTTATATCATTCACTGCCAGAAGACAGCAGGTTCCATATGCCAGGGCTGGAAACCCTGCGTCCGTCTGCTAACCATCCGCATAAATAACAATTTTCACATATTTTTGCCACAACAATTGTGTATATATATAAAGAAAAATAATTACCCAGATTTTATTCTGGGGTCTGGAGGATTATATGAATAGACATAAAACATTATGCAGGCTGTCCGCTGCCTTATTATTACTACATAGCACCGTTTCATATGTTTCTGCTGCCACCCCTTTTGTTACATATACAGACAGTACAATAACTGGCAGTGCCATTTCCAGCAGTTCTGTAACAGAAAGCATATCCCGTGGAAACAACAATCCAATGCAGGAAGAGCTGGTTAAAGCACCTATAGTTAAAAAAGCACTGCGGAAATCATCCCAGACAGAAGGTCTCTTTGATAATAAAACATATACCCATGCTGATGCTTTTGATGGAATGAATATTTATAATGGTATTGATGTTTCGTATTATAATAAAACAATTGACTGGGAAGAAGTAAAAGAATCAGGTGTTGACTTTGCCATTATACGTGCTGGCTACCGTGGCTATGGCGCATCTGGCACACTTTGTACTGACACTAAATTTGTAGAAAATATTGAGGGTGCACTCGATGCAGGCATACAGGTAGGCGTTTATTACTTTACTGAAGCAATAAATAAAAAAGAAGCTATAGAAGAAGCAGAATACTGTCTTGAAAAAATTAAAGATTATGATGTAACACTTCCTGTGGTTATTGACTATGAATTCCCTACTGATGCAAATGGTCCTATAGGCAGGATGTACAAGGCAAATCTTAGCAAGTCTGCTGCAACTAATAACTGTATAGCATTTTGTGATACAATAAAAGATGCGGGATATGAACCTATGATATATGCTAATCCAAACGATTTTACCAATCTTATTAATGGAAAAAAACTTGGACAAAGTTATAAAATATGGCTCGCAAACTACACCACAAAAACCACTTATGCTAACCCATATGAATACTGGCAATATACAAGTTCTGGCTCAGTAGATGGCATATCAGGAAAAGTTGACTGTAATTTCTGGTACACCAATACTAATTTAGATGGCAGCAGTTCCAATGACAATTCCAACAGTAATAATGGTGATGATGATAACAATAATATAATTACTGTGCCTCCTGCTGCAACTGCTACACCCGTTGTAACAGAAAAACCTGCAGCTACACCTAAACCTACGGCAGCTCCTAAACCTACAGCCACTCCTAAGCCATCAGTTACTCCTAAACCTACAGCTACACCTAAACCTGCAGCTACACCTAAACCTACGGCGGCTCCTAAACCTACGGCTACACCTAAGCCATCAGTTACTCCTAAACCTGCCCATACAGATAAACCTGCCGAAACTATTAGTTTAGCTGGTGCAACTGTACAGGAAATCCCTGTAGAAACATATACTGGTGATGAGATTATGCCAGAGATAGTGGTTTCATTAGATGGCAATGAGTTAATAGAATATGAGGATTATGAGGTTACATATTCCAATAATATAAATGCAGGCAAGGCTTTGGTTACTATAACTGGTACCGGAAGTTATGCAGGAACTGTAACGTCAGAATTTATTATTAAACCAGGTAAGACAAGCTGGTTTACAGGCACTCCTGCTAATAAAAATATAACATTAGAATGGTATAATGATACTGGTGCAAAGGGATACCAGATTTACAGAGCTGATATTTATAAGGGCACATACAAAAAAATTAAGACTATTACAAATAATACAGTGACTTCATTTAAAAATACAAAGCTGCTGCCAGACCATGAATATTATTATAGAATACGTTCCTATGTCAAGATTGATGGCAAGCCATACTATAGCGGCTTTACAACACTTACTGCAGCTACAATGAAAAACAGGCAGGCAGCTATAACAAACTCCAGGCTGGATTTATTAAAAACACCTGCCTCTGGTTCTGCCAAATTAATTACACTTCCAAAGAATTCTACCATAGAATATCTTGGTAAAACATATTTAAGCAACAACCAGTCATACATACATGTAAGTTATATGGTGAAGTCCAGGACATATAATGGCTACCTGCCAGCTAAGGCATCTTTAAAATATTACTCATTAGGCAGGACTACTGCCGCGCTTAATATACGTAAAGCAGCCGGCACTAATAAAAAAGTCCTTGCGGTTATACCAGAAGGAACTCCCGTTGCACTCCTTAAAAAAGTCAGTGTAAAATCAAAAATCTGGTATAAAACAAATTATTATGATGGAAAGAAACTTTATACAGGCTATATAGCATCGGGCTATATACAGAGATAATTATTGCTATCCTCCTATTATAATTTTATTATAAATTTAAAGTAAAAATAACCAGCGGCTTTTGCCTCTGGTTATTTTTATAAGCTGCCGCTTAATACGGGCAGACAGCATCCATGTATTTCTTATTTGCTCTCTTTATAATCAAATTTATAAACTGTTACAGATAATGGCGGAAGGTTTATTTCAATAGAATAATCCTTATTCTCGCATGCAATTTCCTCTGCAAGCACTGTTTTAGTATTTTTAACGCCTGTACCACCATAACATAAATCATCAGAACTTAATACTTTTGTATACTTGCCAAGGCATGGGACTGCTGTCCTGAAATCATCATATTCTACTGGTGTAAAGTTACAGATAAAGAGAAGCTGGTTCTTTACAGAAGCACCACGCCTTACAAAGCTTACTACACTCATATTGGCATTGTCACAGCTCATCCACTCAAACCCCATAGGGTCATAATCATTTACATACATTGCCTCATATTCTGTATAAAGCTTATTTAAATCCTTTACATATGCTTTTAATTTTCTGTGCATATCATAATCTAAAAGCTCCCAGTCAAGGCTGCGTTCCTCGCTCCACTCACGGAACTGTGCAAACTCCTGTCCCATAAATAAAAGCTTTTTGCCAGGATGTCCATACATAAAGCCATATGCGGTCCTTAAGTTGGCAAACTTGTCCTCATACTCACCAGGCATTTTCTCAATCATAGAACATTTACCATGTACAACTTCATCATGTGATAATACCTGTATAAAATTCTCACTATAGGCATACTGCATACTGAATGTAAGTTTATTATGGTTAAATGACCTGAAATAAGGGTCAAGCTTCATATACTCCAGGAAGTCATTCATCCAGCCCATATTCCATTTAAACAGGAAACCAAGGCCGTCAAACTGTACAGGTGAGGTTACACCTGCCCATGCTGTAGACTCCTCTGCTATTACCGCTGTTCCAGGAGCCCTGTCCTCAAACTGCTTATTCATATGCTTGAAAAGGTTAATTGCATCAAGGTTTTCCTTACCACCATTTTCATTAGGAAGCCACTCGCCATCATTTTTACCATAATCAAGGTACAGCATTGAGGCAACTGCATCAACTCTCAAACCATCAATATGGAATTTCTTAAGCCAGAACAGCCCGTTTGCAATAAGGAAATTCTCAACTTCCTTATAAGCATAGTTAAAAATATAAGTCCCCCAGTGAGGATGTTCTCCCCTTCTTGGGTCTGGATGCTCATAAAGAGGCTGCCCATCGAACCTTCCAAGACCATGTGCATCTCTTGGGAAGTGTGCTGGAACCCAGTCAAGTATTACATGTATGCCCTTATTGTGCATATAATTTACAAAATACATGAAATCTTGTGGTTCACCATAACGGCTTGTTGGGGCATAATACCCTGTAACCTGGTATCCCCATGAACCATCAAACGGATATTCAGCAATTCCCATAAGCTCTATATGTGTATAACCCATTTCAACCAGGTAATCTGCAAGCATAGGGGCAAGTTCCCTGTAGTTGTAAAAACCATCTTCTGTGCCATCATCTTTCTTCTTCCATGAACCAAGATGCGTTTCATAAATAGCCACAGGCTCTTTCCTGAGGTCGTCCCTGCTCTTTCTGGCGCGTTCTTCCATCCACTTATCATCATCCCACTTAAACCCTGTAAGGTCTGTAACTACAGATGCATTATCAGGACGCATTTCTGCATAATTAGCATATGGGTCAGACTTTAAAAGTATTTCCCCTTGTCTTGTGAGAATTTCATATTTATAAATTGCACCTGGTCCAACGCCTGGTATAAATAATTCATAAACACCTGATACTTCAAGCGTTCTCATAGGATGAATCATGCCATCCCACATATTAAAACTTCCTACTACGCTTACGGCTCTTGCATGTGGCGCCCATACTGCAAAATATGTTCCCTCTACACCATCAATGACCATAGGGTGTGCACCAAGTTTGTCATATATTTCATAATGGTTTCCCTCAGCAAACACATATAAATCATCACTTGAAATCTGTGGTTTAAAACAATAAGGGTCAGCAAACTCAACTATATCATTATCTGAATACTGGACACGTACTTTATATGGTGCTTTATATTTATGCCCATCTACATATTTTCCAAAAAACCCCGACTCTTCCTCAACCTCTTCAAGCTGGACAACATTATTTCCATCCATATCTGTAATATATACATTCTGTGCATGCGGCCTGAATACTGTAAACACCTGGCCTTTGTCAAAATCATGCAGCCCAAGTATATTATGTGGTGCATTGTGTTTGCCAGACACTACCTCATCAAACTCCATCCAGTTTATCCACCGTTCTAATTTTTCCTGCATTACCATTCCTCCGTATAATTTAATTTAGCACTACGAATATTTTGCCAATCAAACAAACTACCATAAACCTGTAAAGAGCCGCCATATACAGCAGCTCTTTTCCAGTAATGCCAGACAGGCAAATAATATCCAGCCTATGACATCTTTTCAACCATATCTGTAACAGCCTTTGCCATATCTGCTGACTTCTTGTCCGCATCTTCAAGGGAACTTCCAACAACCCCATAATAAAATTTAATCTTAGGCTCTGTACCTGAAGGCCTTACACACATCCATACATTATCTGGCATATCAAAATACAATACATTAGATTTTGGAAGCCCTGTAGGCTTAACCTCACCTGTTTCAATATCTTTAACTGTATCTGCCTGGTAATCACGGAATGAAAGCACCTTGTATCCATTAATCTCCTTTGGCGGATTTTCACGGAGATTTGTCATAATCTCCTGTATTTTATTAAGCCCTTCAATTCCCTTCATAGTAACTGACTGTACACCGTCTTTATAGTAGCCATACCTGTCATACATTTCAATCATGGCATCCCATAAAGTCATATCCTTTGTCTTGTAATAAGCAGCCGCCTCACAAAGTGCCATAGTTGCCACAATAGCATCTTTGTCACGTGCATGTGTACCAATAAGGCATCCATAGCTTTCTTCAAAGCCAAACAGGTATGAACCCTTTCCTGTTGTTTCAAACCCAAGGATTTGCTGCCCGATAAACTTAAACCCTGTAAGTACCTCTACAAGTTCCACATTGTAATACTTTGCAATTGCATCTGCAAGGTTTGATGTAACTATTGTCTTGATAAGCTTTCCATCCTCTGGAAGCCCTTTTGTTTCCTTAATCTGTGAAATCTCATAATCTGCAAGCAGGCAGCCGGACATATTGCCAGTAAGTGTAATATACTCTCCACTCTTTGTATCTTTTACATATACGCCAAGACGGTCTGCATCAGGGTCAGTTGCAAGCACAAGGTCTGCATCTTTTTCTTTGGCAAGCTTAAGTGCAAGCTCAAAAGCTTCTGCTGCTTCAGGGTTTGGATAACTTACAGTAGGGAAATCACCATCAGGAAGCTCCTGTTCTGGCACAACATATACATTCTCAAAACCAATCTCTTTAAGCACACGCCTTGCAGGAATATTTCCTGTTCCATGTAAAGGAGTATAAACAATCTTTAACTTGCTCCCCATCTCCTTAATGCTGTCCCAGTGTATAACCTGCTTTTTAAGTTCTTCAATATATTTGTCGTCTATTGCTGCGCCAATCTGCTCATAAAGCCCTTTTGATATTGCTTCCTGCTTGTCCATTGTCTTTACGTCTGCATAATCTGTAACAGCCTTAACCTCTGCCATAATGCCTGTGTCATGTGGAGGCGTAATCTGTGCACCATCCTCCCAGTATACTTTATAGCCATTGTATTCAGGAGGGTTGTGGCTTGCTGTTATATTAATGCCAGCAACACACTTTAATTCCCTTACCGCATACGAAAGCTCCGGGGTAGGCCTTAAAGACTCAAATACATATGCCTTAATGCCATTAGCAGCGAGGCATAATGCAGACTCATCAGCAAACTCAGGTGACATATGGCGTGAATCAAATGCAATTGCAACACCCTGTGCTGCCTTTCCTGCCTTAATAATATAATTAGCAAGCCCCTGTGTAGCCTTACGCACTGTATAGATATTCATGCGGTTTGTACCTGCACCAATAACCCCACGGAGACCGGCAGTACCAAACTCTAAATCCTGGTAGAAACGTTCCTTAATCTCATTATCATCACCAGATATTGATTTTAATTCATTCTTTGTTTCCTCATCAAAATAAGGATTGGCAAGCCATGCCTCATAAACCTCTTTGTAATCCATTAATCATATCCTCCTCTTGTTTGTTTTATTTGTTAATTAAATACAAAAAACTTTGTTTCTGCATTAATAATATATTATATTAACCAGAGTCCTCTGCCAATTCAGAGAAACCCAGTTTAACATTTTTATCATCATCCAGGACATCTATAGAATAGCTTTTTGTCTGGTATCCTGGTTTGCTTAATGTAATAGTCTGTGAACCAATAACTTTTGTAAAAGAACATGGTGCCAGACCTTTATAAACATTATCAAGGTAAACCTCTGTCCCTTCTGGTGAAGAAACTGTTATTGTATGGTCACTGTCTATCTTTTTGGTTGTAACATTATCATCATCTTTCTTGCTGTCCGCCTTGCCCGAAGGCTTTGGAGTGCTTGTAGAGGATGCAGAAACTGACGCATTCTCATCTATAAGGTCAATTTTTATTATGCTTTCTGCCTTCTCTACATCAAGCACACCAGTATAAGTTGTATACCCGGTCATCTCAACTTTTATATTATACTCACCATAATTTAAAGCAACCGGGCTGCTGTAATCAACGGCAGAACCATTTATATACAAATCAGCCCCATAAGGCTCTATTTCAAATGTAATATTACCTGCATTTTTAACTTCTGTCCTGTACTCACTGAAATCAAGTTTTGTTTCAATACCATCTTTTACAGTAACATTCTTAACTGCCTTTGTCCCACCCTTGCCAAGCACTACGCGGTATGAACCTTCACCAGCAGCAATAAGCATATTATCTGTAACAGGGAGTATTATACTGTTCCCAACATTAACAGTACCACCTGTAAAATAGCTGTAATTTGCCAGCCTTATATAGCCATGCCCTTTTGTACGTGTAACGGAATATACTTTAATTCCTATGCCTCTTACAGTAATAACATCATTATCATTAAGCTCCATCATCTGTATCTTGCTGTCAAGTGATGAAAAATATGTCCAGTCTGTATACTGGTATTTCTTACCTGCAAAATTCATCGCACTTTCTTCACTGTCAAATGAAAACTCGTCAACTTCCTGGTATTCCCACACGTCCTCAGGAATCTTCATAGAAATTATTTTGGAAGTACCAGGATTATATGTTACAGCCATTATCTGCCCAGGCTGCAGTTCATCCCCTGTTATCTGTACACCATATTTATCTATAATTTCAGATGCCGCATTATAATCCAGTATTGTATCAACATCATAATCCAGCTCACGCAATGTAACCTGCCCCAGTTCCCTGTCAACATTGACAATAACGCCTGTAACTTCCTGGCTCTCTGTTTCCTGTACATTGCCAGCCATGTTTACATTACTGCTGTTACGGCTTTTTTTCTTAATGCTGCATGAAGCAAGTACTAGGATTGCGAGCATTAAGAATATAAATACTGCTGTTTTCTTACTATAAACCCTGTTAAATAACATGGTTTTTCCTCCTTATCACAATGGTTTTTCAAAATAAACCTGTACCCTTTCATTATTATACTACATGGAAAGCTAAATTAAAAGTCTTTTTACTTCTTTAAGAAATTTATGGCGTTCCTGTTCCTGGCTGCATATACGTTTCAGTTTCTCATAATTTTTAGCAGACATCCATGATTTTTTGCCATTATAATAAAAATTTACAAGTTTCCAGTATTTCTCTGGATATAAAAGCAATGCATAAAGAACCTTCCGTTCTTCACTTCCAAGTTCACGTTCTTTCCTGTAAGCCTCTATCACATTTATCCCTATTTCCATATTCCAGGAATTTTTCTCCATAACTTTCCTGGTAAAATCATATAAATCAATTATCTGGAGCCCAATATCTGCCTTTTCAAAGTTTGTTGTCACAACCTGCTCCCCAGACAATATAATATTGTGGTAATTATAGCTTCCATGCAAAACCCTTCCCTGGCTTATAGCCTCATTGCAAAGGCTTTTAAAGCCACTTTCTTTCAAAAACTCTTCTGCCATAATCCCCTGTCCAGAAAAATTCCTGTAAGAATTTAAAAGACAGATTTCCATTTCATTTTTCTGGCGCTTTTCACGTATATAACTATGTACCCTTTTAATTTCTTTATTATGGCGCAAAAAAAGGGACTCTATATCTAATTTATTTGATTTTACAAGAGCCTGTGTATCATCTGTACTGCCAATAACCATTAGTTTATGTATAACTGCCATATTTGATGATGCAAGCATCACTTTTCTAACATCTTTAATATCACATTCCGTACCATTATACCATTTCTTTACCAGCCATTTATTCCCGCTTCCATCATCTGTCAGCAGCCCGCCATCAATATTTTTTACTGCATAGTCAACATTCACATACCCAGCATTGGTTAATGCTGCCTTAACCTCTTCTTCAAATAAAAGCCTCTTCCTGCTTGCTGTATATATTTTTGCCATATATATGCCTTTGTCTGTGTCTAAAAGTACAGCTCCCCTTATCCTGCGTCTTGACTTCACTATTACAGGATATTTTTTAATTACTTCATCAAGTTTGTCATCCATAATGCCTTCTCCTTCCCTCGCCAATTACATAAAGACTGCATGTTTAATCCTATGCAAAAGGAAGAAAAAAAGAACTGTTATACCTAATATCTTTAAGTATAACAGTTCCCTGGCACAGACTGCTGCCTGTCCACACTGCTTTTACAACAGTATGCGGCATGACAGCCTGTTAAAAATTACTGCAAAGCATCTACAAGTTTCTGTACTGCTGCAAGTGCTTCATCCGGAAGTTTATCATATCCGCTGTTATTTTCAGCAAAGCCCTTAACAGCATCTACACGGTTCTGCATAGCACCCTTTAATGCATTCTTATATTCTGCATCATCAAGATTTGGAACAAATCCTTCCCATTCCATAATCTCTATATCATCAAAGCTGCCCCACTTTTTGAACTCTGCTTTACCTTCTACGATAGCTTCAAGAATTCCAAGAGTATCTTTAGGCTGTACTTTCTTGCCCATAAAATCGCCTGTATTAACAATATAGCAGTCAACATTCTTCTCTTCTACTAACTTCTTGAACTTGTCATAGTCATTTACAAGCGGATAAGTCCTGAATGGGTTAGCATATGGTACAATGCGGAGTGCATTTAAATCTGTTCCTGCTGCAACACGCTCTGCTGTAGAAGTCTTTGTTGCAAGTGTAGCCCCCATAACTGAAGCTAATGCTGAACCCTTTAACTTAACTACAGGAGGTATAGTAGGGTCTTTCATAATCCAGATTATTGAATTAACCGGCTCATTAATCTTATCCACACGGTTTGGTGACCAGAGCTTAGACTTAATGGCACGTCCGTTGCCATTACGGATATCCTCTGTAACTAACTGGATTTTGCCATCCTCATCCATTGTTGCTGAGCAGTTCTGTGCAGTTAAAAGATACTGGTTATCAGGACAGCCTGTAGGATAATCTGCTGTCTTGTCAAAATAAGTTGGCTCAAGCGCTACAGATGCACATGTGTCTGAGTTAATGATAAATGCGTCATCATGAAGAACAGTAATAGCATTATCACCATATTTATTATTATGCTTTGCATGTGTAAGAGTAGACTTACCTGAACCTGAAAGACCAAATACTGACGCAACATACTTCCTTCCATCAGGAAGTGAATATTCTTTCTGTCCGCCGTGGCATGATGCATAACCATTACGGTTAGCAATAGCCCATGCCATTGTAAGTGTACCTTTCTTATGCTCACCGAAATACTTCATGCCAAGGATTGCGGCACAGTTTTCGTTAGTGTCAAAGTAACAAAGTGTCTGAGGGTCACTTAAACAGCTGTAGTCAACATCTGGAGCTGGTACTGGAGCCCACTGTGGGTCAGAGAAAATATAAATATCAGCTTCTTTGCCATCACCTACTGGTTTAGACTCTTTGTACATCTTTACATACTCATCTGACATATACTGGAAGTTAAGCATCCAGTTATACATAAGCATTTCTTCCCCTTCTGGAATAAGAAGATGTGCTTTAACCATGAATTCAGGGTCAAGACCAACAAAAACCTGTGCATGGTATAATTTCTTAAAACGTGTTTTATAAACAGCATCCATTACTACCTTGTCAAGTTTGCCTTCATCAACACCAGGATATCCCTTAATACGGCGTGCTGCTGCGTAACGTCCTGTTACAGCACCATCATTAAATAATAATACTTTAGCATCTGAATCAAGCCCAAACTCTTCGCCCCTGTATACAGGCATATCTGTAACAATAGCACCAGGTGTGCTCTTTGCTAAGTTATAAGCTTCTTTAAGAGTATTTACCTTTACTACATTGTTGCCATAAAAAGCTGCCTCAATAATAGAACGGGTTTTTGAAAAACCAACTTTGCCAGCACCGATTTCTTCTAACTTGTAATTAGCTTTTGTTGCCATTTTATAAAAACCTCCCTGTGATATAATTGGTCTGCCATATAAAACCCATATGGCAGGGGTTATTGGAACAATGGCTATTATAAAAATATAATAATTGCCATTTTTATCTAAGTATAAATTTTTTATGTTAAAAAGTCAACGGAAATTCCTATTTTTTCTTAAATAAGGAAACAGCCAGCAGCACTGCAATATCTATTGCATAACTGATAACAACTATATAAAAGTTAAGGCTGTTAAATTCCTCTCCTGGCCTTACAAATAATAAAATACTGTAAATTATGCCACATACATATGCAATCCCCCATCCTATATATGGCTGTACAGCTATATATGCTGACATTACCAGGATAATTATAAACAGGACTGCGGCAGTTACCAGGCTTGCCTTATAATACCCGTCACTTATTAAAGAATCAACACCACTGTTAAATAACCTCAATAAAATCTTTGGTATAATTGTCAGGGCAAACACTGGCAAAAGTGCAATTGTTAGAAAAACAACTATTTTATCCATACCAGGTTTCTCCATTACACACCTCCTGAATTGCAAATTATGTCTTATCTGTATAAGATACCACAAAATGGAAATTTTCACAAGGGCAGCACACTATAATTCTCCGTTTCATGAAATTTCCAGTTATTCTGTGCTGGCAGACGGACGCAGGGTTTCTGTGTACAGACTGGATTATTCCATGACAGGAAAGCATGTCGCAGACATGGCTTTTGCATGCATTCCGCTACATCAGCCCACGCAGCGGCGCATAAAATCTGAAAAAACCAGATTCAAACGCCGGCGGGGCTGAAGTGCTTCTGTCATGGAAAATACCAGTCTGTACACATGAAACCTGCTGTCTTCTGGCAGACCCATAATTATAACTGGAAATTTTATTGTGTGTTAAATTATTCAGACAAACGTGAGATACTGCGGTATTATTATGGCAGCAAATGGAATAAATGCTGTTATATTGCTGGATATATTACCAGTTTTGCCAGTTTCACAAAAACTCTGCTGATTTAAAATGGTGTGGCAGATACCTTGCAAGATATTTTTCCATAAAAGTATCTACTTCAGACATTACACTTCCTGACAAGTTAAAACTATACAGCTTTTCAAAAGGGCTTGAAATTATATATTGTAATGCATATCTTGCATCAGTGCTTAGTTTTACAGAATAACGGCCTTTTAACTGTATATCCTTTCTCTGGCAGTCTTCACAAAGCAGCCCTCCCTCTGCCATATAAACATTGTATGCATCTGTATTGCCACAGCGCACGCACGCAAATACACCTGGTGCTTCACCCTGTACTGCCATAAACCGCAGTTCAAATATCCTTCTTATAAGCTGTACAGGGATTTTGCCTGCCTGAAGCGCCTTAAATGTTATGTATAAGAGAAGCAGTTCACCATCTGCCCTTATACCTTCCCTTGTTAAGTACCTCGCGATTTCTGTAAAATATGATGCATGGCATAATAAACCATAATCATCTGCAAGGTTTCCAAAATAACCAGTAATTATACCTGATTTTAACGAATATGAATTACGTCCCTCATATACCTGGAATTCCCCGAATGTAAATGGGACTGTACATGCAGAAAGGGCGCTGCCTTGTTTCCTTGCGCCCTGTGCAAATGCTGGTATCCTGCCCTGTTCCCTTGTAAGTATTTCAATCCGTTTATCATACTCTTTTAATGGGGAGGACACTAGTACCATACCTGTAAGTGTAACAATTTCCCTCAATCCAGCCCTCCATATACTGGCAGAACCAGCACTGTAAATGTTAACAAGTGGTTTTGCCAGAACAGGCATTTACACCAGTGCTGTTATAAATCTCTGTTTTAGCCACTTGTGCTGCCTGTGTACTATCTGCCTTATTATGTGCCGCATTTCCCACACTGCTGC
Source organism: Lachnospiraceae bacterium (assembly GCA_022797375.1). Classification (GTDB taxonomy): domain Bacteria; phylum Bacillota; class Clostridia; order Lachnospirales; family Lachnospiraceae; genus Butyribacter. The sequence goes on from JAAWKM010000021.1 coordinate 12,913, forward strand.
GGTATTTTAAGTAATCCTCAATCTTGCCTGAAACAGCAAATTTATTCCAGCAATCTTTCTCTTCCATGTTACCACCATACCTTTCCACAGCCTGGCATGCAGGACATGCAATATGTCCATTGTAACCTGCAACACCAGTTCCATAATGCTTCCCAATATGGAGTTAAACTGTGATAATATGATAGCCTTTATTACATTTCAATATACTGGTATGTTTTGTAAACACTGCTTATAAATCCAAATCATTTTTATTATATCCAAAATTCTTTATAAGCAGGTCGCTGTTACGCCAGTCTTTTCTGACCTTAACCCAGATTTTAAGGTTGGTTTTGCAGGCAAGCAGCGACTCTATGTCTTTTCTTGCTTCTGTTCCAATCTTCTTAAGCATATTTCCCTGTTTTCCTATTATAATCCCTTTATGTGAATTACGCTCGCAAATAATTGTTGCATCAATGTCAATAATATTGCCTTTCGTGCGCTCCCTCATACGCTCTATTGCAACAGCAATGCCATGAGGAACTTCGTCATTAAGGTTTCTTAAAGTTTTCTCACGAATCATTTCTGCAACTATCTGGCGCTCTGGCTGGTCTGTTATTGTATCCTCATCATAATAACATGGTCCTTGTGGAAGATACCTTATAATGGTACTTACAAGGTCATCTGTATTTTCCCCGTTAAGTGCAGAAACGGGTATAATCTCAGCAAAACTGGCAATATCCTTATAAGCATCTATAAATCTAAGGATTTCTGCCTTATTTACAGTATCTATTTTATTAATAACAAGTATTACAGGTATATTGGATTTTGCAACACATTCCGCAATATGCTGCTCACCTGCCCCTATAAATGTCGATGGTTCTACAAGCCATAATATTATATCAACCTCTTTTAGTGTCCTCTCTGCAACAGAAACCATATATTCACCAAGCTTGTTTTTAGCTTTATGTATGCCTGGTGTATCAAGGAAAATTATCTGCCCGTCTGCACATGTATATACTGTCTGTATGCGGTTTCTTGTTGTCTGTGGTTTATTGGAAGTAATTGCTATCTTCTGCCCTACAATCTTATTCATAAGTGTTGACTTGCCAACATTAGGCCTTCCTATAAGAGTTACAAATCCTGATTTAAACTTGCCCATCCAATCCTCCATTCAAAATATTCCGTAATATACTGCCTGGAAAACCAGGCTGCTGCCTATCCAGTGGTTTCCAGGCATTTTCTTATATAGTTTTAAATTTATTAGTTTAAGATAAAACTTTTATTTCATCAAATATATCTTTCTCATCTTTTATATGTTTTTCATTGCCTATTACACATATATTTCCTTTTGCTGCTACTGCCCTTATTACATCTGCTGCTTTACGTATATCCCCAATGCTGCATGCAAGAATGCTGTCTCTTTCTTTCTGCAGCACAGCATAAGGCACTTTCTTAAAGTATGCCATCATGGAACGGTTTCCCTTCATATTTGGAGTTAATGGTGTATCAATATTGCTTATTGCCCCTATTATTGTTTTTGTAACTTCTCTTTCATCTGCATTATAATTCTCAAGATAATCTGCTGCATTTTCATATACATCAATAGTAGATGAAAGATTAGGGTCACGGTATGAAGCAAAATACCACTGTTTCTCCCTTGTAAAGTTACATTTTACACCATATGCCCCGCCTTTGACACGTACTTCATTCCATAAGTAATCATAATTTAAAAGATGCTGTACAACATTTAATGTACCAAAATCTGCATCTGTAACACTGCCAAATGTGCCACCAAGTGCAACATATTGTATTTCAGCAGGAGTTGTAAATGCTTCTTTCTTCATCGTAATATCTGGTGCATACTTTTTAAGGGAAGAAAGGCTTACATCCTGCCCTGTGCTTTCAAACTTTCCAAGTTCTTCTGTAAATACAGGCATTGCTTCTTTTAATATACCTAAAACTTCTTCTTTACATGTACATGAAACAAGAAGTTTCTCTTTTTTAAATATTTCTTTTACAAGTGCATTGCATCCTTTGATAAGTTTTTCCTTTTCCTCATCAAAATTTTCATCAAGGCGCACAAGATAATCATAATAGCCAATGCCAGCAGAATGGTCTATAAGCCATGCACTTTCTGAATTACATGCATTTACACGCACTGCCGCTGCCTGGTTTCCTGCTGACATAAGACGCACTTTAAGCCTTGAACGGCTTTCTGCAACTACTTCACGCAAATGCTTTTCATCTGTAAAAATTGTTTTAAACATCATTTCAGCCATAAGCCTTAACGCATCAGCCGCCCTGTCTTCAAGCACTTTTGTGCGTACCTCAAATTTAAGCTCATATTCATCACTTCTTCCAAGATGTGTATAAATATCTGTATCAGAAACTATACCGCCTGTATAGAAATTAACTTCTGTGTCAAATTCATTATAAGTGTAGTTTTCTGTGTCCATATATCCAAGAAGGGTTGACAGGAAACTAATCTGTGGCACATATTCTTTAAGATGGTGTATATCAAAGAAAAAGTTCAGGTATATTATGCCGTTGGAAGAAATATTGTGGTGTACTACTGGTATGCCACATATTTCAGTTTCCGTATTATAATAAGGCGCTGCCTCTTTTCTAATATCTTCCCTTGCCAGCATAGGTATTTTCTCTAAATCTTCTTTTGGCGAAGGCTCTTCCTGGTATGCTTTCAGAGCCTTTGTTTCCTGTATAATCCTGTCCTTTTCCTCATCAGAAAGACCTGCCTTGAATGTTTCAAGTTTTTCCTCAAGTTCCTGTTCATTCTTTATTGCAAGCCCCTTTTCTGGAACCATTTCCACAAGGACTGCATGTGTATTATCCAGGATATATTCCTGTATTAGATTTTCAAAATAACTTGTACCAATTTGCTCCCTTAAAAAGCTGTAATATTTTTCATATTTAAGTGCAGAATATGGTTCACTGTCACTATAAAGCCATGTTTTTAAAGCTTTCAGGCTGTATATAAGCCCTTTGGGGTATGAACCAAAATCTGCTTCCCTCTCTCTGAATTCCATTCCATTTAATGCTGCTTCAAGTACCTTTTTATCAATGCCATTTTTAACTATGCCTTCTAGTGTTTCTCTTATTATCTGGTAAAACCTGTCTTTTTCTCCTGCTTTTGCATTCTTGGTAGTTATTGTAAAATAACTCTGCAGCATTATGTCACAGAAGTCCACATCAATATCAGTGCCAATCCCTGCATCAAGCAGTGCCTTTTTAACAGGTGCTCCTGGCATCTCTACAAGGACATATGACAGAAGTTCAAATGCAAGGCATTTTTCCTGCTCCATTGTAATATCCATAGATGCAGCATAAGCGTAATATGTCTTCTCTGCACAGTCTGTATCTGTGCCAACAGCGTAAGTTTTAGTTAAACTTTTCATACTGTCAAACCCCGCCTGTCTGCCAATTTCTGAGTCTGTTTTAACTGCCTGGAAATCTTTTAAATAATTTTCATCCATCCATATAAGGCGTTCTTCAATATCCATATCACCATAAAGATATATATAACTGTTTGAAGGATGGTAATATTTTTTATGGAAAGCAAGATAATCCTCATATGTCAAATCTGGTATACATTTAGGGTCTCCGCCTGATTCATAGTGGTATGTGGTATCAGGGAACAGGCTGCTCATTACAAAACAGTCCAGCACCCGTTCTTCAGAAGAATAGGCACCCTTCATTTCATTATATACTACACCATTATATATTAATGGTGAATCATTGTCTGCAAGTTCATAATGCCAGCCCTCCTGTTTAAATATTTCTTCGTATTTATAAATATTTGGGTAAAAGACAGCATCCATATATACATGCATAAGGTTTTCAAAGTCCTTATTATTGCAGCTTGCTACAGGATATAATGTCTTGTCAGGATATGTTGTGGCATTAAGGAATGTATTTAAAGAACCCTTTACCAGTTCAACAAACGGGTCTTTTACTGGAAAGTTCTTAGAACCGCATAATACTGTATGCTCAATTATATGTGGCACTCCTGTATCATTATCTGGCGGTGTCCTAAAGCCTATGTTAAATACTTTATTATCATCTTCATTACTTAATACAAGCACCCTTGCATTGCTGTGTTTATGCCTTAATGTAAGTGCAAAACTGTCTGTTTCCTTAACATACTCTGCATTTTCAACAGAATATGTTTCCGGGATTTTTACTTCTTCTAAACTTTTGATACTTTTAGCCATTATTGTCCTCCATTTATAGTTATATAATAATGCCAGAATTTCTATAGCACTGCTTTTCCTTCCCTCTGGTATAAACTGCAAAATTCCAGATAAGCCTCATGCCACCTCTCTGTTTCCTGCGGATAGTATGTCTTTGTTTCAAATGATGCAGAAAGTATTTCTGATTTCTCGCTGTCTGTATTATACAGTCCAAGTGCTTTAAGCTGTACCATAATATTTCCTGCGGCAGTTGCCTCTGCTGCAACAGCAATAACTGGTATATCCAGTGCATTGGCTGTAAACTGGCAGAGCAGCTCATCACGCACCCCTCCGCCTGTTATATACAGTTTTTCTTCCCATGTTATATAAGGCTTAAATCCTTCATAAACCTGTCTGTATTTTAATGCAAGGCTTTCTAAAACACACCTGGCAAGTCCCCCGTCTGTCTGTGGTACTTCTTGTCCTGTATTTTTACAGTATTCCCTTATCTTTAAAGGATAGTCCCCTGGAAGCATAAAATCATCAGGTCTTATAAAACTCCTAAGGGATTTTTCCAGTGAGGCAAGCCTGCTTATCTCTGCAAAACTGTAATCCCTGCCTTCTGTAGCGAAATTTCTTCTAAGCTCCTGCATAATCCACAAGCCTATTATATTAACAACAGGCCTGTATGTGCCATTCCATGTACCTTCATTGGAAATCTTATTATGTATTATACTGTCCTTCCCTAACATTCTTGTGGAAGAAATGCCTAGCAGTGACCATGTGCCACTTGACAGAAATGTAAATTCCTGTTCCTTTGCGGGCATTGCTGCAACTGCACATGCTGTATCATGTCCTGGCACTGATATAATATGAAGCCCTTTTTGTCCTGTTTCACTAGCAACATCACTACGTAGTGGTCCAAGGTCCCTGCCAGCATAATCTGTATCTGGCAGCAGGTTTTTGTCTATGCCAGCTTTATCCAGGATATCATAAGCCCATGCCCTGTTTGCCATATCATACATCTGCGATGTTGAGGCTATCGAATATTCGGCATGTTTTATGCCTGATAACAGGTATTCAAACAGGTTTGGCATAAAAAGAAGCTTGTCAGCTTGTGCAAGCTGTGACGGCATATGTTTCTTCATATAATATAGTTTGTATATTGTATTATATGCAAGACATGCAATTCCTGTACGTCCTGCCATAAATTCCTCACCACCAAGTTCTCTTAAAGCCTGTTCCATATTTTTATTATCCAGCGCTGCATCCCTGTAGCTTAATGGTATACCAGCAAGGTTTCCTTCCTTATCTATAAACCCGCAGTCAACACCCCATGTATCAAAACCTGCACCAGATACTTCTTCCCTGCAGAGTGAAAACCCTTTTTTGATTTCATCCATCAGCAGAAGTATATTCCAGTATGAATGCCCGTTTAAAATACTGAAATTATGTGGAAACCTGTGTATCTCATTTAGACTAAACCTGTTTCCGTCAAATTTTGCAAGTACTGCCCGTCCACTGCCCGCACCCAAATCAAAAGCAAGTACATTTTTTGTTGTCATATTAATCCCCATTCCAAAACACCCACCTGCCAAAAACAGGTGGATGGAAATTTAACTATGAAGGCTGGTCTGTTACACTATATTTCTTATATCCTGGATGCCTGCCCGTAACCCCATACTGTTCACGCATTCCTATAAGCCTGTCTATATTTTCCCTTGAAAGTTCCTCCGCACCACCAAGCAGATGTGCATTAAGGCTGATTTTGGCAAAAAGCTCAAGTGTTTCCATGCGGTAGTAAGCTGTTATAACATCTGAACCTACAGCAAGTGCACCGTGGTTCTGTAAAAGCATTACATCATGTTCTTTAAGGTAAGGCTCTATTGCCTTTGGCACTTCATCAGTTGATGGTGTACCATAAGGTGTAACAGGAACTGAACCAATTGCTATAACAGTCTCTATCATTGAATAGTCATCAAGTGGTTTATTAGCAACAGCATATCCTGTAGCAACTGGCGGATGTGCATGGAGTACAGCCCCCACGTCCTCACGTTCTGAATAACATTTTAAATGCATCTTTATTTCAGAAGAAGGCCTGTAACCCTCTAACCCGTCAATAACCCTTCCTTCTTTATCAATATGTACAAGCTTATCTGGTGTAATAAAACTCTTGCTTATTCCTGTCGGAGTAGCAAGAAATGTGCCATCCGGAAGCTTTGCCGAAACATTCCCATCATTGGCAGCAACCCAGCCTAACAGCCACATCTTATGGCACACATCACAAATCTGTTCTCTTAACTCAATATATCCTGGTTCTTTGCTTTCCATAACCCCTCATTTCTGCGCCGCTTTCCATTTATAACAGGCATTGTGCCAGGCAGCGCACAGGCATAAGCTGTCATTTCTAATTTCTGCTGTCTGCTATCCCATAAATAGTAAACTTATTTTTACCTGTTTTCTTTGAACTATATAATGCTTCATCAGCTTTCTTATATAACAGTTCAAAATCACTTCCATCCTTAGGACCTATAGAAATACCAACACTGCTTGAAATCTTTACTGTGTTAGCACCATCTGAGTATTCCCTGCGGTTTGCTTCACATACTTTTTCAGCATTTTTTATAATAAATTCCATAAGGCTTTCTTCATCGAATGCATCATATATTGCACATACAGCAAATTCATCACCACCAAGCCTTCCTATAAATGCATTGCTATGGAAAATCTCTGTAAGTGCCTCCGCAGTATCTGCAATAGCCTTATCCCCATATATATGGCCAAGGGTGTCATTTACATTTTTAAAGTTATCAAGGTCAACCATAAAGAATATATAATTCCGTCCCTCATGTTTATCCTTTAGCTTTTCTGCAATCTTAGCTTCTATAGTCTTTTTATTAAGAACTCCTGTAAGCAGGTCATTCTCTGCCCTTTGTACAAGATTTTTCTCCATTGATATCTGTTTATTGGCATTAACTACTTTGCCAACAAAACGTTCACAGTTACCATCACTATCACGGAACATCGTGCCTGTAAGGCGGTACCAGCCATAATCACCATTCTGGTCTAAAATCCTTACCTCTGATGAGAATACTTCATCCTCACTGTCAAAAAATTCATGCAGCCTTCCTCTTATTGATGCATCATCTTCATGTACATATTCATATACATCATAAACTGCTTCACCAACAAGCTGTGAAAAATTCTTTCCAACTACATGGCTGAAATCACCATATACATCTATCCTCTTTTTAGGGGTAAATGTGTACTCAAAAAGCACTGCACCTTCCTGCTTGTCTATAATCCCATAATTATCAAGAAGTTTAATTACCTTCGCCCTTCCATTTATATGGTAAAAAAGAATTCCAAATATTACAACCAGGTCTGCTATTAATAATTTAACCAGAAGAGAATTAGATGCAGACACTACTTTATTTCCTATGCCTGCATTAGATGCATCAGCAATATACACAATATAACCATCATTTACTTCAACAGGCATACATGCAGAAACAAACTTATCCCCTTCATAAGCAAATTCTAAAAATATCTCCTTACGGTCATGCATGCTGCCCTGTATGTAATCTGTTCCAGAATTTTCAGTATATACTTTACATGCTTTAATAAATGAAAAAAAGCTGCTTCCTGTTTCACCAATCATATCATATATATTACTGCTGCCATACATAATCCTCCCTCTGTTATTCATAACTGCAGCAAATATCCCAGGTCCTGCAATCTTTTTTTCCATATAACTGGTTAAAGTGCTTTCCAAAAGTGATGCAGCCAGTACTGCTTTAACTTTTCCATCAACATCCATTACAGGTGCATAAAAAATAAGCTCATGTTCTCCGTCCTGGCGCAGTATAAGCTCTTCTGATACTGTACAGACACCCTCTGCCGCTTTTTCAAAACCGCTGTCTTTCTGGATATCTTCAATATCACATGTTCCATATTCAAATATAAAAGAACCATTTTTATCCGCAATAACAATACTGTCAAATAAATCCGCTTCTGATGATAACTGTTCTTCCAGTACTGCACCATTGCCCGTTCCCAAGCCTGTAAGGCATTTGCCTAGAAGCGAAAGTGATGCCTTGCGCCCCTCAAAGAAATCATATATATACCCTGATGCAATACGTGCGCCAGTAATCTGTATCTCCTTTTTTATTTCCTGTGAAGTGTGCTTCATATCACTGAAATAGTTAGAGAGAATGGCAATAATTAATATAATAGATATACCTGTTATAACATAACAGACATTTGAAAATTTAACTTTGCTATTTCCCATAATCTTCTCCATTTATACTCCCAGCTATGCTAATGCTCCTTGCATAAATTTATATGAAAATTTTGTAACAATCCAGCCTTATATAAAATGCGGGGATTTTTGACATGTTTACCGTCAAAAATATGAGTTTTATGGTACAATTTTGCACGTTTTTTATGCAAAATGTGTGCATAACCAGTGCTTAAAGCACTGCTATGTTACTATTAAGCATAATGCTGAATAATAACAAAATATTACTTCATATTCTGCTAAAGTATAATTAGTATAACATAAGAACAAGATTATTGCCACTTTTATATTATAATATTCAATGATTTTTATAAAAAAGATTGGGATTTTTTATAAATTTTTACCAATTTCTTAATATTTTATTAATATTTTGAATAATACATTAGAAATATTATTCCAGGATAATCAACATATGCCAGCCGCCTCTGTTATTCCTGATATATAATTATAAATATGCTTTCCTGCCTTATCTCCATATTTTTCAACAATTTTTACAATTGCACTTCCAATTATAATTCCATCAGCTTCTTGTATATATTGTGCTGCCTGTTCTTTTGTATTTATGCCAAACCCAACAGCTACAGGTACATCCGTGACTTCACGTATTTTATTGGTGATTGCTTTTATATCTGTTTTAATTTCATCTCTTGTACCTGTTACCCCCATTGATGAAACCAGATATATAAAACCTTCTGCCTCTTTTGCAATCATCTGTATCCTGTCTCCAGAAGCAGGGCTGACAAGCGATATTATGTCAATTCCATGTTTCTCTGCTATGCCTGATAATTCATTTTTCTCTTCAAATGGCATATCAGGTATTATAAAACCATCTATCCCTGTTTCACTGCACCTGTCACAGAACCTTTCATAACCATATTTATATAATGTATTTGCATATGCAAGGAACACAAGCGGTATCTGGGTTTTTGTGCGCAGTCTTCTAACCATTTCAAATATTTTATCAGTAGTACATCCTGCTGAAAGTGCCCTTACATTGGCATCCTGTATAACAGCCCCCTCTGCTACCGGGTCAGAAAATGGTATGCCAAGCTCTATAAGTGAAGCACCTGCCCTTTCCATTTCAAGTACGAATTCTTCTGTTTCATCAAGGCCTGGGTCTCCTGCTGTTATAAATCCTATAAATGCCTTCTTGCCATTAAATGCGTTTTTAATCCTACTCATGTAAATCAATCCCCCTGTATCTTGCAATTGCTGCCACATCTTTATCTCCACGTCCTGAAAGGCAGCATATTATTATCTGGTCTTTATCCATCTCTGGTGCAATCTTCATAAGATGCGCAACCGCATGAGAACTTTCTATAGCCGCAATTATCCCCTCCTGCCTTGCAATATATTCAAATGCATTTACAGCTTCATCATCAGTTACAGGCACATATTCTGCCCTGCCTGTATCTTTAAGATAGGCATGTTCCGGACCTACCCCTGGATAGTCAAGCCCTGCTGAAATAGAATACACTGGTGCAATCTGCCCATATTCATCCTGGCAGAAATAGGACTTCATGCCATGAAATATGCCCTCTGTACCAGTAGCCATTGTTGCTGCTGTCCTGTCTGTATCTACACCATGCCCTGCTGCCTCACATCCAATTAAACGTACACTTTTATCCTCAATAAATTCATAAAACATTCCCATGGAGTTGCTTCCCCCGCCTACGCATGCCATTACAACATCTGGAAGTTTTCCTTCTTTTTCAATTATCTGTTCCTTTGCTTCCTTGCTTATTACACTCTGGAAATCCCTTACTATCATGGGGAAAGGATGCGGTCCCATTACAGAACCAAGTACATACAACGTATCATCTACCCTTGAAACCCATTCCCGCATACAATCATTTACTGCATCTTTAAGGGTTTTAGTCCCACTGTCAACAGGATGGACCTTTGCTCCAAGAAGTTCCATACGGTATACATTAAGTGCCTGTCTTATAGTGTCCTCCCTGCCCATAAATATTTCACACTCAAGCCCTAAAAGTGCTGCTGCCGTTGCTGTTGCAACACCATGCTGCCCGGCACCTGTCTCTGCAATAATGCGTGTTTTGCCCATTTTTTTGGCAAGAAGCGCCTGGCCAAGCACATTATTAATCTTATGTGAGCCTGTATGGTTTAAGTCCTCACGTTTAAAATAAATTTTTGCTCCTCCTAAATCTTTAGTCATTTTTTCTGCAAAATATAAAAGCGAAGGCCTGCCTGCATACTCTTTAAGCAGCAGGTCAAGTTCCTTGTTAAATAAAACATCATTTTTATAATATTCATACTCACTTTCAATTCTGTTAACCTCATTCATAAGCGTTTCAGGTATATACTGCCCGCCATGTATTCCATATCTTCCTTTACCCATTATTAATCCTCCATTTAATACAGATGCTGCACATTTGTATTACTACAAACTGCGTACCACATCAATAAATTCTTTCATTTTATTAAAATCCTTAAAACCGTCTGTTTCCATACTGCTGCTGGCATCTACTGCATAAGGTCTTGTAATTTCTACAGCCTCCCTGGCATTGCCTGCACAAATTCCTCCAGCAAGGAAAAATGGCTTATTAATGTTTTTAACCAGCTTCCAGTCAAATGTTATACCATTGCCTCCTGCCTGCACACCGGAACCTGCATCCAGAAGCAGGTAATCACACTTATATGCCATTGCCTCCTCAATATCCCCTGCATCCTTTATCTTCGCGGCTTTAATAATATTGCACCCTTTTCCAGCCTTCTGGCGCAGCCTGCAGATATAAGTATTATCCTCACTGCCATGAAGCTGTATATATTGGACAATCCCTCTTTTTACATATTCTGCTGCCATTTCTTCTGGCTGGTTTACAAATACACCCACCCTTTTAATTCTGCTGTCAAGTTTTCCTGAAAATTCCACTGCATCTTCTGCTGTTATGCTTCGTGCAAAACCCTCTGCCAGAATAAAACCTATATAATCAGGCATAAGCATATTGGCATATTCTATATCCTGCATCCGCCTCAAACCACATATTTTTATCTTAGTTTTAGCCATACAAACCCCCATACTGCTTTTCCTTTAACATTATAACAATACAGAATTACGCAAATCTTTTAAAACGCTAACCCTGTCCTCTCCTGCGCACATCATTGTTTCACCTATAAGCACACCATCTATGCCATTTGCAGCAAGTTCTTCCAAGTCTCTTTTCCCCTTAATGCCACTTTCTGATACAAATATTATATCCTCTGGTACAAACTTCCTAATGCGCAGGCTGTTTCTTATATCAACTTGGAAAGTCTTTAAATCCCTGTTATTTACACCTATTAACCCCGCCCCTGCTTTAACTGCTCTCTCCGCCTCTTCTTCATCATGTGCCTCAACAAGCGCTGAAAGCCCTAAGCTGTGTGCAACTTCCAGCAGTCTTTTAATACTGTTATCATCAAGTATTGCACATATAAGCAGGACTGCATCTGCACCCATAACTTTCGCCTGGTAAACCATATATTCATTTATAGTAAAATCTTTTCTTAAAACAGGCAAAGATATCTCCTTCTTTATTTCTTTTAAATAATTATCAGACCCCATAAAATAAAATGGTTCAGTAAGCACTGAAACAGCACTTGCACCTCCAAGTTCATATTCTTTTGCTATCTGTACATATGGGAAATCTTCTGCTATAACCCCTTTAGACGGTGATGCTTTCTTTACCTCGCATATAAAAGACAGGCTGCCTTCTTTAACTGCCCTTTCAAATGGAAAACCAGTATCCGTTTCCATTGCATATGCCACTTTTTCCAATTCTTTTTGCGGTCTGTGCTGCATTTCAACGGCTATCCTTTCTCTTGTCTTTTCTACTATTTCCTCTAAAATATTCATTATTCTAATACCCTCTTTTTAATTTAATCTATATATGAATTATTTTAATTTGTAGCCAGTGTAAATTCCTCAAGTTTAGCTTTAGCCCTGCCGCTCTCTATAACTTCTTTAGCCTTTTCAATTCCTTCTTTTATAGTTATTCCATCTGAAACAAGGTAAATCGCTGCACCTGCATTTAAAAGAACAGCATCCCTTTTCGCCCCTTTGCTTCCATTAAGGATTTCCCTTGCAATCTTTGCATTTTTCTCTGGAGTACCACCAGCAAGATCCTCTTTTTTACAAGTTTTTAACCCAAACTGTTCTGGTGTTATCTCATAAAATTTAAATTCACCATTCCTATATTCACAAACCTTAGTAGGCGCACTCATAGATATTTCGTCTATACAATCTGTTCCATATACAACCATAACCCTTTTAAGCCCAAGGTTTTTAAGCACATGTGCCATAGGCTCTACAAGGCTTTCATCATATACACCAAGAAGCTGCATATCAGCCTTTGCAGGATTTGACAAAGGCCCAAGTATATTAAACATAGTCCTTATACCTATCTCACCACGTACCTTGCCAACAAACCTCATTGCAGGGTGGTATTTTTGTGCAAACAGGAAGCACATATTAGTTTTATCCAGTACTTTCTCACTTTTGCCAGGTTCATTATCAATTTTAATGCCAAGTGCTTCCAGACAGTCAGCAGTCCCACATTTACTTGAAGCAGCACGGTTTCCATGCTTTGTAACACGTATTCCTGCCGCCGCACATACTATTGCAGCAAGTGTTGAAATATTAAAAGTATTTGATTTATCACCACCTGTACCTACAATCTCAAGTGAATCTTTATCATTCTTAAACGGGGTGCATTTTGAAGCCATAACCCTCGCTGCTGCTGTAATCTCTTCTATAGTTTCACCTTTTATACTTAAAGCAGTTAAAAATGCTGACTTCTGTGAGTCTGTTGCCTCCCCTGTCATAATTTCTTCCATAACATTTTCCATAATTTCCTGGCTTAAATCCCCGCCCTGTACCAAAATACTAATTGCCTCTTTAATCATATAAATCCCCCTAATATATAAATATCACTAAAATTACTTCTATCAATCAATTTATTATAATCCGTCCAATTATCCTGAATTCCAAAAAAATATTTATGCTGTTTTCAATTACACTCCATGAAATTCTTTAAAATCTTAATTCCATCTGGTGTCATTATTGATTCAGGATGAAACTGCACACCAAATATATTATAGTCCCTGTGCTTTACTGCCATAACCTCACCATCATCTGTTACAGCAGTTACAATCAGTTCATCTGGTATTGTTTCCTTTACTGCAATTAATGAATGGTATCTTGCAACCCCTGTTCTTTCATCCAGCCCCTTAAATAACGGGCAGACTGTATCAAGTTTTATAACAGACTGTTTGCCATGCATAAGCTGGTTTGCATAAGAGATTGTTGCACCAAATGCTTCGCATACCGCCTGGTGTCCAAGGCATACACCAAGAACTGCCACTTTTCCCTTAAAATACATTATAGCCTCTTCACATATTCCTGCATCTGCTGGTTTTCCTGGTCCAGGTGATATAATAATATGTGAAGGTGCAAGTCTTTCTATTTCCTCTATTTGCAGTTCATCATTACGTATTACCCTTATATCCTGGGTAATTGTGCCTGTAAGCTGGTACAGGTTGTAAGAAAAGCTGTCATAATTATCTATAAGAATTACCATATACTGCCTCCATTCCATATGTCCTTAGCCTTACTTTTTAAAGCTCCTGTCCTTTTTCCACTGCATCCATTACTGCTTTAGCTTTATTTATGCACTCATAATATTCACTTTCAGGAACACTATCTGCAACAATCCCTGCCCCTGACCTTACAAAAATTTTTCCATTCTTTTTAAATACGGTCCTTATTGTTATACATGTATCAAGGTTTCCTGTAAAATCTATATACCCAATAGCACCTCCATATATGCCACGTTTGTTATTTTCAAGTTTGTTAATAATCTCCATAGCCCTTATTTTAGGAGCTCCTGATAATGTACCAGCAGGAAGTACAGCATCAACTGCATCAAGGCTGCATTTGTCATCACATATAATTCCCTTAACAGTAGAACCAATGTGCATTACATGTGAATATTTTAAGATATCCATATAATGTTCAACCTCTACCGTTCCAAATTTGCAGACTTTCCCTAAATCATTCCTTCCAAGGTCAACAAGCATATTATGTTCTGCTTTTTCCTTTTCATCTTTAAGAAGTTCTTCTTCCAGCTTACGGTCTTCTGCATCATCTTTTCCCCTTGGCTTTGTTCCTGCAAGTGGAAATGTATGCAGCACGCCATCTTCAAGTTTAACAAGCGTTTCAGGAGAAGCACCTGCTACTTCTATATCATCACTGCTAAAATAAAACATATAAGGCGAAGGGTTAATTGTGCGCAGAACCCTGTATGCATTTAGAAGGCTTCCATCATATCCAGCTTCAAACCTGTTAGAAAGCACTACCTGGAAAATATCCCCTTCATAAATATGTTTCTTAGCTTTTTCTACCATCTGGCAGTATTCTTCTTTTGTAAAAAGTGGTTTAAATTCTGTAGTAATCTTTCCAGGTACTATTCCAGATGGAATACCATTCTGTATAAGGTTTATTATCTCATCAATTTCTTTTACACACCTTATATATTCTTCATCAATATTGATTACAGACGCATTAGCAATTATTATTATTTTCTGGTGCAGGTTATCAAATGCAATAACCTTATCAAAAAGCATTAAATCCACATCATTAAAACCTTCTCCGCCATCTGCATCAAGCATAAGCCCTGGCTCACTATATTTAGCATAATCATATGAAAAATAACCTGCCAGCCCGCCTGTAAATGTTGGAAGTCCCTTTACCTTAGGACTTGTATATTCTTTTAAAATTTCCTTTATGTACTTACCTGGATGTTTTACTTCTTTTATCTCTTCTGTTTCACCCTTGCCTTTTTTTACAGACATAATCCCATCAGTACATACAATTTCAAGTTTTGGTTCATAACCAAGAAATGTATACCTGCCCCACTTCTCTTGTTTCTCAACACTTTCAAGCATAAAACAATGGCGGCTCTGCCCCTTTAATATCCTTAACACTTGTATTGGTGTTATTATATCTGATAAAATTTCTTTACTGACAGGAAAAATTTTATATCCCTGTGACAATTTTTTTACATCCTCTAAGCTAACCATATAAGACCTCCATTCCTGCCAAAACCGGCAATTCAGGTATATCCACAAACAGTACTAAAAACAGGTAATCCTGCACAACTAGAAATAAAACGCTTATAAAATAAAAAAGTCCCTGGCTATTATTTTTACATAATAATAGCCAAGGACGGATTATTCTTACCCGCGGTGCCACCTTGTTTTATGGTCAACCATACTCTTTGCAGAATACTAACATATTCCCGGCAACTAACGTATGCCTTACGTCATAGAATACTCAGGCCTGTGTATAACAAACCCTTTGGCTATGCCCTCAGTGGTCCATTTAATGAACTGTTACTGCAGGTTCCCAGCAATCCCCGCTCTCTGTAAGCACATATCTCATTTTTATCTCCACCTCAACGGTTTATAAAAATATTTAACTGTACTATAGTATACACTTTTTAATTCCTTTGTCAACCCTGTTTTTTTATAAAAGCACGTCCGTTTTACAAATTTTAATATCAAAACAGCCAGGTATAAATAGTATTTATGACCTTCCTGTATAATTATTATTTATCAACTCATACATTTTAGCTATTATATCATCAAGTTCTGTTTCAAACTCCTTATATGCCTTCTCTGAAAGGCGTTTCTGCCCATTCAACACAAGTAAATCATCAATTAAATTTAATTTTTCAATTAATTTATTATAGAAATTTTTATTCTGGTATTTAAAATACAAACTATCATTTCTTATATCCAGAATTACACTTTCTAATTTGTCTGTTCCTGAAAGAACTTTTGTCTGCTTATTATATGATATGTCTATTCTGGCATCTGGAACAAGTCTTGTAAGATACTTTTTATATGTTTCCGAATAATAAATGCTCATTAAAGAACTTTTATTATTATGATTTGTATAATAAAACTCAAAAAATACAGTCATTATTGATATAATTATTGCTATAACAGACAATACATCAGATACTTCCATGTCAGACCCCCAGACTTTTTTGTACTTTTTCCTTCACTTTTTCATTTGCTTGTATTTCAATTTTGGCTTTTACTCCTCCAAATCCAATGTTATCAACTATATCAGCGAAAAAGCCCTGTACAAAAGAGGAGGCTATATTTTCTATTTCCTTAGGAAATACTATTACTGAAATATTATTAAAATCAATCTTCCCTCTTAACTGCTTATCATACACTTCCCTTCCATAAGGATTCCCAGCCAGCCTTGTAATGCCAGAACCAAAATCCAATTTAAATATTTTCTTATCCACAATATTCCTCCTTTTTATTTATAACAAAATTCAAATTATATGCCACCCCACAAAAATATGCAGCAGACCTGTCAATTAAAGTCCTGTCAGGTAAATCAAAAATATCATTACTATTATTAAAACCTAACCACTTGTCAGTATTATATTCCAAATATCCCTTTTTAAATAATACAGCTTTGTTTCCTGACATTACATAACAATTGTCTGCTGTTGATTTTTCACATAATGAATTAATCAGGCATGTCAGACCTGTACCTCCCATTATAGAATTATCAATCCGTTCTGAAATCCCATGCTGGAATGCCATTATATTATAAAAATCATCTTCATTATAATTTTCATCAAAATATATACTATGTTTTTTATACGCTTTATCAAGCATTTTATATCTGTCATTTATTAAGTTTTCCCCAGATATTTTCCTTTTAATTCCGTCACCTAATAGTTTATTACTAAAATTTAATACTACTACATTTATTCCATAACATTTTACATTATTCCTATTGTCATAAAATGATGGTGCTACATCAATATCAATTAAACAGTCTGCTGATGTGTGTTCATAAGCATTGCCTGCCAGTTCTGATACTACCTCTGACAAATCATCTGCTGCATTTTCATCAACCCCTGCTCCTGTTAAAAAATTTGCAATCTCCTCCATAATCTTTCCTAAATAGTTGTCTATCATCGCATATTGTGAATCTATAGTTTTTCTATAATGTGTATCATTAATTTTACCATTAAAACATTGTACAAACCCTTTATAATCCTGTTCTTTTCCAAGGCATTTCATACAAGAGTCTTTTAATCCATATGTAATAATATTAGTTTTCAAATCCATATTTACCTGGACATTTATATTATAAACCTCAACCAGTATAGAACACATACATTCGCATAAAATATATACTAGTTTATCACTAAAACATACCTTATCAAAATCCAGTATAATCTTTAAATTATCATTTCGTCCCCATTCTAGTACAGACTTCAAATCACTTATTAACCTTATTATACTTTTTCCATTTATAAAACCATTATATTTTTTCACTCTTATATGGATAGCACTTCCATTAACAAAAAGTTTCCTTTCCTCATAAATTTCATTTTTTAAAAAAAGAAGCTCCTCACCGTTTAACACTTACCTTCTATACCCCTTCCAATAATTCTAATAATGTATCATACCCTTTTTCAGCTATTAATTGTGCTGGTGTTACCCCTCTGTTGTCTGGCTGGTTATAATCTGCACCTTTCTTTATAAGAAAACGCGCGGCTTCCTGGTTTCCATACTCCAGCACATAATGCAGGACATTTTTGCCCGTTTTATCAGTAGCATTTACATCCGCCCCTGCACGCACAAGTTCTTTTACCACACCTTTATAACAATGGTTCTGTGCATTTAATATTAAAGCTGTATTACCATAATTATCTTTCTTGTTTACATCTGCGCCTTTCTCCAGGAACAAAGGAAGTAAATCCAGGTTTGTATTAATATCCATATATTGCAAAAGCATAAGTGGTGTTTTGCCATCATTTCTTACAGCATCCAGACATTCTAATTCTCTTAATAATGCTGCTCTTTCTTCTGTCTTTAAATCATCTCCAAACTTCTTTTTCATAACTGCAAAATGTGCTGGCGTTTCCCCGTTCACATTCTGTTGTGAATCATCTGCACCATGCTTTTTTAAAACTTTTACAGCCTCTGCACTTCCATAAATACATGCTGTATGGAGCGGCGTATTTCCTGCTTCTGCCGGGCTGTCCTCTGTTATATTAACATCTGCACCTTTTCCTGCCATAACTTCCAGCATTTCCCAATGGTTATTCCTTGCTGCCTGGTGTATCGCTGTAGTCCCGGAATTATCAGTATATTCCATTGAATCCTTAGAAAAAAATACTGCTGCCTTCTCACAGTAATCATCTTTCCCGCCGTAAAACATCTTTCTTTTCTGTAAAGATGCAACAATACATGCTGGTGTCCTCCCTTTAACCAGTGGTTCATCCATATCTATTCCAAAATCTATAAGTTTATTAATAACCTTTGTACCATAATTTCCATGCAGGCATTCATCACGCAGGCATGTCACACTTCCACCGCTATGTACTGGAACAGTAAAATCCACACCACTATCTTTTAGAATATCTAAAACTTCTATTCCCCTGCCGCCAGAAAGTGCACTATAAAATATTCCAGAAATACACTTTATGTCGTCGTCATCATCCACATCTACCCTGTCTATAAGCTTTTTTGCAAGGTACAATGCTATGCTCTTGTTATCCATTTCATCCTCTGAAACCATTGCAAATGCATTACTTGTAATTCTTTCAAGGTTATTCATGTCCATATTGCAAAATTCACATTCCCCATCTGCACCATGTTCTTTTAAAGCCATACATAATGCTTCATTATAATAGTCATGTGCAAGGTTTAAAGGAGATTTGCCCTCATTGTTTTTCTGGTTAATGCCTGTACCAGCTTCAATAAGCCTTAATGCTGCTGTCATATGGTGGTTATAAATTGCAGCCATAAGAAGCGTATTTCCTTTTTCATCAATATAACCTGTATCTGCCCCTTTTTCCATAAAAATATCTGTTAAAGCCCATGAGCTGTTTTTATTATTACTTTTTAACATATGTACAAAAGGAGCCAGTCCATATATGTCTTTTTTATTAATATATTCCTTTTCTGTACCCTCTGGCAAGAGGCGTGCAATAGCCTGTATCTGTGAAACACCTTTTCTCTGGCACTCATAAACAGGTGCAAGCCCTCTTATATAAGGACATGCAAGATAATGGTATACGTTCCTTCCCTCTGTATCACACACAGAAACATCTGCACCATGTTTTAATAAAGCCTCTGTCATTTTTAAATTACCACGGCTGCACGCAATCATAAGTGGTGTAATGCCATTGCTTCCAGCAATATTAACTATATCTATATCTGGATTGCCAAGTATCCCCTCAACTATGTCATAAAAACCCAGGCATACGAGAATATGGAATAATGGCATCTTCATACTTCCAACAGGCATACTGTATACTTCGCTGCCACATCCATTAATGCATTCCTCTATATCCTTTATTTCTTCCTCTTTAAAAATATTGTATCTGTAAGTACAGTTATTAAAATCATCTTCCCACCATGGTACATATTTATATCTGTTAGTTTCACATGAAGTTGCAAGAAAATCTTTTAATTCTTTTATATCCATACAGTGCCCCCTATATACCCTAATCTTTTAATACATCCTTATAATAATTAATTCTCTGCACCTGCCATAAGAAGCCTTTCTACTATATTATTGCTTCCATTTTCTGTTGCATAGTATAGGGCTGTATGCCCGTCTGAGTCTGCATATGTAACATCAGCACCACTGCTAATAAGAGCACCAATAATATAATTATCACTTCTCTGTGCTGCTATTATAAGCGCTGTTTCACCTGCGTCATTACGCCAGTTTACATCTGCGCCATATTCCAGCAGTTTCTGGACAAGATACAAGTTTCCATTATATGCTGCCGCCAGCAGTGGTGAATCACCAAAACTGCCACTTATACTAACATCTGCCCCCGCCTCAAGCAAAAGCTCTGCAATCATAATGTTATTACGCATTACTGCAATATAAAGCGGCGTAAGCTTTTTATCATTACGTGCATTTATGCCACTAGCACCTTTGCCAAGAATAGCCCTTACTGTCTCACTCTGGTCATTATAACAGGCATGGTGGAGTGGCGTATTACCAAAAGAATCAGCATTATCCTTATCACCGTTTTCTTCTGACAAGCTTTCTATAAGCTGTACAAGCCCGAGCGAATTAGCATAATCCAGGGCAGTATGCCCCTGGTTGTCCATAACAGAAACATCTGCCCCTGTTTCTATAAGATACCTGGCTGCCTCTGCTTTACTGGCAGAAACGGCATAAACAAGTGCTGTCTTGCCTTCCCTGTCAGTAGCATTTATATCTGCCCCTGCATCTACAAGCAGTTTTATAATCTCCTTATTACCAGAAATAACTGCCATATGAAGAGGTGTAATGCTCTGGTTTGATACTATGTTTACATCTGCATCTTTTCCAACCAGAAGCTTCACAATATCCCTGTAACCCTTTTTACAGGCATAATGTATAGGTGCAAACCCCAGTTCATCCACCGCATTTACATCAATCCCATCTTTTTTAAGGAATGCTGTAACTACCCCTTTTTGCCCGTTCTGGCACGCCTTTAATAATAATTTTTCCATTTATCCATCCCCCACATTATTCCACTGGCAACACAAATGCCAGAATATTACCATATATGCTGTTTACATTATATAATGCCAGTCCTTTATTGTCGAGATGGTTTTCAATAAAAATCCTCGGATTTCATTGACTGTGAATAGTAACGGATTGTTACATTATAATTTCCACACTCCACAAACCACATGTGTTACTATTTTTTCAATTTATTCCTCTCCACGCCAGACCGGCAAATATTAATAATAGTGCTGGCTATACACAATATTATAAACATGCTTGTAAAGTTAATCCAGATATCCCTGTATGCTGTTTCTGCTAATTCTTCCCTTAACCCGCTAAACCAGACATATGCAAATGCTAATAACTGTGATGGCACATATGCAGTAATATACCTGGCAGCTGAATTCTTAAAAGGAAGGCGTGTACATAAATAAAATGCTGCAATGCCGGTTAACAGGATAATAGCCCTGTCTAATTCATGCCAGTTGCCATTGGGGTCTTCATAAATACCATTACCAAGATATAAAATGCTGTTTAACAATGTTATTACAGTATATATTACTGAATAAACTGATACTATGCTTACTAAATTTTTTTTGCTCATTTTTTCCTCCAATCCAGACATTTTGTCCTGTCCAATTCCCAGACAGATGCCATTTTGCCAGAAGACAGCAGGTTTCCAGTGTCCAGCTAAACCTGCGTCCGTTTGCCAGCAACAGATAACTGTAAATTACTATGAACAGCGTAGCTGTGAATAGTAACGTTTATATCTCCAATACAATAATTATATTATTTTTTGTTTTGTTTAATCTTTTCTAATATTTGGTTCTGTTTACGGACTTCCAGCCCCAAACTAATATAATAAATAACTGCTCCTGTCAAATATGGCACTGAAAACGATATTACCATATCCTTGTAACCATCAGGATGGACATCTGTAAAATAAGATGCCACTTTTAAAGATACAATAATTATAATAATAGCAGCAAGATATTGTATAATAACCATAGCCAGAGGTGAAAATCTTTCCAGCCTGTAATGCTGTGAAAGAACACCAACACCTAAAATACTTAATAAAAGAAACATAAATATATTCAGCTGTGTATCATTGGCTCCGCCCTTAAGAAAGGCTTCAAATATAGTAAGTGATATAGAAATTACAGTATAAGTTATGCAAATAACAGAAATAAAATTTTTCTTATTTACCAGTTTCATTTTGAAAACCCCCTTTATCCATTGTGTTAAGAAATAAATTAAACCTAGCCTTATAAGTTCTGTTTATCTGGATTTTTTCGCCATTATCCAGCAGTGCCATAACACGCATATTAATTCCAGGTTTTAACGAGCTGATTTTATACACATTCAAAACGGTTGACTTATTTACCCGTATAAATCCTGACTCAAAATATGCATTCTCCAAATCCTGTAAACTTATATCCATCTGCACAACCTCATTACCAAGATATGCAAAAGTTTTTTTATCAACAGATTCAAAATAATATACATCATTTAAAGAAAATAGAAGTTTTTTATTATTTACCCTTCCAGAAAGCCTCTGGCTGTGTTTCTTTAAAAAGTCTAAAATCTCATTTACTTCTTTAGTTTTCATGCGGTAATAAAAATCTATCCTGTCTTCTGGAATGTTTTTCTTCTGGTATTCGTTTACTTTCATATAGCCCCCCTTTCCTCGTATATATAGTCTCTCGGATTCTCCAGCCCCTTTTTTCTGCGACTCTCAAATCCTGTTTTATAAAAATTCCCCCACTTTTTTGCCAAAAATACTTGACAAAC
>JAAWKM010000001.1 GCA_022797375.1 Lachnospiraceae bacterium
ACCATTTTTCAAGTAACTTTTTTGTTTTTTTAACTTATATTATTAATTCTAATAAAAAACTATATGAGTATATTTAATAATTAAAGTTGCTTTTAATATAAATTTTAACTGGTTTTATTAAATATATAGTGGTTTGGTTTTAATAGATACCAGGGTGCTGCAGAGTTATATAGGTTGTATTCTTGCTATAAAAATTATTAATATATTATTAATAAAATTTACTGGTAACTAATATATGGGAACACCCTGGTATTAAAAATTATTTATATACTATATTAGCGAAAAAAGTTATAAATAATAAATTATAAGTAAAATAAATATTTATAATTTAGGTATATAAATAATAATATAATAAATAAATTTATTTTTGTGATAAAAGTATTTCTATTTCTGAACGGTATCCATATTTAATGAGATACTCTATTACTGCACCCTCAACCACTTCACGTATTGTTATATTTTTAGAATGTGAAAAGTCATCTATTATTGCGGATAACCCTTTTGAAAGATAAATACTTTTAACTTTCTTGCTTCCAGGTATCAGGTAACGTTTTGGTGTATTGTCTGACAGTGAGGGAGTACAAAGTTCTATAAGACGCTCTTTGTTTTCATATAAAAAATTTAAAAGTGAATAGTATTTATTACCGTTATCTGTATTTTCATCTCCATCAATAAGATTCTTGGCAAGTTCAACCTTTGTATCCCTGTCAGCAAGTTCTGATAATGGATTTACCTGCTTTACAATACGGGGTTCATATGTTTTTGTACTGCTGTTGTAGAACATATTATTATTACGCATATAGGTGTTCATTTCTGAGTAATCTTTAAAGCCGAATGTTCTGGCAATTTCTGATGGGTTTGCAAGAACTCCGTCTTTTTTGAATTTATCTGCAATCATCTGTGCGCGGAAAGGAACGCTGCCACTAATCTGGTCTAACATTTTGTTTCGGTATTCGTCTCTTTTAATGTATTTGCCATTTTTAATTATAAAACCACGTCTTCTGAAAAAAGCATCCATAGTACGTATGCTTGAATAACCATATTTTTTATAAATGTCTTCCCTGTTCTTTCCTTCATTAATTTCTTTTAGAATTTTAAATTCCTGTTCATCAAAATTTTTATTTATTATATTATTAGATGGCATATTGTTTTATCTCCTTTTTTTAAGTGATAGTGTATTGACAGATTCAACCAGCTGTGACTGTTCAGTGTGAAGGTAAATGCTGCTACTCTTAAGGTCTGCATGGCCAAGCAGTCTTTGCAGGACTGGTATAGGGCAGTTCTGGGCAACAAGTGCAGATGCAAAACTGTGCCTTAAACAATGTGCTGATAATTTTGGATTTAAACCTGCTTTTTTGGCATATGTATGTATACATTCGTTTAAATACTGGTGGGTTAGTTTCCCAGAATTATTTGTTGAAAAAAAGTTGTCTGAGTTATTATTTCTGAATTTTTTTTTGTATTTGGCAAGTATTTGCCTTATTTCAGCATTCATAGGAATAACCCTGTCTTTTTTCCCTTTTCCACATACTACAGTTATTTCATTTCTTTCAAAATTGACATCATCAAGTTTTAAACTGCATAATTCAGAAACACGCAGACCAGTAAAACATATAGTGGAACAGGCTGCGTAAATAACAGGTTTATCTATTACTGAAAGAAAATGTTTCATTTCACTTATTGTAAGATAAAGACGTTCTTTTTTCTGGATATGTATATTGTCAAGCTGGTTTGCAAGGTTAGTCTGTGTAAATCCACGTTTTACCAAAAAATTCCAAAATGAGCGCAGTGTAACAAGTACATTTGCACGTGTTTTGCCAGAGTTTCCTCTTTTTTTACGGTATGACATATATTCCTGTAAATGTTCTATTGTGATGTTTTCAAGAATGGCTATACCATTAAAGATTTCTTCCTCAAGGTAGCGTGTAAAATCAATAAGAGTTCCTTTATAGTTCCTGATTGTGTGTGGGCTTGAGTCCTTGTCGTCAAGGAATTCAATAAAAATTTCAATAAGTCTTGATAGTGCCATTATAAATCCGCCTCCTGGTATAATATAGTAAGCATATGTAATCTATAAAAATGCTTCGTATCTGGTATTTGTTTGTGGGAGTTTTTATAGTTACATTTTAATTAGCCTGAATAGTTAAGACTGGTATATTTTGTATGGAATGCATTTTTACAAATTAACAAAATTTACCATATTTTAACTGTTCAAGTATTAAATATATCATCCAGTGGCAACTCTGGATATTGTTTCTTATAAAATTAATTTGAAATATATGTGGCTTTGTGTATAAGATTATATATAATAGTACATTTGACATATTATTGGAAATTATAGAAATTAAGATAACTATAGCATATAAAAAATAAACCACCAGAAAACTGGTGGTTGAAAATATTTTGCAAGTTAATGTCTGGCTGGTTTATTTAATTCTGACACCAGGTACATAACTTCCAATATCATTAAGATATTCTTCATCATTATATAGTTCATTAGTAGCTTTATCAAAGTATTGTTCAAATGCAGAAGCAACTGACTGTAATTCATCATCATCAGTAATCCCTTCAAATTCAGGATTGCCTTCTTCATCTTCTGAATATCTGAAAAGAATTAACTCATCTTCCGGGATTTCTTCATTTGGGTTTATAGGGAGTACAGCTACGTATTCCTTTTCAAGTTCTTCGATTTCCAAAGCAGCAATTATTTCTACGTCAAATTCGTCACTTGTTTCTGGTGCAATGGTTACGATAACTGTTTCATCATCAGATTCATTAAAAAATAAATTTTTATTTTTGGTGTTCATATAAATTCCTTTCTTAACATCTTAAATGTAGATATCAGTTTGAGTAAAAAATAAACTATTTATAATATACCATCTACCAGGGCAGGTGTCAATTATGTAAAGAATTATTAGAAGAATATTTGGAAATAAATGTAAAAATAGATTTTAGCTGCTTTTTATTTAGAGTCAGTTATCACTATCAGGCACTGGACTGCTGGAATTATTTGTATTTAACAGATGCTGGCGGCCCTCATTATCCATTTCGTAGTTATCTTTATAGATAAGCTCAGACATTGTTACTAATGTAAATCCCTTTTCTTTAAGACCTGTAATAAGCTGTTCAAGTGCCTGGGCTGTATATTTTGCTCCATTGTGGCAGAGAATTATAGAACCATTGCCAAGATGCTTGTGGTTTAAAACAGTATTTAATATGGAATCTGTTCCATAGTCTTTCCAGTCGAGGCTGTCCACATCCCATTGTATTGCATTATAGCCACATTCTTTAACTACATTTATAAGATTATCATTATAATCCCCATATGGAGGCCTGAAAACATGCATATCAGTACCTGTTAATTCCTTAACCTTCTCATGTACTTTCATAATCTCATCTTTACATTCACCAGCAGATAATGTTGACATTTGTTTATGGTTTTCACTATGGTTGCCAAGTTCATGGCCAGCTTTGGCAATAGCCTTTACATCATCAGGATAGGATTCTACCCATCCCCCAGTCATAAAAAATGTTACATGCACATTATGCTTCTTTAAAATATCAAGTATTTTTTGTGTATCTTCATTCCCCCATGCAGCATCAAAGCTTAAAGCAACATTTTTCTTAGGTGTATCAACACAGTAAATTGGCAGTTCCTTATTTGATATCCTGTTACTGATAACTGATGTTACAGATTCTGTACCAGTGAGCTTTTCTCCATATGCAATAGCAATGCTCGCAAGGAGTATAACTGATAATACAACAAGCCCGCTTCTCATAAATGATGGAAAATTTGTATCTTTTTGTATATTAGAATTCTGGTTATCCTGGTCTCTCTTAGCCAGTGGTACTTTTTGTTTTGGAATATTCCCATCTTTTGCATGGTAAGTTTCATTCAGGAATTTTGAAAAATGTTTCATTTTGTTTTCTCCTTACTTATATCTAATGACACTTATTTTTGTAATAATATATGAAAATATAAGGGAAAAATGCACTTATTCTTAGACAAAGACACATATATAAGGTATAATATTTCCAGGCAGGATGGACAGGGTATGTCCTGGTGATGGAAATATATATTAAAAATAATTATATAATTGGAGGCTATATGACTGGATTAGAAAAATACTACAATAAATTTTGTGAAGATAAAAGGCTGTTAAGGCGGCATGGACAGGTGGAATATATAACTTCCATGAAATATATACATGAATTTTTGGGAGAGAACAAGAACCAGAAAATAATTGATATAGGTGCTGGTACAGGCAGATATTCTGTCTGTCTTGCAAATGAAGGTTATAATGTTACTGCTGTTGAACTTGTCAAATATAATTTAGGCATATTAAAATCTAAAAAAAGCAATGTAAAGGCTTTACAGGGCAATGCCCTTGATTTATCAAGATTTTGTGAGAACAGTTTTGATATAGCGATAGTATTTGGGCCTATGTACCATCTTTTTACATTTGATGACAAAGTAAAAGTGTTAAACGAAGCAAAACGGGTTACGAAGCAGAATGGTTATATATTTGTTGCATATTGTATGAATGAATATAGTATAATTACATACGCTTTTAAGAAAAATTTTGCCAGACAGTGTATTGCAGATGGAAAGATTGACCAGAGTTTCCACTGTATATGTAGTGAAGATGACCTGTATGATTATGTCAGGCTTGAGGATATAGACAAAATTAATAATGCAGCAGGGTTAAAGCGCGTAAAAATAATAGCAGCAGACGGTCCAGCAGATTATATGCGCCAGGTTCTTGGAAGTATGGATGAAGAAACTTTCCAGATATTTATAGATTACCATTTAAGCACATGTGAAAGAAAAGATTTGCTTGGTGCAAGTGCACATACACTGGATATATTACAAAATATATAGTATGGGATATAATAATGGCTGACAAGGAACCACTAAAGACACAAAGCATTAAAACCATCATAGCTAATGCCTTTGTGTCCTGCCAGAAAGTGCATAGGCTTTCTGGCATAAAAACCATTAACAGCAGTCTGTGTTTTTATTTAAAATACCAGATTAACATTGGGTTTTTAAATTTATATCCCTGTGTTAATTATTTTAAGTTAATTATGTTTTGAACAATATTCTTTTATTGCAGCAAAACTTTCAGCGCTTATAACGTGTTCTATCCTGCATGCATCTTCAGTTGCAACTTGCTCATCAACGCCAAGTGAAACAAGCCATTTAGAGATAAATTCATGTCTTTCATATATCATAGAAGCAATGTTATTCCCTTCATCAGTAAGATATATAAATCCAGCGTCTGTAACAGTAATATATTTCTTTTCCTTAAGGTTTTTCATTGCTACACTTACACTTGATTTTTTAAACCCAAGTTCATTAGAGATATCAACTGAACGTACAACAGGAAGCTTCTTGCTTAAAACCAGTATTGTTTCAAGATAATTCTCAGCCGATTCATTTACTTTCATAGTACACCCCATCCAATAAAATTTTTAAGAACTTTCTATAATTAGCAGGGAATTTAAACTTCTAAAAACCTGCCTTTTATTTATAATATAATAGCACAAATGAAAAATTAAGTAAAGCTGGTATGCAAGACATGTCCATTTCATAAAAATCCCCATGCTGTGCTTTGCACGGCATGGGGATTTTTATGAAACGGATGTGAATTGCAGATAAAAATAAGTTGCGCCAGGGATATTTTTGGTTTATACTATTATGAGCCAGAAATATAAGAGCAGTACAGGAAAGGATTTCTTCATTTTAAGTAAGACATACAATATGAAGAAAAGTGGAGGTATATATGAAAATTACAGAATTATTAAAAGACAACAAGGTTACACTATCTATGGAAGTTTTTCCTCCTAAAACAACCACTGCATTTGAAAATGTTATAGAAGCAGTTAAAAAAATATCAGCGCTTAAGCCTGATTTTATAAGTGTTACATATGGGGCAGGCGGCGGTACAAGTGAACATACAATAAATATTGCAAAGGATATAAAGGATGCATATGGTGTAAGTTCTATGGCGCACCTAACATGTGTATCTTCTACAAAAGAAACTGTAGAGAACCAGTTAATAAAAATGAAAGAATCTGGAATTGAAAATGTGCTTGCATTAAGAGGTGATATACCTGGTGAAACTGATTTTCCGCTTCCATGCCAGTTCCATTATGCGGCAGACCTTGTAAGTGAAATTAAACGCATAGCACCAGAAATGTGCATTGGAGGAGCTTGTTATCCAGAGGGGCATCCAGAGGCAGCCAATAAAGCGGAAGATATAAAGCATATTAAAGAAAAAGTTGAGGCAGGATGTGAATTCCTGACTTCACAGATGTTTTATGACAATTCAATTTTCTATAATTATTTATACCGGCTACGAGAGGCAGGAATTATGGTTCCTGTTATAGCAGGAATTATGCCAGTTACTAAAAAGAGCCAGTTTGCCAAAAGTATACAGTTGTCAGGATGCTGTATGCCGGCAAAGTTTAAGGCAATAGTTGACTGGTTTGGCAGTGAGCCGTTAAAAATGCAACAGGCAGGGATTGCGTATGCGACAGGACAGATTATTGACCTTATTGCAAACGGGGTATACCATATCCATATTTATACAATGAATAATCCAGAGGTTGCAAAAGGCATTATGAAGAATTTATCAGAAATAATAGGGAAATAGCAGAAGGATTTATAATATGAAGAAATTAATAAAGACTGCTGTTATGGCTGGTATTACGTGTTTATGTGTCTTTGCAATAACAGGTACAGAAAACAGCGTTATAAGTGTACAACAGGAAGGAAACAGAACCGTAAAAGCAGAAACAAGGCAATCTAAAAAAACTTATAAATATAAACAGGATAAGAAAAAGACCAGCAAATTTAGCAGTATAAAAGCAGAGTGTAACAGCCTGGATATAGTTATAGACAAGTCTGGCAGCAGGGACTT
The DNA here is from genome assembly GCA_022797375.1 of Lachnospiraceae bacterium. Taxonomy (GTDB): domain Bacteria; phylum Bacillota; class Clostridia; order Lachnospirales; family Lachnospiraceae; genus Butyribacter. The sequence continues at coordinate 6,927 of JAAWKM010000001.1, forward strand.
TTATGTATCATATAACCTGGATTGTAAAAACAAAAGCAATCCTGTATCATATAAAGTAGAAGATGGTGTGCTTTATATTAAAGAAAAAAAACTGGAATGGCCATCTTCATATGTTTATATAAATAACCAGGATAAACTGGGCAAGAATGTAAATTATAAAAATTTTGTTAATAAAATTTATGTGCATATACCACCGGATACTAATTTAAAGAATATTGGATTTGATACAGAAATGGGAGATTTATATATTAAAAATATTTCTGTGGAAGATGGAAAACTTAATACAGAAAGCGGGGATTTAGATATAACCAGTTCTAAAATTTCAGGAAACTTTGATATAAAAACTGGAAGTGGTGATGTGGATATTGATAAATCTGATGTTAATAATATTTTAAAAATCAAAACTGAAAGCGGGGATTTTGAATTTTATAATTCTGGCATAAACGGGCAGTTATATGTGAATACAGGCAGTGGGGATGTAAATATTGACAAATCTGTTATTAATAAAATATTTAAAACCACAACAGAAAGCGGTGATGTAGAAGCTTATAATTCTAAGGTAAAAGGAAAGCTGGATATCCAGACATCAAGTGGTGATGTAGATATTGCAAACCTGGATATTTCAGGAAATGCAGATATCCAGACATCAAGCGGTGATGTGGACATGGCGTTTAATAAAAAGAATATAGAAAAGCTTGGCGTTACTATAGTTGCGAAAGATGGAGATATGTATATTAATAAGTCATATAAAGGGACAAAAAGAAAAAAAGGGGATGGTTATATTTATACAAGAAATGTAAACGGGAATAAAAATACAAAACCATTTCTTAATGTAATTGCCGGGTGGGGCGATATTGAACTGGACTAATGGTAGTAATTTTAATTTAGAAAACTGGAGGAATAAATTTTATGGATGGAAAACGTATTGAAACAAAGTGCATACATGAGGGGTACAAGCCTGGCAATGGTGAACCAAGACAGGTTCCTATATACCAGAGCACCACATTTAAGTATGATACAAGTGATGAGATGGGGCAGCTGTTTGACCTTGAGAAAGAAGGATATTTTTATACAAGGCTGCAGAACCCGACAAATGATGCCGTTGCGGCAAAGATTGCAGCATTAGAAGGCGGAGTAGCTGCTATGCTTACGTCTTCAGGACAGGCCGCCAATTTTATGGCTGTATTTAATATATGTGAAGCAGGAGACCATTTTATATCTTCATCTTCTATATATGGAGGAACATTTAACCTTTTTACAGTTACAATGAAGAAAATGGGCATTGAGTGCACAGTTATTGACCAGGAATTGCCAGAAGAAGAAATTGATAAATTATTTAAGCCAAATACAAAGGCTGTTTTTGGTGAAACTATTACAAATCCAACAGTAAATATATTTGATATAGAAAAATTTGCCAGGATTGCGCACAAACATGGTGTGCCACTTATTGTAGATAATACATTTGCAACGCCTGTAAACTGCCGCCCGTTTGAATGGGGAGCTGATATAGTTACACATTCTACAACAAAATATATGGATGGCCATGCAGCAGGTGTTGGAGGCTGTATAGTTGATAGTGGTAATTTTGACTGGATGGCATATGCAGATAAATTTCCAGGCCTGACAACTCCTGATGAATCATACCATGGCATAACATATGCTACACGTTTTGGAAAAGGTGCATATATAACTAAAGCAACAGCGCAGCTTATGAGGGATTTAGGATGTATACAGTCACCACAGAATGCTTTTTACTTAAACCTGGGGCTTGAATCACTTCCTTTAAGGATGAAGCAGCATTGCAGCAGTGCACTGAAAGTAGCAGAGTATCTTGTTAAGCATGAAAAAGTTGCATGGGTAAAATACCCTGCACTCCCATCAGACAATTCATATAGTTTATTTAAAAAATATACGCCTGATGGTTCATGCGGGGTACTTTGTTTCGGTCTTAAAGGCGGAAGGGATATTTCAGTAAGTTTTATGGATAAGTTAAAACTTGCAAGCATAGAAACACATGTAGCAGATTCAAGGACATGCCTGCTGCACCCTGCGAGCCATACACACAGGCAGATGACAGAGCAGCAGCTTATAGAAGCAGGGGTTGCCCCGGACCTTATAAGGTTTTCTGTAGGACTTGAAAATCCAGAAGATATTATTGCAGATTTAGAACAGGCACTGGAACAAATATAGATTACGTAAATATCCTTAGAGAAAATTATGGCTGTGATATAAAAGCATAAGATTTTTACAGGGTAGTGGTGTAAATGATACAAGAGATGCCACAACATAGCATTTATGCAACTAATAGTTGCTTTTTTGCGCTTACCAGATTCTTTTATCTTCTTCTTATATGCTATATAATAGCAGTGAAGGAGTGATTAGTGTGAAAAATGATTCTAAGACAGCATTTTTCATTACTATTTGTGCCATGCAAAGCACGGCAGGGGGATTTTTATGAACATAAATATTATATCAAGATATTTACAATTCCTGCGTAAAAGCCATAATTATACACAAGAAGAATTAGCGGAAAAATTAGGCATATCAAGACAGGCAGTTTCAAAATGGGAAGCAGGAACAACTATTCCCGGCTTGGAGATTTTACTGGAAATTTCCAAATTATATAATGTTACAATAAATGATATATTAGAGCCAGATATACAGCCAAAACGGATAACGGATTTTGAGCAGATATCTGCAATTCCAGAAAAGGAATTGCGGGAAATGCTAAAACTATTTGACATTGACATACTTGTTACAGCCTTAATGGGAGCTTCACCCGGAATTAACAGTTTGTGTGAGAAGCTTTTTCCAGATGTGGATTTTGAAATGACAAGAAATAACATTGGCAGGGTAAGAATTGAAACCGTTGAGGAAATGCAGAACCAGATTATTACTATGGTAAATTTACAGCAAGCTGAAAGGAAAATATAGTATACAGAAAATTCATATGAATTCAAAAAGAATTTGTTGGAACTGTATAAGACATTGCACCCGGAAGATATAAATGCAACAGAGGACACGCTGGATATTTTAACGACAGACAATAACAAATTGCTGTTGCTTTTTGAGGCACGATATCTTTATAATAGCGTAACGGCGCATGGAAACAATAAAATGTAAACCATGTGCCTTTTTTGTGCCTAAAAGAAGGAACAATGGACGGCAACATCCAGACCAGAACCATATGGCGCTTAACTCTCTGTTTGCAAAAGAAAATTGATAAGACAACTTACCATTCAAACTAAGAAAAAGTAATGAAAAATAATGAATACATGCCTGACAGACTTCAGCAGGTTTTGCCGCTGGAAATATGTAACTGTTTGTGATAGAATAAATTCCAGCATTATAAGAAATCTGCATAGCATCCAATAATTAATTTATATATGTGTACAGTATGGATTAAAATTTATTTATAACAGGTGTGTGTCTGGAACTCTGATAACGGGACGGGCTTGTATATGGAAAATTCCAGATAGAAATTTAAATGGCAGACTGTATTTAAAGCTAAAGGGGGAGATGATTTAATGAAGATTGCAGTTTGTGAGGACCAGGAAGAAGAGGCAGCCTGGTTATGTAATACAATACAAAGATGGGCAGCAGACAACAGAATACAGGCGGAGGTTTTTTCATTTGGCAATGCATCTTCATTTCTGTTTTCATTAGAAGATAATATATATGATGCACTTTTCCTGGATATTAAAATGCCTGGTGAAGATGGGGTTGCCTTGGCTAAAAGGCTTAGAAGAATGAAGGAAGATGTTTTTATTGTATTTGTGACAGGGGAAAAAGAATACATTATGGAAGGCTATGAGGTTGGGGCGGTAAATTACCTGGTTAAGCCTGTAGATATTGAAAAGATTTATTTATGTCTAAACAGAATCTATGAAAAGGCAGATTTGCAGGAACCATTTATAATAATTGATACAGGAGAGAAAACAGTAAAACTTTTGCAGAAAGAAATATATAAAATTGAGGTGTTTTCGCATAAATTAAATTATACAACAGCAAAAGGGGAGTTTGAGGTATATTCTTCTTTAAAAGAAGCACAAAAAGAATTACAGGATAATTATTTTACTACATGCCACAGGGGTGTGCTTGTAAATATTATGTATATAATTTCTATAGGAAAAAGCAGTCTGGTTATATCGGATGAAAAGACAGGTTTCCAGATGGAGGTACCTGTAAGCAGAAGGCTTTATAACAAGGTAAATGAAGAATTTATAAGTTTCTATAAACAGGACAGGATATGAAATTTGGAATGTTTTATAATTTTATTCCAGAAAAAATAAAAAAATATTTGCATATTAAAGCAGGAGGGGATTATGGAATTTGCAGTTTTAATTTGCATAGTTATTGTATTAAGCATTGCTGTTGCAAGCATGTTAATTGTTAAAATATTTCTGCCAAAACATATTATAAAAGAACTGGAAAATTATGAGAATACTCTTGCTGGAAGACAGTTTGAAGAAATTAAAAACATATACCATGAAATGCGTGGATGGCGGCATGATTATAAAAACCATATGCAGGTGCTTAAAATTTATGTAGAAAACGGGCAGTGGGAGGAGTGTATTTCTTATATTTCACAGATTAATGAAGATTTAAATAGTGTTGATAATGTTATTAAAACTGGTAATGTAATGGCAGATGCCATTGTCAACAGCAAAGTTTCCCTGGCAAAGTCAAAGAATATAAAGCTTGATGTAACAGCAAAAGTTCCTGGAGAACTGCCAGTTTCTGATGTGGAATTCTGCATACTTTTTGGCAACCTGATGGATAATGCAATAGAAGCATGTAATAATATTTTTTCGGAGGAACAAAGATTTATAAGAATATATATTGGGATATTTAAGAAGCAGTTTTATATTTCTGTAACTAATTCCACAAACCAGAAAAAAAGACTGGAAAATTATTATTCAATAAAGGGTGAGGGACATGGTTTCGGACTGTACCGTATTGATAAAATTATTAAGGAAAGGCATGGTTATCTTAACCGTAAAGATGAGCCAGGTGTTTTTTCAACAGAAATAATGCTGCCGTTTGTGCTTTAGGAAAAACCACTTGTGACAGACAGGGCATAAGGTAAATATTTTATGGTAATATAATTGCAGGACATAAGTTCTGCAATTATTTTTGTTCTTTTATATAGTATTACATCCAGGCAAAATACATAAAATTTGGATGTCTGGATGCAACAAGACTGGACAGGAGGGGTAAAAATGAAGAAAAAAACAAGCCAGGGGATTGCTGGGTATATGAAATATATATGGAAAGAAAAGAAAAGCATTTATTTTATGGGGCTTTTGTTTTTTCCTGCTTATATTCTGGCAAATTACCTGCAGGTTTACTTGCCTAAAATGGTAGTTATGGAGCTTGAGGAGAAGAGAAGTGTGTCTTATCTTGGAGTTTCACTGCTAATAGTTATATCATTGCTTTTGTTAAGCATTATTACCAGGGTTGTAATGCTGTCACGTATAAAATATTCTAACCGTGCTTTAAACCAGAAGATGCAAAATGAATACAGCCAGAAGTTAATGTATGTTGATTATGCCTGTCTGGAGAATAAGGAGTTTTTAGATTTAAAGAGCAAAGTAAAAGAAACACTTTTTAGTGGCAGTGTTGGTGACGAATGGGAACGTGCTAAAATCGCTGATTTTATGGAGACTCTTATTACACTTGCGGCTGTAACTGGAAATATGGTTTTATATGTATACTATCTATGCAAATTGTCATATGGAATGGTTATTATACTGGTAGTCATGCCATTTATAATGTATCTTGTCCAGAAGACAGTTATGAGAAACGAAGAAAAAAATTCTGTTGGTGCAGCTGATGCCTGGCAGAAGCTGGACTATGTAACAAGGAAAACAGAAGATTTCAGCATGGCAAAGGATATAAGGCTGTACCAGATGGATGAATGGCTTTCAGGGCTTATAGGGCATTTCTGCAAGGAAAGGCTAAAATATAAAGCTAAAAGTTTATGGTCAAGAGGTACAGTTTCAGTTATGGCATCGGTTATATTTGGAATATATTATGCATGGCTTTTTGTATTTATATTACGTGGGCTGTGGAATGGAAGTGTAAGCGTTTCAGATGTCGTATTTTACTCGGAAATGGGACCGGCGTTATACTTTTTGTTAAGTGAAGATTTTTTAAATAATATAAGAAGGCTGTTCCAGTTGTCTGTTGAATTTCTGCGTTTTAAGGAATTTATTGATTATGGGGAGAATACAAGGGAGAGAGGCATTCCTGTAAAAGAAGAACCTCCTGCTATATCACTTGAACATGTTTCATTTTCTTATCCTGGTGCAAAGACAGAGGTTTTAAAAGATTTGGATTTAACTGTTAAAAAGGGTGAGAAAGTTGCAATAGTTGGTGTAAACGGAGCTGGTAAGACAACATTAATGAAGTTAATATGCGGGCTTTTGCAGCCTGTAAGTGGCAGGATTTTATTAAATGGTAAGGATATGGCACAGATGGAACCTGAAGAGCGTTATTCCTGGTTTTCATGTGCATTCCAGGATATACAGTTCATGCCGCTTAGCATAAAAGAAAATATTTCAATGGTTAAAGATAATGCAGATAATTCAAGGGTATGGGAATGTCTTAAACAAGCAGGAATTAAAGATGAAATAGGAAAACTGCCACTTAAATTAGATACACTTATGGAGAAAACGCTTAATAAAAATGCCGTGGATTTTTCAGGAGGACAGAAACAGAAACTTATACTTGCAAGGGCACTTTACCGTAATGCTGGTGTACTGGTGCTAGATGAACCAACAGCTGCCCTGGATGCCCTGGCAGAAAATGATATTTATGAGAAATATTCAAAGTTTGCAAAAGGCAAAACATCCTTTTTCGTATCACACCGGCTTTCAAGTACAAGGTTCTGTGACAGGATTTTACTGATAGATGGCGGAAAGATTGCTGAAGAGGGGACGCATGAGGAGCTTCTTGCAACAAACGGTTTATATTCAAAAATGTTTGAACTGCAGGGCAAATATTATAAGGAGGGTATAGAATAATGGCAGAAAAAAAACTGACAGTCAAAGAAATGTTAAAGATAAATATACGTGGAATTAATTTTATTTATAAACTTATTCCCTGGAATTATTTTCTGGGTTTTACATTAATTATAGTATGGGTTTTAATAGACTACTGGACGTATATTTTTCTTGCAATACTTGTTGATAATATAATAAACGGGGCAGCAAGGGAGGTTTTAATTAGAAATGTAGTAATTCTTGTTGGCGGCCATATAACATTAGTTGTTTTGCATTGGATTTTAGCACATTACTATTATTATTGTGGTTCAAATGTATGGGAACTGGCGAATGTGCAGCTTAACAGGAAAATTATGGACATGGATTATGAATATATGGAATCCAAAGCAATACAGAACCTCCGCAGGGATATTGATTCAATGGCAAGGGATAATGCAGATGGAGGAGGACTTAACAAATTGTTCTGGAATGTCCTGCCTGTAATATCGTCTGGGGTTAATATTTTGATAATGTTATTTTATACAATATACCTTGCCAGTAAGAGCAGTATAGTGTTTGCGGGAGAGCCTGCTAAGGCGGTATTAGTTGTATTTTTATTTATTGCAATTTTTGCATTGCTTATGGCTCTTGCTTTATATAAAAATAATTATGCACAAAAAAATATATACAAGAAAAATGAAGAAATGCTCCCATTATTCAGACAGATACATTTTTATACAGAAGAATATATTAGTACAGAAAAATGTGGGAAAATTATACGCATGTTCCAGCAGCAGAATTTATTGTCATATTATATAGAGAGCTTATTTAGTAAACTAAATGGTAAAGTTAATTCTATAGGGCGTCTGGATGAAACCAGGAATGCATGGTCTGGCATTATAGAAACTGTTTTTTCAGGGTTAATTTATTTTATACTGGGTGTAATGGTACTGAATAATGCTATATCTGTTGGCAGCGTGTGTTTGTATGCTGGATGTATAAGCAGGTTTTTATTTTACTTTAGCAAATTTATAAAAGTATCTACGGAACTTGCAGGTAATACGAAATATGTAAAGATGTATTTTGATTTTCTGGATATACCAAATAAAAAATATAAAGGGACACTTCCAGTGGAAAAAAGGGATGATAATAAATTCGCAATAGAATTCCATAATGTTTCTTTCCGTTATCCAGGTTCATCAAAGTATGTGCTTAAGAATTTTTCTATTAAGTTTAATATTGGTGAAAGGCTTGCAGTAGTTGGAAAGAATGGTTCAGGCAAGACAACATTTATTAAATTGTTATGCAGGCTGTATGACCCAACAGAAGGTGAAATATTCTTAAATGGAATTGATATCAGGAAATATGATTATAAAGAATACCTTTCACTTTTTAGTGTGGTATTCCAGGATTTTAAAATTCCTGCTTTGCCATTAGGACAGAATGTTGCAGCTTCGGTGGAATATGACAGGGAAAAAGCAGAAGATGCCCTTAGGCGGGCAGGGCTTTCATCCCTCTTGGAAAAACTGCCTGATGGGCTTGGCACACCAGTCTATAAAGATTTTGATAAAGACGGTGTGGATATTTCTGGCGGTGAGGCGCAGAAAGTTGCTATTGCAAGGGCACTTTACCATGATACGCCATTTGTAATACTTGATGAACCAACTGCTGCATTAGACCCGCTGGCAGAATATGAAATTTATTCAAGATTTGATGAATTGGTTGGAACAAAAACTGCTGTATATATTTCACACCGTCTTTCAAGCTGCCAGTTCTGTAATGACATACTTGTGATTGATAATGGAAAGGCAGTGCAGAGAGGCAGCCATGGCAGCCTTATAAAAGAGAAAGAGGGGTTATATTATAAATTGTGGAATACACAGGCAAAATATTATAAAACGGGAAGTGAAGCAGTTTAAGAAACATGGAACTTTATGTAATTTAAAAATATGCCATAGACATAAGGGTTTTAATTGATAGAAAGGTAAGAAAAATATTTCTGGACAAGGAGGAATTTTATGGATTCAAAGGAAGCTGTACAAAATGCAAAAGAAAGTTTTGAGAAAATTTTATTAAATAAAAAATACAGTAGTATTATTAAAGATGACAAGCATCTGGATTTACTTTTAAATATGCTGCCATTAGAGCAGTATAGTGAAGTGCTTGATATCGGTACAGGTGCTGGTTATCTGGCTTTTCCTGTTGCACAACAGAACAGGAATTGTAATGTTACAGGAATTGATATTACAGAAAAAGTAATTAAGCAGAACCAGGCTAAAGCAGAAAAGGAGCATATTGCAAATCTGCATTTCTGTTCTTTTGATGGGATAAATTATCCATTTGCAAATGAGAGCAAGGATATTATTACCTCACGCTATGCGTTCCACCATTTTCCAGATGTGGAAAGTGCAGTAAAACAAATTGCGGGAATTTTGCGTAAAAAGGGAAAAGTTCTTTTATCTGACCCAGTTAGAAATCCATCTGACAAAGACAGGATTATAGATAAATTTATGAAAGTAAAAGGAGATGGGCATATTGGTTTTTATACACAAGATGAAATTACCAGTTTATTTTTAAAGCATGGCATTTACCAGACAGATATAAAAATAACTTGTATGGAATTCCCATTTCCAGAAAAGCAGGAGTATAATACACTATTTAATTCATTAAATAATCAAGAAAAAGCAATGTATAGTATTTATTTGAAGGAAAATATTGTATGGGTTGGGAATATAAATGTTGTTAATATATTGATGGAAAAAAGATAGAAATGTGTATTATAAATTAAATATAAATGACATTATATTGACAATTTAGAGAACTATAATAAAGCCTGTATACTACTATAGTAGTTGCAAATAAACAGAAGGGAAGAAAGATTATGAAAAACAGAAAAAAATATTTATTATTTACTTTGTTTACATTAGGCATTTTTGCAGCTGGTATTAACGGGCAGCCGGTAGAAAGGGATACTGCCAGTATTGCCAATGCAGCAGAAACAGGCTTTATTATTAATGATGACGGAATATTAACAGGTTATAATGGAACAGATACCAGGGTTGTTATTCCAGATGAGGTAACAGGTATAAATGACTGGGTATTTTCAGGCCGTAAAAAATTAACTTCTGTTATAATTCCAGATGGAGTAACAAGTATAGGTGACGGGGCATTTTCAGGCTGTAAAAAATTAACTTCCATTACAATTCCAGAAAAAACAACGGTGCTAGGATATAATGTATTTAAGGGCTGTACGTCATTAAAAGAGATTAAGGTTAAAAAAGGTAATGAAAAATACCAGTCTGAAGATGGTGTCTTGTTTAAAAAGGTAAAATCTGGAACAGAGCTGGTAACATACCCTGCTGCTAAAAGCGGTAAGACATATAAAGTTCCTGCTAAAACAAGCAGTATAGCATCTGGTGCATTTGCAGACTGTGGGAAATTAACAGGGATTGTGCTTCCTGCCAGCTTAAAAAAGATAGAATATAAAAATGGTTCATTTTTTAGCTTTGCAGGTTTAAAGAATATAAAAATAAATATGAAAAAAGGCCAGACAATTAATATGTCTTTTGTTATTGATGAAGATAGTGAAGCAGGTCCTGCCATACCAACAATTACAGTAAAAAATAAAAATATTATTAATGCAAAAATGCCTTCAGACTGGAAAAATAAAAACAGCGGGGACATAGATTATATTGAAGCACGTACTTTCAAAGGGTCTGTTAAAGCTAAGAAAAAGGGGAAAGCAGAAATTATTGTAAAAAGGGAAGTTGCAGGCCAGAAACAAATTAATGATAAAGAATTTGTATTAGAAAATAAGGAATTAAAAACAACAGTGGTGGTTAACGTAAAATAAAAATTTATTTCAGGGTATATTAAGACAGGAAAGGTGTGTTTGTGGCTTTTCCTGTTTTTGCTGCTTTAGAATAGATAAGAAAAATGATTGCATTTCCAATAATTATATTATACAATTACTAATAGATACTAGATTGTTTTGGTTATTTTGTAAAGGGAGTGGTTTGTATGAGGAGGTTTATATTAAGAATTGCTGCCCTGCCAGTCTGTATGGCACTGTTTTTAAACGCTGGTGCACATATATCTGGTAATAGTGTAACAGAAAGCCATACAGCTTGTGCTATAAGCAGGGCAGATAATAACAGGATGGAAAATGCTGCTGGATTACCGCTTTTAGAGAATGCAAGTGTAGAAACAAGTGCAATGTGTTTTTGGGAATATAATAATAATACAGCAGAATGTTGCTGGCTGTTTGACAAGGATGGGGAACAGGAGATTGTTGATTATATTAATGGAATAAAACCTGGTGATGTAGTAAAAAGTGTAGATACAGATAAATTAAAAGGTAATATGTATGGTTTAGAAATTGGCAGCAAAGAAGGGGCATTTATAGGTTTTATATGGTATGGAGGGTATATATTCCTTGATGATGGCAGGATTTATAAAGCAGATATTGATTTTGCCAGGATTAAGGATTACCAATGGCAGGAAAAAAATAAAATGCCATTAACATTATTCCCTAATATACGTTGTATTGCCTTAAAAAATGGTAAATGGAATACAAAGTTTCTTGTGAAAAGCAAGAAAAACCAGCCACATGGCCTGGAAATTACAAGTGTAAAGATTAAAGGAACAAAACTGGAAGTTAAATTAAAAAATAAGAAAAAGAAAGAAAACTATTATAGTGAGTATTTTTCAGTCCAGGCAAAATTGGACGGCGTATGGTATGATATACCCGTAAAAGATGATATGGCTTTTAATGATATTGCCTATATAATAAAAGCTGGGGGCAAGGTAAAGAAATCATATGATTTAACTCCATACGGAAAACTGCCTTCTGGCAGGTACCGTATTGTTGCTGAAGGGGCATCAGCAGAATTTAACTTATAAATAATCTTATGCCGGGTGCCATAAAGCAGCAAGATGTTCTGCCAATGGACAGGCTATAGTATTTTATAATCAACATGCGGCACGCAGGCTGCATGATTAAACAGGAGGATTTATTCAGGATGGAACAGTATAAACAGGAATTTATTACGTTTATGGCAGAAACTGGTGTATTAAAGTTTGGTGAATTTACATTAAAAAGTGGGCGTAAATCCCCGTTTTTTATGAACGCAGGCTTATATAATACAGGTACACAGCTTATAAGGCTTGGAAAGTATTATGCACAGGCAATACATGAACACTATGGTGATGGCTTTGATGTATTGTTTGGGCCTGCATATAAAGGAATACCGCTTAGTGTTGCTACAGCTATGGCATACAGCACACTTTATAACAAAGATATAAGGTATTGTTCTAACCGTAAAGAAATTAAAGACCATGGGGACAAGGGCATTTTACTTGGAAGCAGCCTGAAAGATGGAGACAGGGTAGTTATTGTTGAGGATGTAACTACTTCTGGCAAATCTATTGAAGAGACATTTCCAATTATTAAAGCACAGGCAGATATAGAAATTAAAGGCCTGGTAGTTTCATTAAACCGCATGGAAAGAGGGCTTTCAACAGATAAAACTGCTCTGGATGAAATACAGGAGAAATATGGTTTTCCTGTTAATGCTATTGTGTCTATGGATGATGTTATAGAGTGCCTTTATAATAAAGAGTGTGGCGGCAAGGTATTAATTGATGATAATATAAAAGAAGCTATTGATGAATATTATAAACAGTATGGTGTAAAATAATTTGTAAAGGAAAAGGATAATTATGGGCGAAAAAATATATAAAACTATGAAGTCAGTTGGTGCTTTTAATATTGTTATGGGAATTCTTTTAATTGTAACCGGAATTTGTACAGGGATTCTGGTTATTACTAATGGTGCAAGGCTTCTTAAAGACAAGTCAGAAATTATATTCTGACAGAAGGGACATGCCTGGTGAAAGGAATAATTCTTGGGCTTTATAATGGTTTCAGGTGTAGTGCAGGCAGTTGTAATTATACATGCTGTTCTGGCTGGCGGATTGTAGTATCTGATGAAGATTTTAAGCGTTTTGGAAATATCCAGGATAGAGTTTTAAGGGAAGATATATTGTCAAATATTTATAAAGCAGACGGGACCAGATATTTTTCTACAAAGAGTGGCGGAAAGTGCAGTATGCTTGATAAAGACGGGCTTTGCAGGATACAGAGAAATGCGGGTGAGGAAATGCTTTGCAATACATGCCGCAAGTTTCCGAGACTTGCTGCAAAACATAACGGGCTGTTATGGATTTCTATGGCGGCTTCGTGTCCAGTAACAGCAGATTATATTGTAAATAAGGAAATAGAATTTTATAAACTTGGCAATAAAGGGGATATCTCTGCAATTAAGATGCAGGATATTCCTTTTATTGCAAGTGAAATGTGTAAATATAGAGAAATATTTGAAAGATATATAACAAGCAAAAGGACAGCACAGGATTACATATATATGTATAACTGTTTTATGGAAATTGCAGATGATATTCTGGGAACTATAATAAAATATAAAGAAATTGTTTATCTGGAAGGCAGTTTTGATTATTTTGAGAAAGAAAAAAGTGCAGCACAGATTGTTTTACAGTTTGAAGAATTTGATAGTTTTGTAAAAGAGAGATATAAAAATGCTTTTGCAAATTATTTAGAATACAGGATATTTAGCAGATATCTTGAATTACCAGATGAAAAACAAGCTGAAAGGTTCTGCCAGGTTTATGGAGAACTGGAGCTGGTTTATATAATTGCTTTAAACCAGTATTTTACTATTCCAGGTGGCAGGGACAGTGTAGAGTTGGAAAAGATAATAAACTGGGTATACAGATTGTGTGCACATGGGCTTGGAACTGGAATGGAAGTCCATGAAATGTTCTGTAAGGGGCGGACTTGCTAAAGTGAAGCCAGGTCATGTACCATATGTATGCAACAGGGTATCTGGATTGTTTTGGAAGATTGGGGGCTATATGGCTAAAGAGAATTTTATTGACAGGTTAAAACATGGGAAACTGGTTCTTGACGGGGCGACAGGTTCTAATTTACAGAAGCGCGGGATGCCTGCTGGTGTATGCCCTGAAGAATGGATTTTAGAAAATAAAGATGTGCTTAAGAATTTACAGATAGAATATATAAAGGCTGGTTCAGATGTGCTTTATGCACCAACATTTTCTGGAAACAGGATTAAACTTGCAGAATATGGGCTTGCGGATAATGCCAGGGACATTAATATGAGGCTTGTAGATATTTCAAAGGAAGCTGTCCGGGATGCAGATGCAGGCAGGGATATTTATATTGCTGGTGATATAACCATGACTGGAAAACAGGTATATCCTGCTGGAAATCTTATGTTTGAAGAACTTGTGGATATTTACAAAGAGCAGGTAATGTATCTTTATGAAGCAGGTGTGGATTTTATTGTTGTAGAAACAATGATGAGCCTGCAGGAATGCCGTGCTGCGGTTATTGCAGTTAAAGAAACATGTAACCTGCCAGTAATGGTTACTCTTACATTTAATGAAGACGGGCGTACATTGTATGGAACAGACCCAGGGACAGCCGCACTTGTTTTAAATGCGCTTGGTGTGGATGCTGTTGGTGTAAACTGTTCAACTGGTCCTGGCAAAATGGTGCAGACCGTAAAGAAGATGGCAGAATATGCAGATATCCCTGTCGCCGCAAAACCAAATGCAGGGCTTCCACAGCTTGATGCAGATGGGAATACAGTGTATGATTTAGAACCAGATGGTTTTGCAGAGGAGATGCTTGCACTTGTGGAGGCAGGCGCTGATATCCTTGGTGGCTGCTGTGGTACTACTCCGACGCATATACAGGCACTTTGTTCTTTATTGGAAGAGAAATCATTAAAAGACAATGTTTTATTTACAGCGCGTAAAGGAAATGTTAAAAGACGTGCACTTTCAACGGAAAGGAATGTGCTGGATATAGAGCTTGGTGGCAATTTCATTGTGGTAGGTGAAAGGATTAACCCTACTGGGAAAAAGGCATTACAGGCGGAACTCCGTGAGGGCTGTTTTGATATTGTTACAGAGATGGCAGAGTCACAAGAGGAACTTGGAGCATCAGTGCTTGATGTGAATATGGGCATGAATGGTATTGATGAAAAGGAAATGATGGTTAAGGCTGTTAATGAACTTTCTATTGCCAGCAACCTTCCACTTTCTATTGATTCAAGCCATCCTGATGTTGTGGAAGAGGCATTACGTATTTATCCAGGCAGGGCGTTAATAAATTCAATATCACTTGAACCTGGAAAGTTTGAAAGGCTTCTTCCTGTTGCCAAAAAGTATGGTGCAATGTTTATACTCCTGCCATTGTCTGAAAAAGGGCTTCCAAAAGATATGGCTGAGAAGAACAGCATAATCCATAGAATAATTGATGAAGCCTTAAAACAGGGGCTTTCAAAGGATGATATTATTGTTGACGGGCTTGTTGCAACAGTTGGGGCAAATAGCAGGGCTGCAATTGAAACGCTTGAAACTATAAGGTATTGTAAGAATGAACTGGAAGTTGCAACTATATGCGGGCTTTCCAATATATCGTTCGGGCTTCCAGAAAGAATGTTTGTAAACAGCAGCTTTATGTCAATAGCAATAAGCCAGGGGCTTACTATGGCAATAGCTAACCCGTCACAGGACCTTTTAATGCATTCTGTATTTGCGGCAGAGCTTCTTATGGATAAACCAGAAGCTGGGACAGGTTATATTGGCAGGGTTACACAACATAAGGTCTCTGTTGTAAATGGTGAGATAAATCCAGAAGCAGCGGTAGTTAAGGCAGGAAGCAGTGAAAATATTTTAAATGGAAATATTTTAAATGGCAACTTGTGCGATTTGCTTTTTGAAGCAGTTGTAAAAGGAAAGCAGAATAAAATAGAAGAACTTGTAAAAGATGTTCTTGAAAATGGAAGAGGGGCACAGGATATTATTGATGGAAGCCTTATTCCTGCAATAAACCATGTCGGGGAACTTTTTGACAAGCAGATATATTTCCTGCCACAGCTAATTTCAAGTGCAAAGACAATGGAAAAAGGAATAGCAGTTTTAGAGCCCTTACTTGCAGAGAACAGAAGCAAAGAACCTCTGGGCACTATAGTTATAGCTACAGTGGAGCATGATATACATGATATTGGGAAAAACCTTGTTGCATTAATGCTTAGGAATTATGGATATAATGTTATTGACCTCGGGAAAGATGTGCCTGCAGAAAAGATTGTAGATGCAGCTATAGCAGCAAAAGCAGATATTATAGGGCTTTCAGCCCTTATGACAACTACAATGATGGAAATGAAGAAGGTAACAGGGCTTGTACATGAAAAATATCCTGGCTGCAAAGTTATAATTGGTGGTGCAGTTATTACACAAGGGTTTGCGGATGAAATAGGGGCTGATGGGTATTCAAAGGATGCGCAGGAAGCAGTTGTTCTTGTAGAAAGACTGTTAAACAATTAACAGAAATTTTACAGACGGGAAGAAAGGAAACGTGATGGAGGATAAAGCAGACAAGGAAATTAAACCAGGTGTGGATATTATAATTCCAGTATATAAACCAGGGCCAGGATTTAAAAATATATTAGGAAGGTTATTAAAGCAGACTGTACAGGTAAACCATATTTACCTGTTACAGACACTTGATAATGGCAGCAGCTTAATGGAAGGTCTGGCAGAGGGTATTGTTTCAGTACATCCTGTATTAAAGAAAGAATTTGACCATGGTGCTACAAGGCGTCTTGGTGCGGGGCTTTCAGATGCGGAATTCATGTTGTTTATGACACAGGATGCCATCCCTAAAGATAACAGGCTTGTTGAAAAGCTGCTTGTGCCTATGGCGGATAAAAATATTGCTATTTCATATGGACGGCAGATGGCAGGGAAAGATGCAGATATTCTTGAGAAAATGACCAGGAATTATAATTACCCTAAAGAAAGTTCTGTTAAATCAAAAAATGATATGGACAAACTTGGTATAAAAACATATTTCTGTTCTGATGTATGTGCAATGTACAGGAAAAGTGTATATGAAGAACTCGGAGGCTTTGTAAAAAAGACAATTTTTAATGAAGATATGATAATGGCATCCAAGGTTATTAATGCAGGCTATAATATTGCATACTGTGCAGAGGCTAAAGTAATACATTCACATTCCTATACATGTATACAGCAGTTTAAAAGAAATTTTGACCTTGGGGTATCACAGAAACAATACAGTGAAATATTTGGAAATATTTCATCTGAAAAAGAGGGTGCAGGCTATGCCGGAAAAATAATAAAAAGTTTAATTAAACGTGGTAAGGTATTTAAGGCATTTTATTTTATATTACAATGTGTATTTAAACTTGCGGGCTATAAAACAGGCATGTATTATGATAAGCTTCCAGAAAAGTTTATATTAAAATGTACAATGAATAAAGGTTACTGGGATTAATCCTGGTAACCTTTAATTATTATTTTGATTTTTCAATTGTGTGCTGCCGTGTCTGTCCTGTTGTGAGGTTATATGTAAAAAGCCTGTTCTGGTCAAATGTTTCATAGAATAAGTATTCAGAAGTAAGGTTGAGATAATTATAATCTCCTTCTGAAATAAGGCTCGTTTCCATTGTTGGAAGCTCCAGTTTGTATAAACCATTTTCTGTGCCATTATCAACCTGGTAAAATATTGTTGTGCCGTCTTCTGATATATTATAAGTAGCAAGGCGCTTGTTTATAAGGGTTTCAACAGAAGAACCATCAAGTGAAACACGGCATAAACTGTAGTCCTGTTCCATATCCATAAAGTACAGGTAACTTCCCTGCCTTGCAAGGTTTGTGCAGTTACCAGCATATATTACCTGTGAACCTGAACCGCTTGTTCCAAGTGAGTGTATGTAATGGTCTTTATTCCAGCCAGTATAGTATATCTTGCCATTATGTAATGCATAAGGGGCAGCAGGTTCATTAAGAAGTTTCTTATTATCATTGCCATCTATTTTTACAGAGTAAAGTTCAAGACCTTTTTTCTGGTCATAGTGCTGGTAGAAAATATCATTTCCATAAAGGCATACCACCTGTGTAGGGTCATCATATAATCTTTTAATGCCATGTCCTGATGTATTAACCCTGAAAAGTCCTGTTGTGCTTATTGATAATAATGCATCAACATCATTTTTTATCTGGTCATTTCGTCTTGTATAAAAAATGTAGCTTCCAGCTGAGTTTATATAGCTTGCCCTGTCATCAAGCAGTTTTTTTGCATTGGAAAGGTCGCTGTCCATGCAATAAAGTTTATTTTCATCATAAGGGTTTGCAAAATATATTTTACCCTCATTCTCACAGAAAAGCCCTCCATTTAGAAGATTTCCACTTGTATTCCCGGTAGTGCTTTCATCATCATAAAATTTTGTGCGGTTTCCTGCCACCATTGTATAAATAATAAAGGCAACAGCAGCAACAGCTATTATGCCCATAAAAATGCGCTTAAATATTTTTTTCATAATGCCAGTACCTTCCTTTATATAACTTAAATTTTATAAATAACCTGATTTAAGTATAACATATTTTATGTAAATGTGCACAAATTTCTTTTATTTTTTTAAGAATTTTTTAATAAAATCCCAAAGTACGGGAACCAGCACCTCCAAAGTGCACCTGTCATGGAATAATAACAGCCTGGACGCAGAAACCCTGCGTCCGTTTCCCAGCACAGAATAACTGGGATTTTTATGAAACGGACGTGGTAAATTTTTAGAAAATACTTGAAACAACAAATACATTGTGGTATACTGTACAAGTACGTTGTTTTGTATTTTATACATACAGTGGTATTTTTAACTATATATTGGTTACACTGGAATGGAGGATATTTTTATGATTAAGATGATTCATGGCATTATGTTAATTGTATACATTATTGTATCTGTTGCATTAGCTGTTATTGTACTTATGCAGGAAGGCAAGCAGGCAGGCCTGACAGGGGCAATTAGTGGTGCTGCTGAAACTTACTGGGGTAAGAACAAGGGACGTTCAATGGAAGGCGGGCTTGTACTTGCAACTAGAATTCTTGCAGCAGTATTTATCGTGCTTTCATTGTTATTAAATCTTAGTATTTTTTCATAAACATTATAGCTTTTTATATTAGCTTTTGCAATATAAAAGGTATTTGTAATGGTGCGGAAGGTAACAGTCCAGTCTTCTATGAAAATGCGGGGATTTTTGGCTTGCCTTTCGTCAAAAATATGAGTTTTACAGTGCTATTTTGTATATTTTTTATGCAAAATGTATAACCAGTGCTGGAAGTACTGTTATGTTACTATTAAGCCATAAGGCTGGATAGTAACTACGAAAGCTTAGTGGTGCAGCGTATGGATATTACGTTGCACTTTTTTTACTATTATAGAGAAAACTGTACTGCCTGGGATAAATATAACAACGGACAGGAATCCAGTTATATTGCTGCTTTGCAGCATTTTTGCAGAAGCAGGTGCTTATGTAAAATATAAAAATGGAAAACGGGGGAGGAATGGATATGACAAGAGAAGAACTGGATAGTAAAAAAAGGCTTATTCTGGAGTTCGCTGCATCAAAGACATACAGGCCTATGACTGTTAAAGAAATGGGTGTTGTACTGCAGGTTCCTTCTAAGCAGAAAAAAGATTTGCGTAAGGTAATTGAAGAACTTTCCGGGGAAGGGAAATTGCAAGTTAATTCCAAAGGCAGGATTAAGCTTATGCCTGATAATATTAAAACTGGAAAGTATATGGGTACACAGAGGGATTTTGGATTTGTCAGGATTGAAGGTGAAGAAGAAGATATTTATATTGCAGGGGGACATGCTAAAGGTGCAGTTGATGGTGATACAGTAAGGGTTGCCATTGAAGAAAAAAAGAATGGCAAGAAACGTGAAGGTACTGTAACTGAAATTGTAGAAAGAGGCAATGGTGTAATTGTAGGTACTTATTCTAAAAGTAAAAACTTTGGTTTTGTAATTGCGGATAACCAGAAGTTTGGAAAGGACATTTATATTCCAAAAGCTTGTGGCAGAGGGGCAATTACAGGACATAAAGTAGTTGTTGAAATTACAGATTATGGCAGTGGCAGCAGAAACCCTGAAGGACGCGTTATAGAAATTATAGGACATATCAATGACCCTGGCGTTGATATAAAATCCATTATTAAGGCTTATGGGCTTCCAGAAGCATACCCGGAAGCTGTAATGGAGCAGGTGGAGAAGACAGAGGACACAGTTAGTGAAGCAGAGAAAGAAGGCAGGGCTGACTACAGGGATTTACAGACAGTTACAATAGATGGCGAAGATGCGAAAGACCTTGATGATGCAATTACATTGTCAAAAGAGGGAGATATTTATAAGCTTGGAGTCCATATAGCTGATGTAAGTTATTATGTTAAGGAGAATTCACCTCTTGATAAAGAAGCATTAAAACGTGGCACAAGTGTTTATCTTGTGGACAGGGTTATCCCTATGCTTCCCCATAAACTTTCTAATGGTATATGTTCACTTAACCAGGGGGAGGACAGGCTTGCGCTTTCATGTGTTATGGATATAAACCAGTCTGGAGAGATTATAAGCCATAAGATAGAAGAGAGTGTTATTAATGTAGACAGAAGGATGTCATATACCAGTGTAAATAAAATAATTGAGCTGGAGGATAAGGAAGAACAGGAGAAATATAGGGAATTTATCCCTATGTTTGCCCTTATGTATGAAGTTGCTGCTATTTTAAGGAAAAGAAGGTTTAAACGGGGTTCGGTTGATTTTGATTTTCCTGAAAGTAAAATTATACTTGATGAAAAGGGGAAGCCATTAGAAATTAAAGAGTATGAAAGGAATAATGCCCACAGGATTATAGAGGAATTTATGCTTGCTGCCAACCAGACGGTTGCAGAGGAATATTTCTGGCAGGAACTTCCTTTTGTATACCGTGTGCATGATACACCTGACAGTGAAAAAATATTGCAGCTTGGCATTTTTGTAAATAATTTTGGCTATACATTAAAAACAGGGGCAAATGATGAAATACATCCAAAGGAAATACAGAAACTTTTAAATAATGTGAAAGGAAAACCAGAAGAAGCATTAATCAGTAAGCTTGCTCTCCGTTCAATGAGGCAGGCAAAGTATGCTACAAACTGCGGCGGGCATTTCGGTCTGGCAATGAAATATTATTGTCACTTTACTTCACCAATAAGGCGTTATCCTGATTTACAGATACACCGTATTATTAAGGAAAATATTCATGGAAGGCTTGAGGACAGCAGAATCAGCCATTATAATAAAATACTTCCAGAAGTAGCAGAAGCATCAAGTATGCTTGAGAGGCGCGCAGATGATTCAGAACGTGAAGTTGAGAAGCTTAAAAAAGCTGAGTATATGGAACAGTTTATTGGTGAGAGCTTTGAGGGAATGATTTCTGGTGTTACATCATGGGGCATGTATGTAGAACTTCCTAATACTGTTGAAGGAATGGTTAAAGTTGCTGATATACCAGGGGATTACTATTTCTTTGATGAAGAACATTACAGTATGACAGGAGAGCATACAGGAAGGACGTATAAGCTTGGTGATAAAATAAAGGTTACAGTTTCTGCTGTTGACAGGGTTATTAAAACAATTGATTTTATAATTGCAGAAGAGGACGAAGAGGGCAGGGAAACAGCCAGGCTGGATAAGAAGAAGATAAAGAAAGCCAAAAAAGATAACAGGCAAAAGGATAAAAAGACAGATGGGACTGCTTCTAAAGAATTAAAGAATAAAGAACTTAAAAATAAAAAACCAGAAAATAAAGAAATAGCTAAACAGGAGATAAAATTAAAAGAAAAAGAAAAGAAGCTTATTCCATTGTTTGCACCTGTAAGGGAAAAGAAGCTTAGACGTACAGCAGGTACCAGAAAAAAGAAAAAGCAGGAAAAAAGGCTGGGAGGAATTTTTGTAAGCCCACTTGACAGGCGTATGAGAATGATTGTAAAGAAAAAGCCGGTTATAAATGTTCCTGTTTCACCAAAGCGTGTTGTAAGAATTAATACAGGGGATGTTATTAAAAATGTTGCAAAGACGGGTATAAGCAAAAGCGGTATAAGAAAACCTGTAAAAGCTTCAAAAATAAAGAGGGGCAGTAAGGCAGCAGTTTACAAGACAGGCGGTAAGCGTCTGCATTCTGCAGGAAAACAGGCGGTACAAAACAGAGTACTTGTAAAAAGAAGACGCATAATAACTGCAAAGAAGCGTAAAGGTTCTAATAATAATTAGTATATTGAAAGGATATGGTTATTTGTAATATGGCAAAGAAAACTACTAAATTAGTAGCAGGCAATAAAAAGGCATTCCATGAATATTTTATTGAAGAAAAGTATGAAGCTGGAATATCACTTGCTGGTACAGAAGTAAAGTCGCTCCGTATGGGCAAATGCAGTATTAAAGAGGCTTTTGTACGTCTGTACAGAGGTGAAATATATGTTTATAATATGCATATAAGTCCATATGAGAAAGGGAATATTTTTAATAAAGACCCCATAAGGACAAGAAAGCTCCTTCTGCACCGTCATGAGATACGTAAAATTGAAGGCCAGATAGCACAGAAGGGTTATACAATGGTCCCACTAAATGTATATTTCAAAGGAAGCCTTGTAAAAGTTGAAATTGGTCTTGCAAAGGGTAAGAAACTTTATGATAAGAGACAGGATATTGCTAAAAAAGACCAGCGCAGGGAGGCAGAAAGGAAGTTTAAGGTACAAAATCTTTATTGAATCCAGCGTAATAATCCAGCCTTCCATAATTAAGCTGTGCCTGTTGGATTTATTTTTTGACAAATATCCAGATATGTGTTATAGTATAAAAATGTATTAATTGTATATATTTATAATAAGTATTCCCGTACCATGTCCAGATATGTATTGCGGGACATGGTACGGGGTTAAATAGTAAACAAGGGGTTGTACTGGTTTCGACGGGTCTTTTGAAGATGGAGAAGCTGTCCGTAGCGGGCACTACGTTAAAAGTCCAACTAAAATATAAACGCTGAAGACAATTTAGCATTAGCTGCCTAAGCGCAGCTCACTGGCCTCCGCTTTCCGCGGCGGGGATAACCAGTGTCACCCCAGCGGAACACTCTGTTGCTAAAGCTTTGAAGCAGCAGAAAATTCATGAAGCTACTAAAGGGTAAAGCCTGCTAGTGGGCGTTACCTGGAGGGAATGTCTAAACACTTGCTATGACAGTAGAAGTACATTGGATCTGGGTCCGGACAGGGGTTCGACTCCCCTCAGCTCCACTTTTAAAAAGCCTGTAAATGCCATATTTACAGGCTTTTGTTATCTGGCATTGTCTATAAAAATACCATTTCAGACCGTCATAGACCGTTATAATTGGGGTCAAAAAAATAATTAAAAATAAACATGTAAAAGGCTATATTTTGTTATTAATAAATGCAACTTTTGAAAATACATATTAGATATAGATAAAAAATTTAGTTAATTTTGGAGGACAGTATTAAGTGAAATTATTAAGCAGACATGAAAAAACAATAGTGGTATTATTTATAATTGCTACTTTTTTATTAATAGTATCTCTTTTACCAGGAGGATATGAAGAAGCAACAAACATATTACAAGGATTGGCAACAGGAGTAATAAGTGGTATTGTATTATTATTTATTAATGGTATAAAAAGCAAGGAGTATAGACAATTAACTGAAATTATTGTCTGAGTTCATCACAAGTGTTTTGGTTGCATCAAGCCCGTTTTCAAACATACTGGTGAAGTTGTCCAGTTTCTTGTCATTTGCTGCGGACTGGCGTTTTATGTAACTGAAACTTGTAGCCATTGATTTTGCATTTTCCAGTATTTTTGCTGTACTGCTGCTTAGGGAATTGCCAGTTAATGTGTCTGAAAATGTTACATCAATGTTTTCAACGGGACTGAAATCAAATGATACACTGGCAAGCCTCATTTTAACCAGGCTGCTGTCATATCTTGCTCTTATATAATTGCCCAATGCAAAATACTGGTAATAATCCCTGTAATCTGCTATTGACAGCAGGTTTCCCATTTTTATTGTAATGGTGTATTGTAACTGGCAGGCTTTGGCAAGCTCTTCTTTGGCAAGGTCTATAAGTTCCTCAATACGGGCCATTAACTGTGAATCATCAAGCCCGTCAGATATAAAGTTATTGTTGTTGTATACTTGTTCACGTTTAAATGAAAGGAGTTCATTATACAGGGTCTTTCCAAGGTAATTTTCAAGGTTACAGGCAGCATTTATTTCATTAAGTCTTTTGTCTATGGCTTCTATCCTGTCATTATCTTTATCCACATATCCCTGGTACTCGTTAATGACACTTTCTATATAATTTTTGAAATATATGTACTTTTTAAGGAGTGCATCATAAACTGTTTCAGAAGATTTAGTACCGTTTGTATTTATGGCATAATAAAATGCGTAATTATGGCTGCTGGCAATATCATTATTAAGGCTGTATATTATAACTGTGCATTTTTCATAGGCATCTGCCCATGATGAAAGCTGTGTTATTGGATACTTAATTAAGCGTGGATAAACATAGTTAAAACTGTTTGATACGTCATGTGATAGAAGGCTTGTTGCAATCTGTTTTGTTATGCCATTTATTGTAATAACTTCGCCTTTTTTACAGCCTTTTATTACAGTGTCCCCGCTTAAATCCAGGTAATTAACCATAAGAAGCGGGTCTAAGGAATTAGACAGCCTGAAATCACCATCAGTTAATATTTCTATTTCAATTAACTGTGGCATTACAGAGCCTGTTTCATCTGAGTCATTGTATATGGTAAAAGAGTTACCAGATGACAGACGTGCTTCATAGGATTGTAAAAGTGAATAACCAAAAGGTGCATCACATGTAACTGTAAGCTCTGCACCATATGTACAGCCTCCATAATTAATCCATTCCAAATCAATTTTTGAATTATAGAAGATGCTTTCATACCCGTTTTGTAAGAAGCGGAGGTATTTATACCCGTCTTTCCTGCAGAGCCACCTCATGTAATAGGCTTTTTCATAAGGACTGGCAGGGAGCACTTCCTGTGGCAGCCTTTCCAGGTTAATCCTTGCTACCTGGAAAGAAAAGGAAAGCTGTTCCTCATAATGTGAACCATGGAAATTCCATTTATGGCTGTTTACAGCCTTGGAACTGTTGAACGTAATTTTACCACCAGAAGAAACCACGCCTTCTCTTGATGGTGAGTTAAAATCCACTATAGCTAAGTTTACATCACTGGCTTTCACACCATTAAATTCAAAATCTGTAGCAATCACTTTGGATACCTCCTTCCTGTTTTTGTGGCTTGTTACTGGTTGCATCAGTGTTTTATAAACATGTATTTAATCTTGTGTATAAATTTAAAAATGCCAGGCTTTAAAAACTTTAACTGCCTGGCATATAATTCTTCATAATTTTTCTTTGTTCTTTCTAATTCCTGCCTTAAATCCTGGTACTGCATTTTTTCATATTCAAGTTCTTTTATAAGGACGGAAATTTTTTCATCATATGTACTTTTTATATCATTTGTACTGTTGTTTCCTGCTTTTGTAAAAATATCTAATTTCTGTTGCAGGGCTTTCACTTCACTGGAAAGCATTTCTATTTTCTGGTTCTTAGTCATTGCTGTTTACCTCGTTTTAAATTGTAGCATAGAAAAAGAGCAGGAGAGTAACTAGATGGGTTTCTTCCTGCCCCCGGATTAGATATCATTGACTTTATATAAGGTAAAGTGTTCTCTTTTATGTATTTGTTATTTAAAAACCTAACCAAAAATTTCCTCTTTCTTATTTAGAAATTTTACCATATAAGCTTTTTTCCTGACTGGGATAAAACATATTTTTTATAGGCTGGTTAAATACCAGCTTTCATCAATTATAAATCCTGCCATATTAAATCCTCTAATGGTTGTTTGTTAGATAAAAAACAGAAGAGAACCTATGGTATTCCAAATATTTGGCTTTGTGGCAGTATTAAATATTTGTTATTAAAACTATTTATTCTCCATCATTTTACTAATATTGAATACAGGTAAAACTACACATTCTACACCAGGCTGCGCTGTTAAAAGAGAAGCTTCGCTTCTTAAATATGGCATTAAAATAGCAGGTGCATTTTTAGTAATTAAGGCATCTTTTAAATCATCTGATATGTCTTTATCTATAATGGTAAAGAAACCCGTTAAACTAATTTCAAAAAGATACTCTTCAGGTTTATTTCCAGTTAAAATTAAAGTAACCCTGTAAATTTCTGTATCTTGTTTTTGTGCAATATTAGACTGTAGTTTTAATTCAAGTTCATTATCTGAAGAAATTCCTAACCTTTTAAATTCAATGTTATCAAACATAATTTTATCTAAATGTAATATGCTTTGTATAGTTTGATTATTTTCCATATTGATACCCATCATTTATGCGGCAACATTAATTGTATCTCCGCTTCTCCATTCTTCTAATAATTCATGTTTTTGTAATATAACTGTTTTTTCATCTTGAGGCAAATATTTCTTATCTAAACCACATATTAATTTAGATGGTTGTTTTAATTGATATTTAAAAGAGCAGTTACATATATCAATAAAACTTTCGATTTTTAAATAATTTGTCAGCATTTCATTTACCATTATATCTTTTTTTGTATCATTAAAGTGTTTTGTATTAAAAAATTCATTATCAAAATTTTGAACAAAGGTTTCTATTTCTTTAGTTAGTATCTTAAAGCAAGCATATTTCTCTGGCAACAGAGAAATATCCAAATAATCAATTGAGTGTTTGGTTACTATATCTAAAGATATTTCTTCACCAGATATTACTTTCCAGTATTCTTTTTTATCTGTAAAGGTATTTCTCATAGGTATTTTCCCATGTAATAAATTATATACATCTAAAGATGATACATTTGTAACAATATAATTAAATTCATAAATATCTGTACATAGTGCAACATAATACTGGAAGTTATCTTTGCATAAAAAGAAAATAGGAATATCATTATAGTCTACTAATACTTGTTCTAAATATAAATTATTATTTTCAATACAAAAGCATAATTCTTTACCCATGGTATTATTCCTCCATTAATTCAAAACCACTAACATCAGCATCACTGTAAAGCCACCAGCATACATGTTGCTTTTCTATTTTTGTTTCTTGTGGACCACCTGCTCTATGGACATATCCCACAGCCATTTTTTTATTAGGGTTAGGAAACTTCATCTTTTGTTCTATTATTTCCTTTTTCAGAAAAGTTGATACACCATAATAATGAGGATCTTTGATTAAGTCTTCTTTGTTGACTCCTCTAGGACATTTAGGTTTTTTGCCTAACTCAAAGTATGATTTAAAATCCTCTAATGTAATCTTACTATTATCATCCATTTTCCGTTCTACAGCTCTATATGTTAGTATTTTTTCATAATCAACCTTTGTCGTATCTGGTAATTCTATTTCCTTATTTAGTAATTTATTTCTTAAAATAATAGGAAATTTCATGTATAATTCTTCTGATAACTGCATTTATCAATATCCAGCTTTCTGTATCTTGTTGTTTTTATTTATAATGAATATTAAAAAAAATTTTATGTTTTGTAAAACTTATTTTAACACAAAATAATTCCAAATACCAGATTTAATTTTAATATTTATGATAAAGCTACAAAGGTTAATATTTTATGGGGTTAATCCATTATAATCCTTTGGTTTTAATTCTATATTTCTTTTATATTTTTAAAAGTTTACATACATTAAGCATATATCTTCCTTCATTAACAGATACATACAGGGCTGTTTCCAGCCCTGCAAAATATCTGCCTTACCAGCTTAATACTTCATATGTGCATAATTATTCCCTGTAACTTTTCCAAGCACAACATCTGTCATAAAGTTCCTGAATTTGTTGTCATGCTGTATTTCTTTTTTCAGGCTTTCCAGGTCATGTATGTTACTGCCGTCAATATTAAATACCATGCTGCCCATGCTTATACTGTTGTCATTGTTAATGGCTGTGTTATATGAAGGTGTCTTCAATGCTGCTGGTACTATGTCTGTAGTTCTGGTTAATTCTGGAAGCTTTGTGATTAAGTCTTTAAACATTTCTGTCTGTTCCAGATTTAATATTGCTTCGCCTTTCTGTACAACACACCAGCCATCATCACCTGTTCTGCCTGGTACTGTCTTTAGTATTTCAGCAATACCACCTTCTGAATAGCCAATGCTTTTTAAATCATCTGCTGCTATCTGCCGCCATCCGTCCTGTGCAGTGCTTACGCCAAGTATTTTTGCAAGGGTTTCAGCATGTCCTGCATCTGTAAGTATTTTATTTGTTTTTGAGTAAATATAGCTGTTTAACGGGTCATACCTGAGTGCCATTGTTTCAGAACCTTCTGGTGTCCTTAAATTACTGTTGATAAAGTTTATAGCCTTTGTTTTCATGCCATTAGTGCCATTGTCTGCACTTTCCATTTGGTTCTGTACATAGTTACCCATTGCAGCACTTCCCTGGATTTGGTGTACTTCTGTAGTATGTTTGTTCCATCCAAGCTGTGATGCAAGTCCTTCTGCAATGGTATTCCTGAACTCTGCATAAATACCGCCATTATAATTATAGCCCTTTAATGCCTTCACTGTATTTTCGGAAGTCCAGTCCCCTGTGTCGATGTCCAGAAGCTCTGCAAGTACAGTAAGATAACTGTCATCAAGGACTTTGCCTGTGTTTTCAAGCAGCATAAGGCTTAAACCGTCTTTGTATACGCGTTTGCTCCAGTCATTGCCAGCCTGGTCACTGCCATATGCTTTCTGCCCTTTGCTTTCCACCAGTTTTTTGATTTTATCCAGTATTGTATTGCTGCCGTTATCCCATGTATTTTCTGTGGCAGGGTCTGTTATATCTGGTTTGTCATTTGGGATAGTTTCATATTTTTCTGGCTGGTAATCCTTTGTATTTTTTATTGCTTCTTCTATATCTGTTGTAAAATTGTGTGTGTTTAACCAGAGAAGCATCTGTTGTGTATTTACTGAAAGAAATGTGAGGGCACTGCCTATGGCGTCATAGTTCCCGGTTATCGCCTTATATATGCTGTCTGCTATTGTTGCTGTTTCAGATGTCTTGTCTGCTATTGTGCTGTAACTGCCTGAAAGAGTGGAAGAGTCCAGTGCCTCTGAAAGTGTTATCCCCCACATGTCTGCAATCTCATTAAGTGTGTTATTTACAACACTTGTACTTGCTGGCATTGCCTTTATTACTTTTTCAACAAGCCATTCCATGTCTGCAAGCTGCCTGTCAATGAAATTTTCAAATTCTACAAGCATGTTATCAAGGATTTCTTCCTGGTCACTTATATACTTTTCATATTCTGTTTCTTCAAGGTCTTTTTCAGCATCATTTAACTGTACTGTAAGTTTCTGCATTTTTGCCCTTGCTTCTTCAGTCATGTTACCCTTTAATGCGGCAATCTGTTTCTTTATGGAAGCAATGTCTGCTGTCTTGTCCGCAATTTTATTCTGGTAGTCACGTAAATTTTTCTCTGCCTGCAAAGTTTTCTTATATTTGTCCACCAGTTTTTCCATTGCTTCTTTCTGTTTTTCGTATCCTTCACTGCAAAGTTCCTTTATGGCTTCCATTTCCTCATAACAGCCTTCAATGTAGCTTCTCTGTTGTTTAACGAGTTCATCACGGCGTTCATAGTAATCATTGAAAGACATGCTGTTTGTCCCTGAAATGTAATCTTTGTCAAGTTGTCTAAGCTGTTCCTGTATTATCTGGCTCTGGGTAATCCCATCTGTAGCTTTAAACGCATGTAGTGCAAGAGTGGAAGAGCCTTCCCTGGTGATTAACCCTGTTTCATTGTCAAACATGTCCTTATAGGAAAGGATTTTCTCATAAAAATCTGCTTCTTCATCTAAATTGTCAATGACACCCCTGCCAAGGTCTTCAAGCTCACGTTTTGCTTCACGTATTTTTTGCGTGTTTCCAGTTATTGACTCATTTGTATTTTGTATTGCTTCATCAACAGAATAGATAATGTTACGCATTTCATACCATTGGTCACTGCCAATACCAACATTTTTGAAATTTTCTTCAAGCCCTGTTTTCTCCTGCTTTAACATTTCCAGATGTTCTTTTTCAGATTTTACAGTTTCCTCATACATTTCTGCTGTGATAAAGCCGTTTTTTGCTTCCACAAGTGATACCTGGTGGTTAATAAAACTGGTCTTTCTGTCAATTTCATCAAGTTTCTTCTGGTATTCTGTGGCAATATTATCCATCTGTGTCTTTGCGCTTTCATTTGCTGTGCTCTGGATTCCGGCTTCAAGCCTTGCCATTTCAGTAATGTCACCCTTAAGCTTTGCAATCTGGTATAAATATTTATATTCTTGTATTTCATTTTCAAGGGCTTTGTGCCCAAATTCATTTTTCTCTTTTGCAGATGCAGCCACTTTAGCTTGTGTGTTTGCAAGTGTGGCACTGGCATTGTGTTCATCTGCATAATTTTGCAAAATCTGTGTATCCAGGGAAAGAAGTTCCTGCTGCTTTTCAATTTGGAGCTGTTTCTTTAGTGCTGCATTCCCTTCTGCTTTTGCAATGTTTATCTGTTCTTTATAAGATTTTTTTGTGTATTTTATTTGCTCTTTTAATGAAGCTTCCTTATCCTTTGCAGTTTTGCCACTTTCTGCTTCAACAGAATATAAAGATACATAACTGTCATATTCGTCTTGTAAATTTTGGTGCTGCTGTATTTCAATGTCAAGAAGTGCTTTTTTCTTCTCTGCTTTAAGCTGTGCAGCTTTTACAGAGTCTTTTTCAAGCTGTGCAATCTTTATCTGCTGGTTGTAGGATATCTTAGTCCATTTCACAGACTTTTCAAGGTATTGGTTTTTACCGCTTGCTTTTGTCTTGTTTTCTGCCTGTGCATTAAGTTTTTCAATACGTGCATCTGCATCATCAATACGGTTCTGGTGCTGCTGTTCCTTTAATTCCCTGGTCTGTGTCTTTGTTTCCTGTCTTGACTTTTTAGCTTTCTGGGATTTTTCATAATAATCCTTGTATTTCTCAATTTTGTCTGCTGTTTTTTCTCCATACTGTCTTACCAGTTCCTTGTGGCTGCCCTTAACCTGCCCGTTGTGTACTAATTCCTTAAGCTTTTCGTCAAGCTTTACACTCCCTGCCTTTGTAGCATAGGTCTTTTCTGCCTTTGCATACATCTTTTCCAGCTTTTTGCTTAATTTTATCTGCTGTCCGAGGTTTGTATTCCTTTTTTCTAAGGTGCTGTTGCTAATGGCCTGCTCTTTTACAGCTTTTTTATTTTTTACAGCTTTGTTCTTTGCTTTTATGGCAGCCTGGTACTTTGTATAATTGTTACCATATTTTTTGATTTTCTTTGTTTTGGATTTGCCATAAGTTTTAGCAAGTTGTTTACGGCTTCCATTAATCTGTCCGTTGCGTACCTGTTTTTTCAGTCTTGCAGATAATTTTACATTGTCCGCCTTTTTCTTATATCTTTTAGCTTTTTTCCTGCTGCTCTTTATCTGGTTTGTGTATTTTTTAAGATATTTGCCAGATTTGCCATTATTTATGTCAAGTTCCTGCTGTAAGGATTTCTTTTTATTTACAGCTTCTTTTTTCTTATCTCTGGCAGATTCATATTTTGAAAGGCTTTCTTTATAGCTTTCAATCAATCCTGCTTTCTTTTCACCGTATTTCTGTACAAGTTCATTATGGCCGCTCTTAACCTTGCCTTTGCGTACCTGGTTTTTAAGCTTTGAAGAAAGTTTGTTCTGGTTTGCTTCCTTCCAGTATTTCCTAACCTTTTTACCAAGGTTTGCAATAAGGCTGCCTGTTTCATTAATCTGGTCTTTAAGTACTCTGTTGCTTTTCTTTACAGCAAAAATATTTTCAAGCTTTGCCTTAAGAAAATCTATTTTATTTGTTGTTACATCAATGGCACGCTGGAGCCAGTCAATTTCCTGTTTTGTTTCCCTGGTTTTGGAAGAAGAGCCTTTATCCTTGCCGCTGCCATTGCTGTTCTTGCCTGCGTAACCTGGACCCTTCGGGGAAATGCTGGCAGATACATTTCCGAGGTCTGCAAGTATGCCGTTTATTTCATTTGTAGCATTTGATTTCAGTACAGGGTCATCATTTTTGATATTTACCAGGTCTTTACCACTAATATTGCCATTAAGGAACTGGTTTACAAGGTCTTGCCCGGGGGCTTGTGGGATTTTAAACCCAGCTTTTGCATTTCTGTAAGTTTCCAATGCTTTTGCACTAAGCCCAAGCCCTTTGACAAAGGCAATAAGGTTATCCAGGTCAGCCTGTGTATCTAGTGCATTGCCGTTAGCCCACAGTTTATTCAGTGCATAAAGCTGTAATGCCTTTGTAGTGCCGTCAAGTGCACCCTGTTCATTAATGAGTTCTGCAATTTCTGCACCTGTCATGTTGGTGAAATCCTGTGTCGCCACCCATGCTTCTGCCTTTTTCCTGGCTAGTGCTTCCATTACAACCTGGTCTGCATTTACAATGCCCATTTCCTCTAACATGGATATGGCAGCGTCTTTATTGCTGTCATTAAGCTTTTCAAGGAAATAGTTGCTGTTTACATATGCCGTTGCAAGATTGTCAGCTGCTTTCTGGCATTCGTCCATTGAAGATGAACCATCACCAAGGATATTGACAAACTTCTGGTATTCCTTGCGGCATTTCTTTACTTCTTCTGGCATACTGGCAAGGGTATCAGCACCAATGCCCTGTGTTTTTGTCTTTTTATCACTTAAGTTGTCTTTCTTTGTTGCAAGTATGTCTGAGATGGAAGATATGCCTTCACGCATTGAAGCTAACATGCTGGTGAAATCTGTATCTTTCAGTTTGTAAATTTCTTTAACTGCTTCCTCTGCTGTAAGCCCTGTCTTTTCAAGGAGGGTATTATAATTTTCAACAGATTTGAGTGTTTCAGGTGTAAGCGTGCCAGTGTTTGAAAGTTCTAACAGGTCTGGTACAAGGTTTTTGTAATCATCACCTGTTGCATTTTTAAGTTCCTTCCAGGCTTCGGAGAAGGAAACTATGGCTGCTTCTTTTGACTTTTGCTTTGTTTCCTCAATTTTTTCTTGCAGTTCTTCAAAAGTAATACCACCAATGTTTTCGATTTTGTAAGCAATACCTAAATCGTCTGGTGCAAGTTTACTTATATTGTATTGTCCAAACAGTTCAACTAATTGATTATAATTTTCATTCTGGACAAGTCCAAGTTCCTGTGCTTTATCAATTAACTGGTCTGTTTCAAGCTTATATTTTCCAGCATAACCTTCCAAAAAGGCATAGGCTTCATTTTTGTCTTCATCATTTGAGGCATCTGGATTATATCCTTTTATTTCATTAGTACCTTCAAATTTATCTAAAGCCTCTTTTAGTTTTTCCTTTTCTTTGCCATCAGATTTTAAACTGTATTCCAGTTCCCATGTACCAACAATTTCCTGCATTTCAGGGTACAGGTTTTCAAGATATGTTTTAACATTTTCATCATCTGGTGCAATTTTACTTAATTCTTCTGATAAAACAGAAGCATAATTTTCACCTGCCTTCTGGATTTCTTTATTACTGCCATCAAGTTTTGCTTTCTGGTATGATTCCATTGCATTGTTAATGTTTTCAAATATATTGTCATACCCTTTTTGGCTTCCAGACCTGCTTAGTATTTTTTCATTTAAAACATATCCATCATACAGTTCACTGTACTTATCAAGCTTGTCTTTGCTTTCATTGATTTCATCAGTGAGCATTTTAGCAAAATTGTCACTTCCAAAATCATAATCTGATGCTATTTTCTGGATTTTTAACAGTTTTTCATAAATATTATCCATGCCACCAGATAACTCAATAGCCAGAGGGGCAATACCATTGCCGCCTGCATATTCATTTCCTGTACCAATAGTGCCATACTGGGAAATGGCTTTTTCAAACTTCTTGTACTCCTCCATGTTGCGGTTAGCAGCTGATATCAGGTTTAATACAATGGGTTCTTCCATTTCAGCCACCATTCTGTCCATATTATTGGAATAACCACTGAAAGTATTAGATAAATTTTGCCAGAAACCATTCTGTCCATTAAATGTATTTACACTTTCCTGGTATTTTTTTCCGCTTAATATATCAAGTGCATCTGCCTGGTCATTTATCGCAGATGTGACAGCCTGTATTGTTTCTGTTTCAGTACCATATTTGCCAATAAGTTCATCCTGTATGCCCATTAAACTTCTACGGGATTCTGTTACATCACTGATGGAAGAGGAGGAATCATTAATTGTATCCTGCAATTCCTGGATTTTTGTTTTATAACTTTCAATGTCTGACTTTGTATCGCTGAATGATGTACCAGTTTCTTTTGCACTTTCCCTTATGCTTTCAGATGCAGTTGCGAATTCATGTATTCCAGAGATTAATTTTGTTATCCCCCATGCAAAGAGCATATTCCCAGCCAGTGCCAGCCCTTTGAGTGCTATGGTCGCAGCTTTAGAAGAAGCAGTCATGTTATTTTGTACATTTATTAATCCTTCAATAGAAGCTTTACCTCTGTTTAATCCAGTAAAATATGCTTTTGTATTTTCATCTGTGTTTGCTATAATCTTATTGAAAGTTTCTTGATTTGTACATCCATGTTTTACAGCATTATTCCAATTACGTAAGATTTGTATATGCTCATTTGTAACAGTATTTTTATTTGATGAAAATACTGAACTAATCCCACCAAACAAACCATTTTGAGAATACCCTTTTTGCCAATTAGTTTTATATGTATTTAAATCTTTATTAAATAATGCTAATGATTGTCTAGTATCATCAACAGAATTTTTGACTATTTTAAATATCGGACTATATTTAGATGCTTAGGGACATCAATCAGCATTAGTAAAAACACTGAAAATTAAATAGATAATATAAATTTGTCTGTTTATCTGTTATATGGTACAATAATATCTAAGCTATTATAAAACTAAGGAGGTATAAGAATATGTCTATAATTAAATGTCCTGAATGTGGAAGAGATATTTCAAATAAAGCAACTATATGTCCAGCATGTGGTTATCCAATAGCAAAAGAAAAGATAGAAATAAATACTGAACCTTCGCCTTCTGGAATGAATGTATGTCCAACATGCGGGAAATTTTTTTTAGGTAAAGAAACATGTCCGTCTTGTAAATCAAAAATGATAAATTGTCATTGTACAGAAGACGAGTGGACTACTATGTTATTGAATGATACTCTTAAATCATGGGAAAGACAAATACGTGAAAAATATGTTTTAAAAAGCAATCATTTTAACAAAGATTTATATAATGCGCAATTGGAATATGAACAATCAGAGGATGACTGTTATAAAGAAATGATGAAAAATAATTTAAAATCATCAAAACTAACAATATATTGTCCATATTGTAATTCATTAAACACGTCAAAAATATCAACTACTTCAAAAGTTGTTAATGTAGCTGTCTTTGGTATTTTTGGAACTAAAAGGCATAAACAGTGGCATTGTAACGAATGTGGCAGCGATTTTTAACTTATATAACACCACTTTCTTTTATTAGAATTTTAATCTGTGTATTATTTACATACACAAATAAGGGCAGGAGGGTGGCTGCCTGTCCTTATTTCTATATATAATGCCTGGTAATTTTTATAACATTGTCTGGCATGTCTGTAATTGACTGCTTCCTCTGCTGTAAGCCATGTCTTTTCAAGGAGGGTATTATAATTTTCAACAGATTTGAGTGTTTCAGGTGTAAGCGTGCCTGCATTTGAAAGTTCTAACAGGTCTGGTACAAGGTTTTTGTAGTCATCATCTGAGGAGGAACCATTAATTGTATCCTGTAATTCCTGGATTTTTGTTTTATAACTTTCAATGTCTGGCTTTGTGCCGCTGAATGATGTACTAGTTTCTTTTGCACTTTCCCTTATGCTTTCAGATGCAGTTGTGAATTCATGTATTCCAGAGATTAATTTTGTTATCCCCCATGCAAAGAGCATATTCCCAGCCAGCGCCAGCCCTTTGAGTGCTAGCCCCGAAGCTTTAGAGGTTCTTGTCATATTATTAAGGGCAACTGTATTCCCATTAGCCTGTTCCACCATAACATGTGCAGCTTCAGACGCATTGAGCATAGTCCTGTTAAATGCAGTCTGTGAGGTTACACATGCGTCTATCTGTGCATTATATGCCCTTATTGCATTTATATCGGCATCAGATAGTATATTCTGCCTTGTAAAAAATTCTTTAATATTCCCGAAGTTTGTCCCTAATGTGGTATTTCCATCGAAGTCGGTTATTGTTTTAAATATCGTACTATGATATACTGAAATAAACATTATTAGGATATATTTATTTTAGTTGGAGGAAAATACTTATGGGAATATTTTTAACAAGAAAAAATACACTCAGATGTCCTGAATGTGGTGGATATGCTGATAAAAATGCTGCTTCTACAAAAAATAGGAATTATATGTGTCCTATATGCAACTGCAAACTTGTGACAGAAGATGAATACCGGTTATACAGACACCCGTCTGCCAAACCCACAGTGGAATGTCCTTACTGCCATTCCACAGACACTAAGAAAATTTCTGGTGCATCAAAGGCAGGCAGCATAGCAGTGTTTGGTGTCTTTGCTTTGTCTAAAGCCAGCAAACAGTGGCATTGCAACAAATGCGGCAGTGATTTTTAACTTATATAACACCACTTCCTTTTATTAGAATTTTAATATGTGTATGTAAATAATGCTTGGTACTTCTTATAACATTGTCTGGCATGTCTGTAATTGACTGCTTCCTCTTTGAGTGTTTCAGTTATAAGCGTGCCTGCATTTGAAAGTTTTAACAGGCCTGGTACAAGGTTTTTGTAGTCATTATCTGTTACATTTTTAAGTTCCTTCCAGGCTTCGGAGAAGGAAAGGAGTGTATCATTAATATCTTTTGATTTTTCTTTTAATGAATTATGGATATTGCTAATTATTATATCTGCAATTTCATCTGCTGTTTCTACAAAATCATATGGACTATGCCAGACCAGTTAACCATGTCTGAATTAACTGCATCATATATTTCAGAGGCAGAAAGTGCTTTTATAACTTTGGATTTTACTTCATTGCTAACCATTTCATCACCCAGTTTAGCCTTGAGTACATTTTCAGATGTCTGGTATCCTTCAAGGTTAAAACTAGGGGATATAGCAAATTCTTTTTGTATTTTACCATCTTCAATCCCCAGCACGTTACATAAATCAGAAATAAAATACTATATTTTTGCAATGAAGCATACACAATTTGTGTCCTGCTAATATAGATGTTGTTGTACCCATCTATATAAAAATTGCATTTAGTTACCAGAAAATCTCATTAATTAACAAGTCTTAATTTCATAATTGTCTCCATTTCTTTCGCTTCGCTCAAGGCACAAACAAGACATGAAAAAACTTGTTGTGCCTCCCCTCCACTTTGTTTATAATAATATTAGGAATAGCAATACACTACAGAGCACGGAGAGGTGAGTGGCCAATTTATTTCGACCCCATATAATTTGTATGTGCCATCATCCTTTTAAGCACAAACAAGTGGGACTTTGAGCTCGGACTCTTATCATTGGTAATAAACCATGTTTATCCAGTCACAGGATGACAGTCAATGTTGCTATTCCTTTTTATTTTTAAGGTGGTGATATTTATGATGAAGTTAAAATACTCCATCTGCTGTGGACTTGATGTCCACAAAAACATTATCGTTGTAACCATCGTAACTACCAATAAAGACGGAATATCCGAGTATAATCAAAAATCTTTTTCTACCATCAACTCTGATATTCAAAAGTTTCATGACTGGCGTGTCAAGAATAACTGCTTTCATGTTTGTATGGAATGCATCGGAAAATACTGGATTCCTATTTTTAATTATCTTAAAAATGACATTGGGGTTTGCCTTACACACCCCAAATATGTCAAAGCCATCAAAGGCAGGAAAACCGACAAAAAGGATTCCAAATGGATTGCTGGCCTCTACGAGTTTGACCTCGTCAGGTGTTCCTTTATCCCACCGAAAGATTT
The DNA here is from genome assembly GCA_022797375.1 of Lachnospiraceae bacterium. Taxonomy (GTDB): domain Bacteria; phylum Bacillota; class Clostridia; order Lachnospirales; family Lachnospiraceae; genus Butyribacter. The sequence continues at coordinate 44,977 of JAAWKM010000001.1, forward strand.
CCGACAACTCCGTGAGATTGCAAAGAAATCTTTTAGTCCAACTGATTATGAGGAATTGGTGGAATCTCGTAATCATATGGAACGTGTTATTTTAAATGAAATTAACGCTATAGCATTTCTTGCAGCCCAAGGTTATGATATATCAAGTTTAGTTAAATGCAACAATAATTAAACCTCAATCAAATCGAACATAGATTCTGAAAAGGGCTATTTTAAGACCCTTTATTTAAGTAAGTCTCAAAATCCACTTTATTTTTCACTCTTATACCTCCAGTATTTGATTTTAATATTTTCATGAAAATAAAATACTCACCAGATAAGATTGTTTCTAATCTTATTTGGCAGGTGTGTTGCTTTGTATATATTTAAATTGTAATAGTGGTTATTTGGCGGGAGAGTATAAACTATAAAAAGAGCAAAAAAATAATATCAAATTTTCTCGCCCTTTCAATTATATAATTTTAAGTTATTAATGTTTTAATGCTGCAACTTGTTCATCTCTATACGAATTTATTCGTATCAAACGTTTTTCTCTTAAACTTTTTCTTTTATCTTTATCTTTTCGGTTGTTAATATAAATATCTTTAATCGTCTTGTTCTTTTGGCTAAAATTAACGTTCTGGTTTTCTTTTGTTAAATTGTTATTAGATGACATAACTACCTCCCTTATTTTGTGATATGTGTTAATAATGATAATTGATAATTTGGTGGAATGCAACAAATTAATTTAAATATATTTAAATTTGTGTTAACTGGATATGTCGTATCACCAATTAATACAATTATAGTATTATCCTTTAAAAATAATTCCGTATACCATAAATAATGAGGTAAATTTTTATTTATTAAATCAATTATATCTTGTTTTATATATTCCTCAAACTTCAAATCTGGATTTAAAAGTGACCTCAAATATGATTTCAAATCTACATTATCAATTATAATATTACGTTTACGTGAAATAAAACTTTGTGGTATATCTAGGTTTTCAATTTCTTCATCTACAAAGCCATCATATTCTTCTGCTGTTAAATATACTCTGCCATGAGTAGCACATATCAAATATGTGGTTTCATTATTATTAGGAAATAATTGTCTATTAGAAACCATTCCTATAAAACTATCTTCTCCATTAGCCTTTTTTAAAAATGCCCCAGAATCATCATAAATAATATAATGTCTTCTATTTTTAGTATGACCAATTATGAGGACAACATGTTTCGCTTTATAAGCAATAACTGGTAATCCACTTTCAATATACGAATCTACTATATTAGTTATATGATTTAATGATTCATTGTATGGAATTCCTTCTTCTTTATGTTTTGTATGTTTCATTCTTTTATCCTTAATTTTCTTTTTTAAGTGATAATCAACAGGACTTCCATTAGAGCGGAATATTTCCAACATTTCTTTAGCTGTGAGTCCTTTACTTGGTAATGGACTATATTTCATATATTCTTGAATATCACTTACTTTTATCAGTTTATGATTATATTTTATATTTGTGTATGTAGAAAACATAATAATATCTGCCTGAGCGCATGTTGTAACTACTGAATCTTGAGAATAAAATGAAAAAGTTTTTATTTGAATTTTATAAGAAAAAATATGTACTATTTTTTCACAAGTCATTATATAACTATCTTCTTTATATTTTAAAATGCTCCAATTAGGTACAACAAAAGATAACATTAAATTAAAATCTGGTACAGGTCTTAAAGTAATATATCCTAAATAGCTTTGCGTTAATATATCATTATTTATATCATTATTTAAATTGAGTTCTTTACTAAAAAAATGTACTCTCATAACTTTATTATTATTACAATATGAAGTATGAGCATAATGTATAGAAAATATTTCTTTCCAAATTGCTTCTGTATATTCATTTTCTATTAATATATACATACAATCATTTATAATTAATCTAATTTTAGATAATATATAATCATTATATAATTCAAATTGTATATTACGTTCAAATTCATCTGTTAATAAAAGAATATCATTTAAATTAAAATTATCACAGATTTTTTTACATAAATATTCATCCGAATATTTATGTATAGATTCTTTAATCATTTGTTTTTTCCTCTTTTTCAATTTTTAGGTTTAAATCTAATGTAATTTTTGTAATCATAAAAAGTGAAATAAGTATCAAAATAGCCCCACTACTAATTTCTAGTTGTTGAACTTTTATATCTTTAATTTTAATTAATCCTACACGTAAATCATCATCTATAAAAATATATAATAAAACTCCTACTATTAATGTAAAAAAAGAAATAATATATTGAATAAAAGTCAATTTTAACTGGTGTTTAAATATTTTTCCAAGATTTTTTACTTTATGTGTATTTCTAATATAAAGATTAGATGTAGCTTTTTCATCTTCATGCATTTTTTATCCTCCTAGTAAAATTATGAAATAATAAACTCAATTCTACTTATTTAATTCAAACATAGTTTCTACTCTTATATTTCTTTCATTGGTAATTATCATAGTACATATAATACAAAAAGTCAAGTAAAAAGTAAAAAAAATTAACAATTTTGCATAATGTTAGAAATAAATTTATAAAATATTTTTAGGTTGTATTAAAAGTATAAAATAAAATATTATAATTATTATATATTTTTTATTTATTATTATAATATTAAAATTTAACATTTTAAATTAAGTGTAAAAATAAAAATATTCTTGTTTCTAAATAATATTATTTTCTATGTTTCTTCCACTACAGCTAGGAGAAAATCTTCCATTACTTATATTATTGCCTTCTTACCAACTCTGGCAACGAGAGCCCTAATATGATACAGAAGCAGGAGATAAGATTCCTGCTGGTAATATACTGCTGTATCCCAGCCTAGTCCCGAATGTATATTCTTCCACCAGCGTTTCATCTAAGTGGCTGTAGCCATTTCATTACAGTGAGGGTTCATCATTATACAAATGGGTATAATGAGAGGCTTCCCTGCGGATTTCTTTTAGTGCCACAATTTATAGTGGCAGGCACAAGATTCCCCGTCCTTGTATTATCCCAAGGTGCGTATTCACGCCATATCGGCTTCCGCAGCAAATGGGCCACGGATTTTATTTACTGCCATGTATTTCATGGCAGGCATAGAACAGTCCTTATCTTTGCCATAAGGATTAAAAACTATGCTGTCGGCATATTATATAAACAAGAGGGAAAACATTTTATCCCTACCGACGTTTTTAATACCAGCAAACAGCCCGGCACCTAAACCGAGTGTGCCAGCTGAACCTAATACATTTGTAAGTTCTGTAATGCCTTGTACAAAACTGTTTAATAAATTAACACCTGTTTTAAGCCCGTCTGAGGTTATAATAGAATTAACAAAACCTGTCCAGCTGTTAGAAAGGGCATTAAGGCTTCCAGTCAAATTTGTAGAACTTTTATTGGCTTCTTCAAGTGCAGACCCTGCACCTTCTGAATAATCAGACAGCATTTTATCAAACATTTCCATATTCTCCAGGAGTGCTGTTAATTTTGCTGCCTGGTATTCGTTGCCTGCCACGTTAGTTAAAATTTCTGCCCTTAAAGGGTTATCTTCGTCAAGTTTGTTAAATGTTACTGCCAAATCCCTTAATATAGCTACAGGGTTTCTTAATTTTTCTGCCCCGTTGACAACTTCAGTCATTGAAGCATTTGCTTTTTCTAATGTATCTGGTATTTTATTTGAAGTTATGTTCTGTAAATTAATTAATATGGATTTTATGCTGTTGCCTGTTTCTGGACCTCCAGATTTAGTAACAGCTTCCATGGTTCCAATCATTGCTGACAAATCTTCAATAGCAACATTATAACTTGAAGCTGCAATACTAGCTTCATTCATTGCTGTTGCCATATCTTCAAGTGTAATACCGTTTCTGTTACTTATAGAATTTTGTCCATTAAGTACAGCATTAATTTTTTCCGCAGCACCATTAAATTTATATGCAGCATTTGTCGCAATTACATATTTATCAGCAATTTCCTGTGACATGTCACCCGCAGACTGTGCAAGTAATGACTGCTCTGCCATTGCTTCACCTTTTTTGCCATAAAATCCAGACTGTGACATGCTTTTAACACCAGATAAATAATCATTTGCAGTCCTGCCATAACTGCTTGCAGTATTATAAGCAGACATGCCAAGTTCTCTTAACTCTTCTGCTGTTATGTCTGATGTCTTGCTTATTTCCGTAAGTGTGTTGTCAAGTTCTTTAATTTCAGATATAGCACTCCTTGTTTTGGAAACAAGCATCATTACAGCAGAATTTACAGAGAACCATGATGCAAGGCTTTTTGCCGCTTGTGACATCTGTTCTTTAAATGGAATTCCAAGCTTGTTAAGGCTGGGCATTGCATTTTCTGATTTTTTAAAATCATCAGCAATGTTGTTAAACTGGGTTTTTGTCATTTGTGTATTTAAATCACGCAAGCTGTTAATATATGCCTTGTTATTGGCAATAGTTTCACTAGTTGCAGCGGAATTTTTCTGGTTCCATGCTTCAATTTCGTTTGCCTTATTTAGACGCTGCTGTGTAGTTGCAAGTCCTTTCACAGCTGCCTGGAGTTTTGCATATTCATTAGAAGACTCTGCAAGTTCTTTTTGTAATTTATCATTTAGTGATATGATTTCCTGGTAGTCATTTTTATCAAATGGCTGGTTCATTCTTTGTTCCAGGGCTGAAAATGATTTTTCTGTATTTCTTAATTTGGTATTAATTTCATCCTGTGACAGTCCAAGGCTTCTGAAATTACCAGCCAGTTTTGCAATCTGGGTGGAATAGTCGTTTTTAATCCCACCATTTGTAAGTGATAATATTCTGTCTATTAATTCATTTTCATATGTCACTGTTGTATGGTGTAGTCCCTTGGAATTTGTCCATTTGCTTACCAGTTTGTCCATCTCTGCATTAAACTGGCTGGAAGTGGAAGGGTCTATTTTAAAGTATTTTCCAATTGATTTTGAACTGGCATTGTCTATTGCCTTCTGTGCATTATCAGAAATTATTTTTCCAATCTGTTGTCCAGATTTGGAGGCCTGTGCCATAGTATTGTTCCCTAAAACAAGGTTTAAATCTATACCCGCTTTTGACAGCTGTTCCTTTAAACTTTTAATTGCCGTCCTGTCTAAATTTAATTTCTGGATATGTACTGATAAATCATTAATCTTTGACAGTTGCTCCTGTATATCTTTGGCATCAATGACTGCCTGTAATAGTACCTGGAGATCTGAATTTTCCATTAGTTAAAGCCCCTTTCATATAATTAATTCTAAATAAAAACAACCCCCTGGAAGGAGTTGTTTCTGGTATAATATTGCATAGTAATATTTATAAGGATGTGTTTATAAAAATATTTTCTTCTATTAATTTGTGTATTTACCTGGTTTTTAATCCATATTTTCCAGAATTGTATGGATTTTAATTATTTAAAGCTTACATATCCACTGTATCCAGTGTTTCCACCTGTGCTTTTACAACAATTTTCTTTAAATCCTTAATATCAAGCGTAAATATATACTGTATAATTTCAAAAATCCTTGTTTCATCTGTTTCAAGTTTGTCTGCAAGTTCATGGACAATAGCAGAAACAAGTTCCTGCCCTTCAAGTTTCCCACATTCATGTGTGACATGTGATATAAAATTTACGTAACTTAATGCCTCTGATGTAGTTTTTGTAAACAGTGGGAGAGTATTAGCGGCAATCTGCACCAGTTCCCTTTTAGCTGTTTTCATATTTTTCCTGTATATGAAATATTTTTTAATTTTTCCAAACATAAAAATTCTCCTTATTTTATAGTGAAGTTCCAGCAGTAACCATCTGTTTCCATTTTAAAAAAGTTGCTGTATGGGTCATGTTTTACATGATTAACTTGCTTTTATATCTTCTTTAAAAATTTTCCCTGCATTTTTTGGCATATTGTATTGTTTCCTTCCCATTCAAGTAGTCCTTGGCCAGTTATATTGCTTTCTATTATATCATTAGTTTATTAAAGTTAAGTCCAGAGTCCTGTACAGTTTTTCAAAATCTTTTTTATGGCTGTTTACCAGTGTTACACTGACTCCTTTGTGTAAATAATCCTTATAGGTATACTGTCATTGCCAGATATACCAACAGATACTGGTGCATTAATCCCATATAAACCACTGAAGGATTCACCTGCTTTTAATATGAATGCTGGTGAATCCCCTATATACAGGCTGGCATCTTCATCACCGTCATTGGAAATTAACATTAAATCACATATTTTTCCGTTTATCTGGTATGGGCTGTTTTCAGGGGATAAATCCAGTGGGAGAGTAACAGCAGTTTTTTCTTTCTCTGAACCATTAACACTTGCAATTTTTTGCAGCTCGTTGTCTGCTGTCTGTATGTTTACTGAAATAGCTGGCACCTCCTTTATCAAAGAAATATATTATGTTATGCAGCATTTAAAAGTTTATTTAATTTAGCTTCCATATCAGAAAAACGGGCTTCAAGTTCCTGTATTTTCTTTTCCTGTGCTTTCTGGATATTTTCCAGTTCTTCATTTTTCTTATAAAGTATCTGGCAGTATCTTGTTAAATCAGAAATAAACTCTTCATAGCGCAAACCATAAGTGTATTCACCATGTATTTCTTCATGTACCATTTTTGTCCTGGTCTGTGTATTCCCATTTTCATCTGTGTATTCTTCTTCAATCTGTACTTCTTTGGTTTTTGGTGATTTTATAAAACCAGCATGGTCTTTTATATTAAGTTCTTTTAAAAGTTTTTCTACATCTTGTGCAATAAAGCCGTGGTGCGGTCTGCCGCTTTCACCGTTAATCCGTTTGAAAATACATGCCAGAAGCCCATTTATAAATTTAGTAAGGGTTTCATCAGACATATATGTATCGTAGCCACTTTCATGACCAAGATATGAAATCTCTTTTTTTTCACTACGGTCGGAAGTTGAAATACTTCCGTTCGTTGCATAAAACTGCTTCCATCTGTCATTTGCAGTGCCTATTGTTCCCTTATTATTTCCATATGGTGATATAGCGACATTGTCTGTAGTTTCCATAAATTGAATTTGACATCTCGTGATATTATTAAATTTAAAGAATATATAACTGCTGCCAAATTCAAATGACAATCTCTCACCACCTGAATAAGTACCAGATGAGTATACATGTGTTACATATAAACTATTGAACCCATAACCTGCCTTTCCTAATGATTGCAAACCATTAGTAGTTGGTCTGAAACGGGCCCCGGAACTATTTAAACTTTCAAAAATAAAATAGCCTCCAGTATGTCCTACCGTTACAGTTGAACTGGCATTAATTTCAACTCCCTTGCTTGCATATATATTGAGATGGTCATCTGTATCCTCATAAAAATGTACATAATCACCATCACCAAAATTTAATTTCATGCCATAATTGCCACTGTTTTTTAACCTTAAATTTCCATTGACTGTAACATTAGTGGCAGTAAGTGTTGTAAGTGCAGAAGAACCTCCTGCTGAAAAACTGTTTGCTGATACTGTGCCTGGAAAACTGCTGTTGCCACTTTCATTTAATAATGTTAAATCCTTGTCAATCCCGTTAGTGTTAGAGTTAATCTTAGTGTTTGTAATATAATAAAGATGAATGGCACCCTGGTAATATCCAATACAGAATACACCATTATTGCTGTTCATCTTAGCAAGTATATTGTAGCCACTTGCAGCTGCTGTTGAATTAATTATGACATTTGTGCCTTTTGCACCATTCAGGTGGGTTGAAGTAGTTATAGCTGTTGCAATGCTTCCAGTTAAATCAAGGGCTACGGCATATATCCTGTCAATATAGGCATTTGCAAAATACCAGCTGCTAGTTCCCAGGGCACTGTGCCCGCTTCCTCTGGTTCCGCTCTGGTATGGGATTAGGCCAGCAAGTGTAGTCCTTACCCAGTCACCACTGCCTGTTGCACCATTAACACTCATTCCCCAGTAACTATTTGCAAAAACTTGCGCCATAAAAACATTTTTATTTACAGACTGTAAAGTATATCCGTTCCATACAGCCAAATATGTAAAACCACTATAGGCTAATGCTGCCGTACTGTAATTGAAAGCTATGGTATTACCATTTCCAGCATCTCGCATTCTCTCACTTATGTAAATTCTGCCTCCAAATGGTACAGTTGTCCCTCCTGGATTAGATGTTACCTGGGTATTAGGGAATGTTATTGTAATATATGGATTATAAGTATTACTAACAAATTTAACATCTATTCTCCCATATGCTTCGTTTTTCTGCATATAGAAATCCCATGTAGATGTTGCAGATTTTACATAGGTTATTCCGTTATCATTATAACCACCATATCTAAAACAACTGCTCATTCCTGGGTCGGTTCCATTTACAGATTGAAAACAGATATTTAAAAATATGTTATCCCATTGACGGCCGCCAATTATTACAAAAACTGGATAATTCACATAAGTGCCTGTAATTTTAATGGTCATAAACTTAACCCATCCAGCAGTACCATTAGTGCCAGGTTCTAAAGCTGCATAGTAATGTCCTTTATTTATAATAGCTCCAGAAGTTACTTCTATACCATTTGTTAAAGTAGCTTTTGCTGCTAAAATATTAGCATAATTTGTACTGTTACTTACAGCCGCACCTCTGGCAAAAATATATTGCTCTATAGGAGTAGCAGCTACGCCATCAGTCTTGCCATCACGGTAATTAAACCACGCATTACCTTGTGTATTTCCATTTCCTGGAATGATAAAGTTATATTCGTTCATATGTTCTGGATTTCGTGGCATAGTATAAGAAGTAAAATTTTTTTCATCTAAGATTACTCTTTCTCCATACCATTCGCCATTAATCATTTTATTCCAGATTAAGTCTTTAGCTTTATCATTTTCACCAGCTGGCACAGCTAGCATTCTTGTATATATGTATAATCCATATTTATCTCCGTCAGCAGTTCCATATGCTGGATTACCATTTTTGTGTTTTAAAACTAAGATGTTAATCCATTTTTCCCACGAGTTGGTTGCATAATCCAAGTTTGCTGTATATAAACCCCCACGTGTTTTTTTAAACCAATCCTTAAAATCCAATATAGATGATATAGTTCCAGAAGCAGGAAGACCCATAATACCGCCAGTTTGTGCAGTTTCTGGCATTAAAGCTTCTTGTAAAAAGCTTGATAGATTATGTTCTGTTACAAATTCTATCCAATCAGAAAATGTACCATCCTGGTTTGCGGCTCTCATATAAGCCGTAATGGGCATGCCATTTCCAAGACATAACTGTGCTCCCATTGTACCATTATCCCAGCCAGTATTAATTATAAAGCCATCTTTTTCAGGCCTGCCTTCTGTCATTGAAACTGTAGCTAACATATAGGTTATTCTATTCTGGTATTGTATTTTAGAAAAATCAATATTACAGGATGCAGGTCTTTCCTTGAAATTGTTAATTATGCCCAGGCTGTTATCAGATGTCCCATGCAATGGCAATGCGCCTACATCTTCATATGTAAGGGCTTCTAATGCTTTTGTAACTGCCTGGTTTTCCACAAGGTTAGGGCTGGTGGAAGAGAGTTCTTTGTCTATTGTTATATTGCAGTAGTCATTATCATCTGTGATATATACAATAGTACCAGGGCTGATTTCTCCCTTTATATTTTTTTCTTCATATTCTTTTTGTGTACCTATAAAAATATTTTCTGTATAATCCAGGTCATTCCAGTGTGAAACACCATCACCTATTTTATATTTCCCATATTTGTCTTTGGTATAGGCTAACTGCCCTGCCAGAAGGACAGGGTTGTTGGCTTTGTAATTTTCTTCTGTGTCATAACACTGTTTGATTTTCACATTAATCTTGTTTTCCATTTTCCCGTTTTACCTCCATTCTGGCAAACAGCAGCCTTCTGTATAAAGCAATGTTTTTATGTGGTTATTAGACAGATGAACCTCCGTCAAGTATAAGGGTACAGTCTGGGTCATCTGTAAGTTTTGAAGTTTTTAAACGAACTACAGAAGCAGATATTTTATGGTTTTCACTTATCATTATCTGGATTTCCTCTGCCCCAGCTTCAGGTTCATAATCATTTACAAGTGTTCTGACATCAAGATATAAAACGGTATTGTCTGAATTTGCAATGGTAAGGGCAATATAGGTTGAAGGTACAGATACATCTGTGCCATCATATGTACCAGCATCAATATCTTCCTGTGTAATTTTAAGCAGTTCTGCTTTTGAAACCACCATATCTTTTAGAAGTGAAATTGTTCCAAGCAGCCTGTCCGGGACTTCTGTTTCTGTAATGTTGCCGTTACCATCATCTTTTTTCTCAGTTTTTGTTCCCTGATAGAATTTATATTGTTTTGCATAACCTGCATCAGATGTATCTTCAACTATGGTAAGTTTACCTGCATTTGAAACGTCTGTAACCCTGTCAGCCAGTTCTTTATCACTTAGTGTAATTACATCATTAACGGCTTCTACTTTTATAGAACCTGCACCTTTTACAGAAATGAAATCTGTAGAACTTCCAGATTTATTGCCAATTTGTATTTTTGCATATGCATCTTGTGCTAGTGTGCTATTTGCTTCATCATCTGGTACGGCAGGGACAGGGATTGCAGAAATGTTATATTCACCATTTTCAATTAACTGTTCTGTTTCTTCTGGTGTGAGGGCTGCAGGTCTTAAATCTTTTAGCTGTGAAACACCATCGCCAAAATATATTTTCTGCTGTGGGATAGTGGAAGCTATACCATCATCATTAGTAAGAGCCTTTGTATAATAATCAATGTATGCTTCACCTTTTAACAGGACAAGAGTGGAAATTTCCCTGTTTGTGGTGATGTCATTCCTTAACAGTATTCTTGTTTTTAGTGTATTTGTATCTGCCATTTAGTTCTCCTTTAATAAAAAATTTTATTTACTTTTGTTTAGCTGTTTTATCATTTTTATTCCAACAACCTTACCACTTTGATTATCAAAATTATTATTTTTCTTATATTTTGCAACGGCAGCCATAGTTTTCTGCCCATATATGCCATCAGCAGCAACCTCTAACTTTTTCTGTACCCACCTTATATATTTTTCTTTTGATTCTGGTGTTACTTTTGCCAGTGGTTTAGAAGAAGGAGAAAGTTCCTGTTTAAATTTTTTCCATAGTGTTTCATCTGGCGGAAGCCAGCCTTTCCAGCCAGGGCATTGTTTATGGCAGACATCATAATGCCTTAATATATTGCTTTCAGGTATATTGTATTTTTTCATAAGTTTTTTTACAAGCGCAACAGTCTGGTTAAATGTTTTTTCCGTAATTTCTCCGTTTACTGAGCACATTTCAATGCCAATTGAATTTTTATTTGTTACTATGCCCCAGTATTCTGCCTTTCCGCTGCTGTAATCTTTCCCACAGTGCCATGCATATGCTTTCTGTGGGTTTACACACATATAAATACCATCATTACCAGAAAAATAATCAGCAGATGCACCACGGTTTACAGATTTAAAATAATCTGTGTTTGCTTTGGCAGTATCAGTATGGTTGCCAGTATAATGTAAAAGTATATAAAACTTCTTATACTTTCCCAGGGTACGGTTTATTGTTGTTAAATTTTTATGTATTGCCATAATTCCACACCTGCTTTCATTTAATTTCTTTCAGTTCCCTCATAACTGGTTCAACAATGGTATGGATATACCCATCACCGCCACGTTTTTCATAATCCCCAAATAAATCCCAGAAAGCATCTTTTTCAAGTTCTGTCCAGCCACCAGAATTTTTATATCTGTTGTAATATCTTATTAAGCTGCCTTTTAATTCTTTAAGTTTTGTTTCATTTTCTTTTTCCTGCATATACTCTAAAGTTTTTGCAATGTTGTTTACGGTTTCTGTAAGGTTTGCCAGGTCGTTTTTAATTATTTCATCATGTCTTATTGACTGGTGTACATCTTCTGTGTGTGTTTTCTGTAATTCTTCAAGATGCTGTACTGTTTTAACAAGCAGTAGGTGTTCCTTTTTTTTCTTTCTTGCCCATTTTGTTTCAATGCCGAGTTTCTCAATTAAAAGCCATTCAAGAAGGCTTGTAACAGATTTTACACCAGAAAGTATGATACATATGCTTATTACCAGTGCTGCATAATCTATTTTAAGTGCTTCTGTAACTGCTTCCATACATATGACACCATCCTCTTTATTTTTTAGGTTCTGTATATGAAAGTGCATTGTAACTGTCACTTATGCCTGCTGTAGTAGGGTCATTAACTGCATTCCATAAACTTATGACAGCCAGCCCGGACACATATGGATTACTGGCAGCATTAATAATAATTCCACCTAACATTTTCCAGCTTGTAATGTCTTGCATTGTAAGCCCTGCATATGCAAGGACTGGCGCAAGGATTGCTAAAATTACCTGTATAATAAATACAGGGTTTTTAAACCTGACTTTTAAATTTAATTTCATAAAATTCCCCCTGTTACTTATAGAATTTACAGTCTTTATTCTGGCTGTCATTCGCTACATATTTTTCTTTATCAGGGCAGTAGTGCTGGAAACAGCAGAGCTGCCCTGTTTCATCTGTACTTTCACTGGCACGCAGTTTACAAAGGAGCATGGTTTTCCCACTGCGTTTTACAAATTTTTCATAACAGTTGCCACACATTATACTGCCTCATGTACTTGGCGTTTAAAACCAGGTTTTCCTGTATTTTTTGTTTCTTTGGAATGCTTTATTTCTTTCGCATCCAGGTTTTCTTTTTTTGCCATTATTACCTCCAGTTAAAGAGGGAATGGCATCTGGTATACCATTCCCTGCATATTAATTTCAGGCTACTACTACTTTTATAACATCTTTAATCCCGTCATAGTCAATGTTTATTAATGTACTTCCTGCGGCAACACCAGTTATTATGCCATCTGCAACAGTTGCAACAGCAGGGTCATCTGTTGTAATGGTACATTCGCTGGCAGAAATACCTATATTGCTGTATAAACCACCTTTTATCCCGGTTACTGAAATTTCTTTTGTATCATTTGGGGCGAGGTTTACAACTGCAGGGGTTGCAGCAATTTCAGAAACCTTTATTGCTGACTCTTCAGATGGAATTTCTGTTATATAGCCATAAACAAGCCCATCAGCGCATGTAATGCCAGGGACAGCGAGTGCATCACCATCAAGTTTTGTTGTAGCAGAACCACCTGATTCAAGTGTTATGTCAAATGTACCTGAAAGCTGGAATGATGGTATGTCAATCTGTAATTCACCAATCTTGCCCTTCTGGTTATTGTGTCTGTCTGCTGTAAGAACCAGTTCACCAATCATAGGTGAAGTTTCAGCGTCAATGGTAACCCTTTTTACATTTGTATTGTACTGGTATGTAGCGTTTATGGTACAATCTTCACTTCCAACTAATATAGTGCTGCCTGTTGGTGTAATTTCAGCAGTTGAGCCGTCTGTTTTTTCTATAAAAACTTTGCCAACAGGGACTTTTTTAAGGATACCAACACCTTTTGTAAGGGTAACGCATTCAGCAACCGAATATACATCTTTAAGCCCTTCAACAATAGGTGTGCCTAAGTTTGCAGCAATATATGAAAGTTTCCATTCCGCCATTTCAATGGAAGGTGAAACTTTTCTTCCATATTTATATTTGTAAAGTGTTTTGTTACTTTTGCCGCCAGTAATTTCAGCATCTTCCATGGACACGGCAATGGAAGTGTTAAGTGAAGTGTTACCTGTAAATGCAAGCTGACCGTTATGTAAAAAGGCTACATCTGCGGTAGATACTAAAAAGTCTTTTGATTTTTCTGTGTAAATATTTTTTGACATATTTTACCTCCTAAAAATAAATAATTAATAAAAAAAGGAACAAAACATTAACCAATTTTGTTCCGTACTGCTTCTTCATCTGCTATAAGGCTGCTGTCCACGCCACTGGTTTCAATACTTGTCATCCAGTGGGAGAGTGGTTCCTTGAAAGTAACCAGGCCGCTCATTTGTCCTGAGCGGCAAGCATTATATTCATCATGTTTGTTAATCCGTTTTATATACCGCCAGAACTTCCTTACTGGCAGTCTTGAAACATATCCGCCTGTTACTTTAAGGGCAACTGCCAGTGAGTCTATGTAATCTTCAATATCTGCTTTGTCTTTGTTTTTGTTAGCTTCAAATTCCCTTGCCTTTTCCAGTGCATTTACAGTATCAATGTTCATAAATTCATCAGTGTTAAAATCTATGTCATTCTGTAAGATTATTATTTTACGTAAATCATCAAAAACTTCACTGGTTATTAAAAAGCCGTTTATTGTAAAATCAAGGGCAGAAGGGCTGTATTCTATCTTTGCGCCGTTCCCACATGCTAGTTCCAGCATTTTTATGGCAAAGTCATAGTAGAGTGGCAGGAATGGCATGTTGTAATTTTGTGCCAGTTGTATGTTACGGCAGGCATATTTAAGGAAATCCAGATATTCCATTTTAATAATTTCTTTTTCGTGGAATATGGCATTTTTGCGTACTGTAAAGGCTGGCTGGTACTGTTGGAATGACAGTATGTCCTTCATCTGTATGGGGTATAATGTTATATTACTGTTATATACAACCCCTTTATTAAAAATTATAAAAGGTTTTAATGTATCTTTGTTAATTTCCACATCTGCCACCATTATTGTAATTAGAAATTTTATATTTAAGGCATTTGCCATAATACTTGCTGTCAGGGCAGTATATTGTAACATGCCCTTTTGGAGCAGGCATTATATCACCAATGCCAGGAAATGTGTCTGCACCGTTTAAAACCCTGTCTGTTATGTCACATAATACATCAATGCGGTTGGCATATACATCTGTAAAGTACCCCATCTCTTTTATCTGTTTTACAGATGGTGATGTCCAGTCTGTAATGCGAACAAGGTTTTTTGAAGTAAAAATGCAGACATACAGGTTAAAATCCATGAACATGTTCCTGTCAACTGTATCAATATCAGTTTCTACGGATACAAAAGTTTTCTCATCATCTGTTATGCCAGATACAAAATTATAATCAAAAACTTGTCCCTGTTCTTTATATTCAATGCCATTAAAAGTCCATCTGCCACCAAGAAGCACATCAGTAACATTAAGCTCTTTACATTGTGGCGGCTCTGGGTCTAACAGCTTTATAAAGTTTTCATTTCCAAGCAGGAGGTTAATGATTTTACTTTTGTAGATTGCAGAGTAATAAAGATTTGGAATAGCATATCACCTCCATAATTTACCCCATTATGTATATTTCTATATTTGTTTTTTGCAACTGTTACAATCATGTGCAAACCCTGCCGTCTATTATACAACACATATAAAACTGTCCCGTGGGTTTTACCGGATTTTATTAATTTAATTTTAAACTTTATAAATAAAGAGGTCTGAAAGATAAATTTTAAATCCTGAATATTAAATTTTAAACTTTTATCCATCATATCCGTCTGCCAGCACAGGATAAGCCTAAAAACTAATGTCAATAAATGAAGTTGAATTAGAAAGTACTAACTGGCTGTCTATATTGCTCCTGAAACCGTCAATTTCTGCTTCCAGTTCTGTAATCTTGTCATAAAGGACAAGTGGGTCAATTAACTCAAATTCGTTTTTGGTACGGTATGGTTTTTCAACTGCCTCCTGGTCTTCTTTAGAAAGCTGTTTTGAAGATTCCCTGCCAACAAGTGCAGAGATAAGTTCATATATCTTGTTGTCTACTTTCTTGTTTTCTTTGTTTACAGCAGCTGTAGCATCTGCATATTGTCGTTTCATTTCATCAAGAAGTTCTTCCTCATATTGGATTGAAATTTTACGCTCAATGCCTTCAGCACGTGTCATTACCTGTCCATTGACTGTAATTATTGTTTCTGCATTTGATTTCACAATGGCAGACTTTAATTCATTGCGGTTTGTAATTAAGTCTTTGGCTGACTGATAAGAAGCTTTTGCTTTTTTATTAAATTCTTCCCTGGAAACAGTCCCCACTTTGTCTGAAGATTTCCTGGCTGCATCTGCAAATTTTGAATTTGCTATTGCCTTATGGATTTTTGTGTCATATAATTTCAGCTCATTAAGAGCCTCTGTGATACTTATTGTCCTCATTGTAATCTGTTCCTTTCTGGATAGTAATATATCCTATAGTTATATCTGGTATAGTTTTGTTTCATATAATTATTCCGGCTTTATTTTATGGCTTGGTGTAAACCTTATATAAACCGTCTTTGGTATTTTTACAGTCTGTCCATTTTTTATGTCATTTCCTGTATATGGCTTCCTGTAACATGTCCTGAAACTGCCAAGACCCTCAATCTTTACATTATGTCCTTCTTTGATTTCATTTCCAATAATTTTGATGGAATTATTGATTATATATTCTATTTTGACCTTTTCAATGCTTTTACTGGTGTTTTCCCATATTTTGTTAATAAGTTCAGATTTTACCATAATTTACACCTCTTTTTGTTTTTTTATTTGTATCCTAAAGCATCCTTATCACCAGTGTAAAATTTCCCCGGTACTATCGGGAAAATTTAAGACCCTGGAAACTGCCAGGGGGAACTTTTTTTAGAAAAACGGCAGTTATATATGCAGATTTCACCTTTTTCATCTTCGGTTAAAAAGTTTTTTATTTTATCATAATGGTTTAGTATTTCTGTAAGCAGGTCGTTTTTATAATTAAACAGGATATAAAATAGTAAATTTTTTATTGAAGGATTTTTACCATTGTCCAGGTTCCATAAAAGGCGGTACATTGTATGGCTGTTAATTTTTAACTTGTTAATCCCATACAGCAGGTTTTCTTTTGACTGTTGTATATAATTGTATTTTTCTTCAATGGATAAAAACTGGCTGCCTGAAACTATTCTGTTATATCTGGCTGTTTTTTCTGCCATATCTATAATTTTACAGACCTGTTTTTTATTTACCCTGTTTTTGTCATAATCATCAGGTTTGAAAATATCTGACAGTGGGAGAAAAGAATTTCCTTTAGATTTACCAGAGCGTTTTTGTCCAATACAGGTATGCAGGTAATCCATGGATGTGTAATATTTCTGGTAGTCCTTTTTATCATCATTTTTATAATTTTTGGTATCTGCAATAAATCCTAAAAAATATGGCATCTTTTTTCTGCCATATGGGGCAGAAAGGACAGCCTTATATTTTTCACGTATTTTTTTTAATTCACTTGTAGTGTCAACAGGATATTCCTTTTTTGCTTTATCAATTTCAATATTGCTCATAACATCAAGCTGGCATACATCATAATAAATTTCTTTTATATATCCATACTGTTCTTCAGCAGACTGTCCAGATTTATATACTATATCCCATAATAGCGAATTAAGTTCCTGTGATAAATTTACAATTTCACCAATTTTGTTGTTACTTGTTTTGTCATCTAAATCTGCTAAGTCATCAGGGGTATAGTATCTTTTGGATTTAGGAGGGTTTGTATTTCGTGTTGGCACTTTGAAAATATGGTAATTTTTCTTTGCAGCATTAATAAGCATGCTGTTATTGGTAATTAACATACTATCACTGTCGAAATCTGCACCTGAAAGTCTTTCTAGTATGTTTTCGTTAATACTGTTAATACAAATTATATTTGGAGTAAGATTGAAATATTTATCAATTATTCCGCATTCTGTATTCCGGCTTACCAGTATATTTCCTATTGTAACGTGCGGGCTGCGGCTTCCAAGGATATCAGTCCCATAGGGATACCTTGTATTGTGCACTGTACCAGGCTGGAGTACAGTAATGCCATTAAATTTTCCTATGGATTGCAGCAGCATTTCATAAGGATTGCCAAACAAAGTTGCATATGTACCATCAAGCAGTATATGTCCCTTTTTCATATTTTTTAAATATGAACGGCATAAATTCTTTTTGAAATCGTAATAAATCCGTGTCTGCTCAAATCTACAGTCATAATTTAATAATTTATATATTATTTCATTTTTATTTTTCATAATATTGTCAGTACAGGTTTCGTTGCTATTATTAATTTTTAAATGGTATCTCATAACATCAGCATCAGTATTAATTAAATTTACATATTCAAGCCCGTCCTGGACTAACTGCCAGACTTCATCCTGTGAAAGCTGTAATGTATTTAAAAGCTGGTAATGTGCCTGTACCATACGCCCATCAAAATAGTGAGTATTTTTATCATATTTTACAATACCAAAAAATGGATAAATATTTTCTAGCCATGTTTTTAAATCCCCGAATTTATAAAATTTAATGCTTGATGGGGTAGTTATAAGCTTAATATCATCTATACTGGTAGCAGATGTAATCCCGTTAAGCTGTGATATGGCAGTTATATTATTATCTTTAAAAAATTTCTGTATATTTGTATTAAAACAGCAGGATTTAAAGAATTTATTTCTTAACAATAACATTCCTTTTGTACTGTATCTGTCCATTAGTGAAATATCTATAAGGGACTGTCCGTCCCATATGGAATTGGATATTTCCAGTTCTTTTTCTTTTGTGTCCAGCCATCCATTATCTCCTAAATCTGTGCATACAGCTTTTTCATGGAATGTACTTGTCCAGTCGTCGATAACAAGTATGTTTTCTGGTTTTATATCAAGTGTGTCTGTAATACTGCTAGTTGAGAGTGATATGTATGCTTCAAATGCTGCAATATCAAGGCTGTCACCTGTTTTTATATCCAGCCCGCATTGTTCAGACTTATGCATATATGGATAAAGCCTTTCATCAATAAACAGACATTTACCCACCCTTGCAGAACCACTGGAACGTTTAAATCTGCAATAATTTGTACTGTTACAGATAAACCCGTTATTATAGCACCATTTCCTTAGCTCTTTTGAGGTTTTAACTGTTTTTATTGTTTTTGATATAGTATATATATAAACCATATTTTCATCATTATATTCACAGGAAAAATATGGCGGAAGGAGATAAGAAGGTACAGGGTTATAAAAAGGTTCATTAACTTTTATTGCAGCTAGGATTTCATTTCCGTTATTATCAAAGTCTGAAGCATATCCGCCAGCCAGTGCGTAATCTTCAATATTGTAACCATTACGTACATATACATTATGCTTTATCTGGTTAAATTCTTTTAAAGCATATTTAAATGTAACATTTATTATTTTTGAAGAATACTCCTTTCCTTTATATATAAAAGACAATGAATCCTTTTTGCCATATATGCTGCTGGCACCTTTACGTAGTTCAATTAAGTCCAGACTGTAATCAAAACTGCTAATATATTTTCTTAAATGCTTTGTTTCATCTTTATGGGCTAATTTATAACCACAAGGGCTGTTTTTAATATAATTGTTAGATATATATAAATCTTTTGCATCAATAGAAGGTATATATAAATTATTTCCCATCTTGCTGTCCCTCCATTATACGGTATCCATATTTCTCCATATTTTTCATTACTTTTTTTAAACTTTCTTTTATATTAAATATAACGGTCTCTTTATCAAAATCTGATAAAATTGTTTTTTCATAAGTTATGTGTGGGATATCTTTGCCAATATATGTCTGGTCAGTTTTTATTACAAGGTTTTTCCCATAATCAAAAAATAATTCTGCTTTCCAGAAACTGTTTTTACAGTTATTTATTTTTGAAACCAGGTTAATTATAAAATTATGGGATTCTATAAATCCATCAATTTCATTTTTACATTCTTCTTCAATATTTGTATAACTGTCTTCGTCTGGATTTAAAAGCCTGTTATAAATATATCCGCCATAAAGCCATAGATTAATATATATACCAGGCTTTTGCTGGGCATGTCCGTTTTCTTTATATATTGTATCCAGCTTGCATCTCATGTCTTTATAATTTTCTATAATGGATACTAATGCATGGTAATCTTCACTGCCAGTAAATTCTTCTAGGAACTTTTTGTCTTTTATTTCCTTTATTTTTAGCTGTATTATATTAGATACATATTTTATATCCAGGGTTTCCATAAAATAACCATCAAGTACAGGTTCAAAATTATCACCATATATTTTTGCAAGTACAGTATAAAAATTATTTTTCACTCTTATTTTATACTGGTTTCCTTCAAAAGCAGCTAAAACATTTTCATATTTAAGAAGGTGCTGTTTATATCTGGCAGTTTTTCTAAATATATTTTCTAGTTCATTCATTTCACTTTTTGGAATGGATATTTCGCTGGCATCATATACATTTTTACTGAAAACAATCCTGGGGTAACCTGGATGTTTACAGCGTCTGTAAAAACCATTAAAAACAATATGCGGGGTTTTAATGTCCAGCCTTATGCCGGCTTCATATGTCCTTCCATGTAAATGTACCAGGTCAAAGTGTATATTTTCATCATATGGCAGGTTCAGGGAGTGGTTAATATCCTGTATTACTTTTTTGTTTATTATGTTTAAAACATCATTTTTCAGACAGGAAACACAATGTATTTTTTTAATGATGCCATAACATGACAGCATATCTTCATAATCCATTACTGCAATGGTACTAAGTATTTCTTCCTTTGTGCCATTATTTCTTATGGTCTGCCAGAACCAGTCCAGCTGTTCAATCCTGTATTTATAATTAAGTATTTTCTGTCTTGACAGTCTATGTTTTATTTTTGCAACTGTATTAGCATATAAATCTTTCTTTACGTATGTTTTGGAATAGCATTTTCCGTCATGGTACAAATATGTAAACACTGGTATATCATTTTTATCTGTTTTATACATATATTCTTTTATATTAACTTCAACGACATCATTACCAAGGCTGTCCCATATACAGAAATAATCATTGCCGGTTTTCCTGTTGGAAAAAAATATTTCAAAATAAATTGTTTGTCCAGATGTTGTATATACCGTAATATCTGGCTGGTAATCTCCAAATTTTGTAATCCATTTTTTCCCAATATCTACTGAACTGGTTTCAAACAGTTGTCCATCAATATAAAATTTATTCCCAGTCCCAAACAGCCAGTTCTTATAGAAAAAGTGCACCTGGCTTTCTTTGGTACATTTCTCTGTTTTGTGGCAATAGCAGGGCTGTTCCTTGTTATTGTCTAAAATCCAGGGCCTGACAGCAGCACCACAACAGGGACAAAAGTAATTCTTATTTTTATCCGCTTTTTTTACATGTATAAGATTTGCAAATTCATCATTACCATCATATGCAACTACCAGTTGTGGCAGATATTTAAATACATCCATATTTTCCTCCTTGTTTAATACAATAATTTTTACTGTTACCAGTATTCTTTTTATATAACCATGACTTTATGCCTAAGCCATTCATAACCAGGGCATAAGCTATAGCAGGGTGTCTGTTTGCATATGTTACAAATAATACATCACCTCTTTTTATATTTTCTGTGCTGGCAGGTGTTTTTTATTAATTTTTTCTTCTTCAAATACCATGTTGCCCCTGTCAAAACAACTTGTTTCATATCTGTTTCTTTTAATATAATAATCAAAAAATCCTTTCTGGAAATATGTGGAAACCTGCCTTAGTATGGCAGGGTTAGTATGCCTGCTGTCTGTATTAAATATAAGGTTTCCAGCTTTTTCTATTAAATCCCATTTTTCAGAAGTGTTTTCTTTAAGGCGCAACTCAACGTTACAGGCATTTTTTTCTTTATTCCAGGTTTTGATAGCGATAACCGTATACCCATTATGTAAATCTATTGTGAGTATGCTGCTGTTCCCTTTATATTTTTTATAAACAAGTTTATTCATTTCTGCTTTCCTTTCCTTTGTTTCTGTTTTCTGTCCCTTGCTTTGCTGTTCTTCTTGCATAGCTGGTCTGTTTCATAATCCATCGCTATGCGTCTTGCTATGTTGCGTCTTTGTGGATAACCTGTATCAAAATCGGAAGACCAGATTAAGCCTTTAAAATGTGTGCCATCATTATCCCTTGTAAAACAGTCTGTAATATAGTTTTTTGTCATGTATTGTTAAAATCCCTCCTTTTCTTTCCATAAGATTTTTTAAAACTGTCATTGTTCCAGTTCCTTTTTTAATGTTTAATAGTTTCATTTAGTTATTCTGTTTTCCAGCTTGCCATTTTCTATACCAGTTGTTCTGCCAGCATGAGTGAGATTAACTGTTCCAATTATATATTCTATAAAAGGGCTTGCTGGTATTGTTATGTTATTGTATTCATGTGGGCAGGTTATATAAAGTTCCTTTATGGCCTTTGTTGTTGCAACATAAAACATCCTGCGTTTATTATTTGTGTTACAGTTTTTGGAGTGGGGAAGCAGCCCATTACTACAGCCAGTAATAAACACAAAATGGAGCTGTATTCTCTTTGTAGTTTCCGTTGTAAGCAATGCTCTAAACATAATTTTCATGTTTTGAATCTGGCATGCCTTCTATAAAAAAGGTAATATAAAAAAGAAGTTCAATATGAAAAACGTTTCTGTAGCTGACATGTTAAGTGTTGGGAAGTTACAAGGAGTGTGGTAAAGTCCTGGAGGGAGAATATCTGTATATAGAAAATATGATAGAAAAAATATAATAAAACTTGTTGTACTGATAAAAAACAATAAAACCTGTCTTATCATGCGGATGTTGTTGGCACGCCTCTGAAAAAACAGGTTTTCAATACATATACATAAATCAAATGCCAGAATAACAGAGATTTGAAATACAGAAATGCATTTACGAAAATTGTATAAAATATACCAAATACAGTCAAGGAATTTTTGAATAACCTGGCTGGAATGTTTTCAACCGCAATTCAATCAAATCAAGACTGTATCCAAGAAACCTTGCAAGCTGGCTCTTTGTGAAATCACGGTTTTCTTCTATGATTTCATCGGATACCAGTAAATTAATTGCAAAAGCATTAGCTTCTATTTCCATTTTGTCTACAGAAAGAAATGTCTGTGACCGTAGGAAAGGCGTTGATGCTTCTGGATGGAATATGGCATGTCCTAATTCATGTGCACATGTGTATTCTGCCTTATGCATGTCCAGGGAAGAGTTGATATGTATCTGTTTCATGCGGAATGGATTGTTGTAATAGCCATTAATTGTCCCCAGTTCCTCATAGAAAACAGTAATTTTCAAGGCATTTGCCAATTCAAAGGGGCTGGACGTATTATATTTTTTTGTTAAATATAAAACAGTTTCTTTTATATTAATGGTAATCACATCCTATTCATTATTAGCCCTGTATTTTTTAGGGGTGAATTTTTGTTTAGCATTTACTTTGGCTATCTTTATGCTGTTTTCAAGGCTTATTTTAAGAAGTTCCCTTGTATTATCATCAAGGGGTTCACCAGAAAACATAAGACTTTCCTGTGAATCTAGTTCAGACAGCGTATATTCAAGCCGTCTTGCTATATCGTTTTCATCTTTTGTATTTAATATAATACCAGGACTGTTTTTTCCTGTTACCAGAAATTCAATGGAAACATCAAAATAAGAAGATAATTTTTGTATAACGTCTATACTTGGGGAACTGTTTTTCCATTTAGAAGAAGCCCCATTACTTATGCCGATATCTTTTTCCATTTTACCTTGGGCTACACCTTTTTCCTTACATAATATTTTTACTCTGTCCAGTAATGTCATAATATCCCTCCTGGTTTTGTGCGTCAGTGTTTTTAACGGGCATATAGTATTCCTGTTATTTTTTGTATTGTTTTTGTATAAAATTTCAGTAAAACTATTGACATACAGAAAAAAATCAGTACAATATACATATACAAAAAATTTTCAGTAACAAGATTTTTATATAGAAGCTTGTGTTTATTAAATTTTACAATACTTCAGAAATAAAGTCAATGCAAAAACTGAAAATATTCTATTATAGTAAAATATTATTATAGAAAGAAGAAAAAATATTTTTTATAGAATAATTCAGGAGGAGGTGCAACAAAAGTGAAATATGTAATAAAAATCTGTACATAAAATTAAATGAAAATGGAAGTCCTGTTACTTGTATTAAGGAAAAAAGAAGACTTGTTAAAGACGAACTGTTAATTGTTTCACAAGCTTCCAGGCTAAAAATAAAAAACCTGGACAAGCGGGACATGCAAAAGATAGTGTATGGGCTTTCAAAGAGAAAATACCAGATGAGGGTTACAGATGAAGATAAGGGAAATGGTGAAATATGAGAAAGAACTTAACTAGAAATATTTAATTTTTGTGTGGTATATTTTTGAGTATATTGGTATTTGGTATGAAGTTTTTCATATTGGAATTATGAAATATGAAATAAACAGAAAAATAATGTAAAAAGGTGGTAACTTAACAACATAATGTTTTGTTTTACTATGAGTTAAAGGTGGGTTTCAATAATTGTGTGAGATTTTTTAATGAAAAATATGCAAAATAATAATATAAAGAGTATTTAAAAGGGAGGTGCTGCCATATGGAAGAAATTTTAGAAATCTATTATGCAGATAATGCAAGAAAATTACAGGGTTTGGTAGACAAGGTTGTCAATAAGAAATTTGGCGGTGTCACAGGTAAAGATATGTCTTCATATTATTCATCTGCTAATGAGGTAATGGCAAACATTGTAAAGAATCACAGGTATGACCCATCAAAAGGCAGTTTTGAATGGTTTTTGCGTGGCTCCTTAAACAAAGCATTTATAGATGACTACAAATATGATAACAGGGACAAACGCAAGACAAAGATTGAGGTTGAAGAATTAAATGAAAAGGGACAGACAGAGAAAAGAAAAATCCCTGTCCCTGATATATACCTTGATGCACCAGCTGGTGAGAGTGGAGATTATACTATTGGTGACATAATACCATCAGGTTTTGACCTGGATACTGTATTATCAGAAGGAACAGAAGGTTTTTACAGTGACACATTAGAAGAATTTTTAGGCGGGCTGTCTGGACAGCAGAGGCAGATATGCAGCTTAATAATGGAAGGGTATACACCTGATGAAATTAAGACAGCATTAGAGCTTACTGATAAAGAATATAAAAACAGCTGGGGCATTATAACATCATATGAAAATAAAAGGATACTGTATAAAGAAATTGAAACTGGCAGTTTAAACAGCTGTGGAATGGAGGATTGTGAAATGGGTAAGTTGAAAATGTTAAGTACACAGGATATGGAAGAAAGTTACAAAAATATAAGTTACAGTATTGAATCTATTAGCAAAAAATTAAGAAAAAAACAAATTAAAGATAACCACATTTTACAGCGGTATAGCGGCCAGTGGAAAAATTTTACTAAAAGTGAGCTGGTTAAAGATATTTTGATAGGCAAATCACTTACGCAGATTATTATATCAGAGGAAATCAAGGATGGTATACGCATGAAGTGGCTTATTGATGGGAAACAGCGTTGTACTGCGTTAGATGAATACCTTCATGATGGTTTCGCTGTTTCTAAAAATATAAAAAATTATAATATCATGTATACAGTCAGCCAGATAGATGAGAATGGTAATGAAGTCCTCAACGAAGAAGGGTTTAATAAAGTAGAAACGAGGGTTTTTGATATCCGTGGAAAGAAATTTTCGCAGCTGCCATATGAGCTTCAGGAAATTTTTAAAGACCGCCAGATTCCTGTTCTTTACAATACAGACTGTACTAAAAAAGATATTGCAGAGGATATTGCAAGATTTAACAGGAGCCGTCCTATGAATAAGGCACAAAATGGCTGGCTTAATATGGATGAAACTTTTGCTGGATTTGTGTTTAATATCGAGAAAATGCCGTTTTTCCAGCCAGATTTTATAGGCAGTTCTTATACTAAAACTACAAAGATATCCAGTTCAGCCAGAAGGATTATAATAGAAGGGATAATGGTTTCAGATTTTATAGATGAATTTTGCAGTTTTGATAAAATGTGCGAATTTTTATCAAAAGAAGCATGTGATACAAATTTTACTGATTTTTATGTACTTGTAGAAAGACTGACATCAATATGTACTAAAGAAACAGCCAGCCTTTTTAATGTAAAAAATTCATTCTTATGGTTTGGGCTGTTTTCCAGGTTTTCACAGCTAGGCATAGAAGACAGTAAATTTGCTGGTTTTATGGGTGGGTTTATTAATTCATTACACAGCCAGAAAATTAATGGTGAGTCATATGATGATATACTGGCAAATAATAAAAATACAAAGGATAAAAATATTGTAAAACGCAAAATTAACCATCTGGAAAAACTGATGCTTGGGTATCTTGGCATTATAAATTTAAATGAAGAAGAGGCTGGGAGTGAAACGGGGACAGAATCCATAGACACATGTACAGAGAATATTACGGCATCTGTTATAGATGAAAAAGCTTTTATTATGGAAAATGTGGGAACCAGCCAGGAAGAATTAAATGAAGACCTGGAATTTTACAAAGAGTCCCTTGATACTTTAACAATCAGTACAGTAAAAGATGGTTCTAACCTGCTTGAAAAAGAAAACCGGCTGTCATTGCTTGCAATGGTGGCATATTCGTATAAAGAAGATATTGATTTAGACGACTGGCTGGAAGGTTATGCCCAAAAATATAATACATATTTTAAAGACCAGAAGAAGAATTACATATATATGAGGAATGATTTAATTAATTTTATAAAGGAAGAGAAGAAGATACGTAAGGAGGCGGTTTAAAAGATGGATATGTTAAGTGGAATTATGGAAATGGCACAGTTAATTTATGACAGACAGATGTATTATCATTGCACTTCTACAGCTTGCATAAAAAATTAAGATAATGTTATATAGTAATGATGTAAAGGCATTAGTGGAAAGAACATACAAAATTACAGGTTTACAGGTTAAAAGACAGAAAGGGTAATATATTATGGAAGGTAACCTGTTAGTAAGGTTTTATACAAGTGCTGCCAGTAAACAGAATCAGTCCCTGGCATATGGAACCTGCTGTTTTCTGGCAAATACAGAACTATAACTGGAAATTTTGTGAAACGGACGTACTATCCTTGGCTATTTTGACCAGAAAGGCATAAAACACAAGAAAAAACTCTGTTGATGAGCTGGCAGGTAATATCAAAGAACTTAATAGAATAATAAATATTAAAAACAGTTATCCTTTAATAGAGAACTCTAAGATAGATGGCATTATAAGACACAATTATGAATCAAAATATAATGAGGCAGCGTTTCTAAGAGGGATATTAGAAGTACAGAAAGTAGCAAATTTTTATTTGAATTTTGTGGATAAAGAGAATATGGTACATATAATTTATCAAATATGTTACAGTACATTGGTGAACCAGATTTTAAAATAAATGAATTGATTTAAGGATTAGGTAGTATAACGCATCTATATATAGTAATATATAAGTAATAGTTGCTATATATAGATGCAAAAAATAAATAAAACAGGACTTTCATTCAAGGTTGTACATAGTCAGTTCAATTAAAGAATGAAGTAAATTGACAGTTGGAGTGTAATTACTTAATAGTAGTTGTGCATAAAATTTTTTTGCTATATCGGTTAATATAATATCGTTATTTTCTGTTATTACCATCAGGTCGCAACTTACTAGTATTCCAGCACATTCTAAAATCATTGTAAGGACATCTTCATCAATTTCATTATTATTAAAAAGACTGTGTGGCATACCTAATGCCAAATAACTAAACATGGCATAAAAATAATCCAAAGCATTAGCTTGGTATAAGTCGAAGTTTTTAATTTCATTTAATATATCATCACTTGGTTCACCAAATAAATAAATTAATTTTTCCCATAGATTAATAGAAGATAGTATAGAAATTAATTCAGAAGTTGTAAATCTTCCTATGATTTTATTATTAGGAGAAGAAATCTGAGATTTCAGATTTTTATTTTCTGTTTCTAAAAAATTAATACGATTTATTAATTTAGGATCATTATTAATGGCAGTGCTTTTTACCCAGCCAGATAAAGTATAATCTTCATCATATTGAATATCATTAAGAGTAGAATGAACAGTTACTTCAATTGAATCAATGTTATTTACTTTTTTAATAATCTTGGACATTACTAATAATTTAAAAGCTTCATATTTTTCAATATTATCTTTTTCAAAAATAAAATCTTTACTATGAAAAGCAGCTTTGGTAAAAAGAAAACTATCTTCTAAAACGATAGCAAAAACAGGCATATTTTTAGAAAGAGCATACCTATATTCAAGTTCTGTATAGCTTAAACCAGATTCTGTTTCAATAGAACCATAACGTCCTCCTAGGATAAGCATATAAACATCAGATTCATCAATCCATTTTTTAATGGTTTTCATCTGGGATTTACCTGCCTTGAATAATTCCATACCAGCAGGAATGTGTCCAGCTTCAAGGATAGCTTCAACAGCAGCCTGCCGTTCTTCAATAAGGTCAGTATATGTAGATGAAACAAAGATCTGTAATTTTTTATTCATAATAACACCTCTTTCATAAGTATATTAGCTTGATTTTATCATAATTAAATAATGAAGTAAATATATAAAATGATTAAAAATATTAAAACAGGAAAAATAAAATCTATAATACAGATAAAATAAGAAAAAATAATGATGTAAGAACTACTTTATTTAATGAAATTACTCTTTCAAGGACAAAAATTAACAGATAAGGAGTGGAGAAAAATGGATAAATTACGTCTAGGTGATATTATAAGGCATTTTAAACAGGAAATTGCATCTGAAACTGTATAGCAATTTCAACAAAGGAGCAATATTCCCTTACAGATATAGAAATAGAGTAATTTAGGGATGCTGCATCAACTAGATATAAGACTATAAATTAATATTGTAGCAAGAATTGTAAATAGAAGTGATAAGCGTACTGATGAGGCATTCGAACATTACTATTATATATAATAAGTATATCCATGCTATTAAAGAAGAAAATGTTAATTTCAGGATAAAATCCAGGTACTTTTATCAGAAACAAATAGGTTTCTGGAAGTGCTTTGGCATAAACCAGGGTCATACATTTTTAAATATAATATGCTTTCCATTACTAGTAAAATATAGTATAATTAGATTAATACAAATTATTACAGGAGGTTATGCATGGATAAGGTACATATGTTTATTAAAGCTGTTTATGCTGGCTTTATGATAGGCATAGGAGGAATTGTATACCTGTCAGTTGATAATAAGGTAACAGGCTCACTGCTGTTTTCTTTTGGGCTGCTGACAATAGTTACACAAGGGTTTTATTTATATACTGGCAAGATTGGTTTTGTTAAGAGGCTTAAAGAGCTTCTGGATATGCTGGTTGTACTGGCAGGGAACTTTGCAGGGACTTTTATTGCTGCATTTCTGGCACGGATGGCCCATATGGATATTGACAGCAGAACACTTGTAGCAAAAAAGCTTGACAATAATATTTTTAATGTTTTTCTTTTGTCAGTATTGTGTGGAGTAATGATGTACCTTGCAATTGATAATTATAATAAATCAAAAAATATTGTGTTTGTAATAGCACCTGTTATGATTTTTATATTATCTGGTTTTGAACATTCCATAGCCAATATGTTTTATTTCCACCTGGCTGGCAGTTATAGTTTAAAGACATTTATTTATATAATTGTTATGGCTGCAGGCAATGGTGCTGGTGCAAAGCTGTTTAGCCTTAAACCTGAGTAATATAAATATTTATATAAAGTTTATATAGTATTTTTATAGATAACAATTTAGCAATCCATAGTATCAGTTGGGGGCAAAATACCTTTTGGCTCCAACATCATATTATATATTTTGGATATTGTGTGTATTAATATATATTTTTTAAGGAGGAGGTATTTTATGGATATTAAGGAACTAATGGATTTTTTATGTACAGAAACAGAATTCAGGGATTTAGGAAATGAAAGGATTTTACATGATTTTCCTGCTTTTGGGGATGCTGTAGGTGAGGCAATTAATAGTGGAAATTTAATAAAATTTACAATGGAATTGTCAGATAACCTGGATAAAATGGATTTATATAAAGCAAGTGTCCTGTCTAACTTTATAGGTTTTGGATGTGAGAAGGAAGAAGACACATCAGCAGGGCAGGGGGTTATAGAATTACTGGCCAGATCCTGTACTAATCTTTATAACATGTTTAAGAGCCTTGAAACAGAGGAAGGATATGCAGAACTGCCTGATTTCCAGGAAATATATAATAAAAATAAAGACTGGGCAAAGGCGTATTTTGGATTTAATGTCCTTTGTGTAACTGCAATGGCTTTTTTAACGCGGGATACGGGTTTAAGGAAATTGCTTGCAGATAAAGATATTGGAGAGGAGATAACATATCTTACAGAAGAAACACCAGAAAGCCCATATCTTAAATCAATATATTATGTTGACTGTATGCAGAGGACTTGTAATGATTTAAAACTGCTTGTTCTTTATCCAGCCAGGAAACAGGGGTTTATTGCAGAAGCAAATGATTTGAATAACTGTTTCCACCTTCTTTTCCTTTTAGAAGAGCAGATAGCGGAAAATTTTGGTGAAAAATACGGTATGCCTTCATTTAATGCAGATGAATCACTTATAGACCTTGCATATGGCAGTTATCCAGATGATGTCTGGGGCAAATCATATGTCCTGAATTTTATAGAATGTAATTATAGTGTAATGCCAGGTACAGTATTTGGCAATGATGAAGCAATGAACCTGGTATGGGGAGAAATGCCGCCAGACTGCATACCTGTTGTAGATGGATATGCGGTAATTGTACTTCTGGATAAAGGCCCGTCCAGAAGCTTTGATGCAAACTTCCTTGCTGTGCCACATGAGGCTCTTGACCCTTATGTGACAATAGAAAGGGAACTGGACAGTGAAGAATATAAACAATGGGAAGAAAAAACCAGCAAAAAGGCCGGGGTGGGTGCTTATGAAGTATAAAATATTGATTTTAGGAAATAACAAGAACCTTATTAACCAGTTTTTTGACAATATGGGGCAGAGAATTGAATGTATAAGCAGTTCAGACCGTTTTGGCGATATTATGAACCATATTAAATATTTAAGTCCAGATGCATTTGTACTTTGCCTTAATGGTGAAAATTTTGATAAAATCAAAAAACTGGCAGGTGTTATGAATGAACTGCACAGAAAGAAAATACCAGTTTTTGTTATAGGTGATACCAGGGAATGTTCACAGTTTGAGAAGACTATTACAAGTGTAAAGGCAAATATAATTGACAAAACGCTGATATACCGCATTATTGAGGAAAAGATTGTCAGGGCACTTGAGGATATCAGAAGGCTTGGAACCAGGAAAGAAACAGCAGATATGGCAGCACAGATAAAGGCAGACGCTTCAGATGCAGTAAAAGAAGCAGAAAAAATGATATCAAAGCTTGAAGTTGAAAATGAAAACAGGCGCAGGCATATTCTTGTAGTAGATGATGACAGCAGTGTATTAAAGCTTATTAAAAGTTATTTGTCAGGGAATTATGATGTAGCAACAGCTAAGAGCGGTAAAGTGGCACTCAAGTTTTTAGAAACTAAGAAAACAGACCTTGTACTTCTGGACTACGAGATGCCAGGGGAGAAAGGGCCTGAAGTTTTAAGCAAAATACGTGCAGATGCCAGGACAAAGGATTTGCCAGTTGTATTTCTTACTGGTGTTACTGACAAAGAGAAAATCCAGGATGTACTTGCTATGAAACCACAGGGGTATCTTTTAAAACCTATTGATATGATGAAGCTTTCTTCAACAATTAAAAATGTTTTAAGCTAAAGAGGGGGCATGCTTATGGAAATAATTGATGAGGAGATTTCTTTAACAGATTTAATAAGTACTAGTACATTGCAGAGAATGCAGGATGCTTTCTCTATGATGACAGGGATTGCGGCGCTTGTTACAGATGCAAATGGGAATGCTGTGACAAAGCCGTCTGGTTTCCATGATTTCTGTACTAAAAATATACAGGGGACGGAAAATGGAAAGAGGATGTGTGAACAGTGTTACAGGGATGAGACAGATAAGGCACGTATTGTTAAAGATACAAAAAGCCCATGCAGGTATTTCTGCCATGCAGGGCTTATGGCTTTTTCTGCACCCATAATGGCAGGCAAAAGAATGGCAGGCTGTTTTATTGGAGGACAGGTGCTTACAGAGCCACTGGATAAAGAAAAGATACAGGAAACTGCAAGGCAGACAGGCACAGATGAAAAGGGGCTTACAGATGCAGCAGGTAATTTAAAAATCATGGAACAGGCAGAAATTGACAAAGCATCAGTTGCGCTTTATAACATTGCTGGTGTGCTTTCTGAAGTTGCAAGCAATAAGAACCAGATTTATCTTAATAATTTACAGCTTGAAAAGGCTTCACATATGAAATCTGATTTTCTTGCTAATATGAGCCATGAAATACGTACTCCCATGAATGCTGTAATCGGAATGGCAGAAATGGCACTGCGCGAGGATATTTCACCAGCGGCAAAAAGATATATAAGCCAGATTAAATCTTCTGGGCAGTCCCTTCTTACTATTATTAATGATATACTGGATTTTTCTAAAATAGAGTCTGGCAAAATGGATATTAATGAGGCTGATTATGAGCCTATGTCTGTTATTAACGATGTTGTTAATATAATTATGACACGTATAGGCAATAAGAAAGTGGAATTTACACTTGATATAAATCCTGACCTGCCACATGAATTGTATGGTGACAATATACGTATTAAACAAGTTTTAGTAAATCTCGCCAATAATGCGGTGAAATTTACAAATGAAGGGAATGTCCACCTTGAAATGGATTTTGAACATGTTAAAGAAGATGAAATAATGCTGTATGTAAGTGTTTCTGACACAGGAAACGGCATTAAAAAAGAGGATATGAAAAAGCTGTTTAAGTCCTTCCAGCAGGTAGACAGTAAACGTAACCGCAATATTGAAGGCACTGGTCTCGGGCTTGCAATATGTAAACAGCTTGTTTCACTTATGGGTGGTGAAATACAGGCAGAGAGTGTGTATGGAAAAGGAAGCAAATTTACATTTAAAATTCCGCAACAGGTTACAAATACCAAACCATCCATTGACAGGATACAAGAAAAAACAGTGGCAGCAGTACTGGTTAGGAATGTTTATATTGAAAAGGAAATGGAAAAGGACCTTCCAAGGTTTGGGGCTTCGTATTACAGTCTTGAATCAGAAGAAAAACTATATAAGCTTGAGGAAGAGAATATTCCATACCTGTTTGTGGAACAGCCATTGTTTACAGATAATGTGCAGGATTTCTTAAGAAACCATCCAGATATAACAGGTGTTGTACTTATAAATTTCCGCTCTACACGTTCATATAACATTCCAAATGTACGTGTAATAAAGAAGCCCCTTTATACATTAAGCATGGCAGGAATTTTTCATGGTGATGATGTATATTCAGGTTTTTCACAAGTAGAAGCAGATGATTTTGATTTTACTGCACCTGAAGCAGAAATCCTGGTAGTAGATGACAATTCTGTAAACCTTACAGTAGTACAAGGGCTTTTAAATCCTCTTGACATGAATATTGAAACAGCACTTAGTGGTAAAGAAGCTGTTAGTATGATAATAAATAAAAAGTATGATATTATTTTTATGGACCATATGATGCCTGAAATGGATGGTGTGGAAACTACAAGGGTTATACGCCGTATGCTTGGTGAAAACGGGCAAGTCCCTATTATAGCACTTACAGCTAATGCAGTTGATGGTACAAGGGAATTATTTATTAGTGAAGGCATGGATGATTTTGTAACAAAGCCTATTGAACTGAGGATAATTGTTTCCAAATTAAAAAAGTGGCTTCCTAAAGAAAAAATTATAAGGGAGAAAAAGGAAAAAAGCAGTGACAGCCAGACTGGCATAAAGAATGATGTAAATATCCAGATAACCGGGCTTGATGTGCAGTCTGCAATGAGGCTTCTTGGAAAAGAGGAACTTTTCTGGTCTGTTTTAAAAGAGTATTACAGAGTTATTGAAAAGAAATATGCTTTAATTAAAGAGTATGAACAGAATGAGCAGTGGAAAGAGTACACTGTAGAAGTACATGGTTTAAAAAGTGCCTCAAGGCAGGTGGGTGCAAATGTACTGGCAGAAGAAGCGGAACAGATGGAAGCAGCTGGCAACAGGGAAGATGCGGAATTAATACATAAAACCACACCTGGAATGCTTGAAAGATATATTAAATACAAAGATATACTAAAACCATATTTCACAGAGAAAAATACAGAACAGGGTGGAAGGCAGGTGGATATAAAGAAGCTTAAGGAATTTTTTGCAAGAATGGAAATTGCGCTTGAAAACCTTGATACAGATGATATGGAAGAAGTTATCTGCGATATGGAAAAATACTCATATAATAAAGAACATGAAGAGTATTTCAGGAAACTTAAAAATGCAGTAGAAGATATTGATACAGAACAGTGTGAGGAAATCCTTGATGCCTGGAAAGTATGTGCAAAAATTATAAGTAGTTGACATTTATTAATACCAGAATTATAATAACTTTATTAACTGCCACCGGGTAGTAAAATGCGTAAGCATCCGTGCATATCGTTAGGTCTTTGAAGATATGTACAAGGATGCTTATTTTGTTTTTGGAGGAATTTATATGCAGGAAAAATTAAAATTATTGTACAATTATTTTTCAAAAGGGGAAAGGATGCTGTGGTGTATCTCTGTTTTATTAATTATAACATCATTTTTAATATTTGACAGGGAAAATTACCTGGTACTTATAGCATCACTGACAGGCGTGACATCATTAATATTTGATGCAAAAGGAAATCCGGCAGGACAGGTTCTTATTGTGGTATTCAGCCTTTTGTATGGTGTAATTTCTTACACATTTGCATATTATGGTGAAATGGTTACATACCTTGGAATGACGGCGCCAATGTCTGTTTTTGCACTGGTTTCATGGATTAAAAACCCACATAATGGCAATAAATCAGAAGTGGAAATTGCAAGCATAAATGGCAGGGAAATTCTATTTATGGCAATTCTGGCAGCAGCTGTCACATATGTTTTTTATTATATACTGGCATTTTTTAATACAGCAAACCTTATTCCAAGCACAATTTCAGTAACCACGAGCTTTCTTGCAGTATACCTGACATATAAGAGAAGTGCATTTTTTGCTGTTGCCTATGCGGCAAATGATATAATACTTATAATTTTATGGATGCTTGCTGCAATGTCTGACACTTCGTATTTATCAGTAGTAACATGTTTTGTATTGTTTTTAATAAATGATACATATACTTTTATAAACTGGCAACGTATGCATAAGCGCCAGAAAGCTGGGGAAGCAGTATAAAATATATTAATTAATAGTCTGAATGGGTGCTGGCAGCTGTAATAAAATTTCCAGTTATAATTTTAAATTTACCAGAAGACAGCAAAAAACGCTGTCTGACAATCATTTCAATTTCATACAAGAAAAATGCAAAAACAGCATTTTTCATTACTATTTGTGCCATGCAAAGCACTGCTGGTTACTATGAACAGCGTAGCTGTGAATAGTAACGATTTTTATGAAACGGACGTGTATACATGCAAATCCGCTCTTGCACTATAGTATATTTCCGGGTACAATAAGTGCTATATGCAGATAATTCCAAATATTATATGGAGGGGTAATTATGGGCAGCATGATAAAAGTTGTAGTTGATGCAATGGGTGGTGACAATGCACCAGAAGCACCTATAAAGGGGGCGGTTGATGCACTGGATGAAATTTCTAATTTAAGCATTGTACTAGCCGGGCGGACTGATGATATAAACAGGGAACTAGGCAAATATACATATGATAAAGAACGTATAAGCATTGTACATGCTGATGATGTTATTGGTTTTGATGAGCCGCCAGTTATGGCTATAAGAAAGAAGAAAAACTCATCAATAGTTACAGGCATGAACCTTGTAAAACATGGTGATGCTGATGCATTTGTTTCAGCAGGAAGCACCGGTGCAATACTTGTAGGCGGACAGTTTGTTGTAGGCAGGATAAAGGGTGTCGAAAGGTCGCCGCTTGCCCCTCTTATACCAACAGCAAAAGGCCCTGCCCTGCTTATTGACTGTGGTGCAAATGTTGATGCTAAAGCATCACATCTTGTACAGTTTGCAAAAATGGGTTCTATATATATGAAGTATGTAGCAGGAGTGAAAAACCCAAGGGTGGCAATAGTTAATATTGGTGCAGAAGAAGAAAAAGGGAATGCCCTGGTTAAAGCAACATATCCTTTATTAAAGGAATGTACAGACATTAACTTTATTGGAAGCATTGAAGCAAGGGATATACCTAAAGGTGATGCAGATGTTATTGTATGTGAGGCGTTTGTAGGTAATGTAATCCTTAAGCTTTATGAAGGGCTTGCATCAACGCTTATGTCTAAAATAAAGGAAGGCCTTATGTCTACTGTGAGAAGCAAAATGGGGGCAGTTCTTATAAAGCCGGCACTTAAAAAGACCCTAAAACAGTTTGATACATCAGAACAGGGCGGAGCGCCGCTTCTCGGGCTTAACGGGCTTGTAGTAAAAGCACATGGAAGTTCTGGTTCTTTAGAAATAAAACAGGCAATTAAACAGTGCCTGCAGTTTGGTGAAGAAAAGATTAATGAGAAAATCAAGGAAAACCTGACTATTGAATAAGGTGGTGCTAAAATGGAATTAGAAAAACTTCAGGCAATAATAGCAGAAGTATTGCAGACAGATGCCAGGTCTGTTGCTATAGACATGTCATTTTATGATGACCTTGGGGCAGATTCGCTGGAAATGTTCCAGATAGTTATGGGTGTGGAGAGTGAATTTGATATTGTGGTTGATGAAGATACTGTGGCAAGTATAAATACAGTGGAAGATTTATATAAATTAATTGCTGCAGGATAGGAGATTTTGCCAGATGAGACAGGAGAAAATATTAGAATTTGAAGAGAGGGCTGGTTATAAATTCAGCCAGCCAGATTTACTGGTAACAGCACTTACACATAGTTCATACTCCAATGAAAACAGGCTTAAAAAGTATGAGTGCAATGAGAGGCTGGAGTTTCTGGGGGATGCTGTGCTTGAACTTGTTTCAAGTGAATATATATATAATGAAAACCCCGAAAAGCCAGAAGGAGACCTGACAAAGATAAGGGCAAGCTACGTATGTGAGCCTACCCTTGCACTATGTGCAAGGGAACTTAAGCTTGGTGAATATTTACAGCTTGGCAAGGGTGAGGATTTAACAGGAGGACGTGAAAGGGATTCTATATTGTCTGATACGCTTGAAGCTACTATAGGTGCAGTTTACCTTGATGGAGGGTTTGAGCGCGCCAGAGAGTATATATATAAGCATATTTTAAAGGATATAGAGAAGAAAAAGCTGTTCTATGACAGTAAAACCATACTTCAGGAAATTGTACAGGGAGACCACATGGAGCTTGAATATGAGCTTCTTAATGAAGAAGGGCCTGACCATAATAAATCGTTTACAGTATCTGTAAATGTTGGTGGTAAAATGCTGGCAAAGGCTACAGACAGGACAAAAAAGAAGGCAGAACAGTCTGCTGCATACCAGGCAATCCTTAAGCTGGATGCCAGTAAGGACAGGAGATAGCAGATGTATTTAAAAAGTCTTGAAGTACATGGTTTTAAATCATTTGCCAATAAACTGGTTTTTGAATTCCATGATGGAATTACTGCTATTGTAGGCCCTAATGGCAGTGGTAAGAGTAATGTTGCGGATGCTGTAAGATGGGTTTTAGGTGAACAGAGTGCTAAGCAGCTTCGTGGCGCTAAGATGGAGGATGTTATTTTTGCTGGTACACAGATGCGCAAGCCATTAGGGTTTGCATATGTGGCCATCACTATCAGCAATGAGGACCACAGGCTTGATGTGCCTTATGAGGAAGTGAAAATTGCAAGGCGTGTATACCGTTCTGGTGAAAGTGAATACCTCTTAAACGGGGCATCATGCAGGCTTAAAGATGTACAGGAACTTCTTTTTGATACTGGTATAGGCAAGGAAGGATATTCAATTATCGGGCAGGGGCAGATTGATAAAATATTAAGCGGAAAGCCTGATGAACGCAGGGAACTTTTTGATGAAGCAGCAGGAATTGTAAAATATAAAAAGCGCAAAGCAGCAGCTGAAAAAAACCTTGAGGAAGAGAGGCAGAACCTTGTACGTATTGAAGATGTGCTTTCTGAACTTGGCAAACAGGTTGTGCCTCTTGAAAGGCAGGCTGGAAAGGCAAGGGAATATCTAAAATACAGGGATGAACTGAAAAGCCTTGATATAAATGTATTTCTTATGGAATATGACAGGGCTGGTGCTGAACTTGCAGAAGCAGACAAGAAAATAGAAATTGCAGATAGTGACCTGGAAAAAGCAAGGTCTGGTTTAGAAAGTTGCAGGCAGCAGTACAAGGAACTGGAGGAACAGTTAAATAACCTGAATAATACTATTGAGGAAGAGAGCATAATTCTTTCCGAAAAGAAAGTACAGTATAATAATGCTGAAAATAACATAAAGGTATTAAACGAACAGATAAATGCAATATACCAGAGTGAACAGCATTTTAAAGAACAGATACAGAGTTTTAAAGAACGCAAAACTGCATTTGAAAATGAGCTGGAAGATTATAATTTACAGTCAGTTAAAAACAGTGAAGAACTTGTAAAACTTGAGACAGCAAAGAAAGAAAATGAGGCAGGCTTAAAGGCTGTACAGGATAAGATAAAAGAGAACCAGCAGGAAGTGGAGAACTGCCGCAAAGAAATGATGGAAGCAATTAATGAGGCTTCAGGCATTAAGGCAGAGGAAAACAGGCTTAAAACTCTTCTTGAACAGAATAATATCAGGAAAGCGGGGTTTACACAAAGGGTTATTAAGAATAAATCAGATGCAGCAGCTTTTAATGAAATTATGGAAAAAGGGCAGAA
The DNA here is from genome assembly GCA_022797375.1 of Lachnospiraceae bacterium. Taxonomy (GTDB): domain Bacteria; phylum Bacillota; class Clostridia; order Lachnospirales; family Lachnospiraceae; genus Butyribacter. The sequence continues at coordinate 83,836 of JAAWKM010000001.1, forward strand.
AGCCCTTGATGAAGTTTCAGAAAAAATTGCTGCAAAGAAGAAGTTAAACCAGGAATATGAACAGGCTGTCACAAAGTTAAGTGATGATATTAAAAATCTGGAAAATGAATACAGGGATATACAACAGCAGTTCCATATTGAAAATTCACGTCTGGCTTCTCTTAAAAATATGACAGAAAGATATGATGGTTTTGGGCAGAGCATAAAACGTGTGATGGAACAGCGTGAGAAACACAGTGGCATAATTGGCGTTGTAGCTGATATTATAAAGGTAAAGAAAGAATTTGAAATTGCCATTGAAACTGCACTTGGCGGAAGTATACAAAATATTGTTACTGATAATGCACAGACTGCAAAGGATATGATACAGCACCTTAAGAAGAACAAATATGGACGTGCTACATTTCTTCCACTGGCTAATATAAAGCAGGGAAAAGAAATGCAGGCAGATGGTATTATGGGGCAGAGAGGTGTTATTGGAATTGCTTCTTCACTTGTAGAAGCAGATGCGCAATACAGCACACTTGTTAAATACCTGCTTGGACGGTATATAGTTGTTGACAATATTGACAATGCCATATCACTTGCAGAGAAATATAATCATACTATAAGAATAGTTACTAAGGAGGGTGACCTGTTAAATCCTGGCGGGACTATGTCTGGTGGTGCATTTAAGAACAGCAATAACCTGCTTGGGCGGCGCAGGGAAATGGAAGACCTGGAAAAAACAGTAAAAAGCCTTAGTGACAGGCTTTTGAAGATTTCTGCAAAGATTAAAGAAACAGAAGCCAGAAAAGCAGCTATTTCAGAAAAAGGAACTTCTAATGAGAAAGTAATACAGGAACTTGTATTAGAACAGAATACAGCAAAAATTAATTATGACAGGGCTTTAAGTGATTTTAAGGCAAATGAAGAAAAACTTGTGCATATCCATATTGAAGCAAAAGAAACAGAACAAAGGGATAATGAACTTAAAAAGGCACTTGAAGAAATTAGTATAAAACTGTCAGATAATGATGGAAGAAACCAGTCCTATGAAGAACAGATTGTTTCATTAAATGCAGGGCTTGAAAGACTGCATAATTCTGAAAGCAGCATTTCCCAGGAGAATTCAAACCTTATAGCAGAGATTGCTTCTCTTGTAAGCAGGCGCAGTTTTATTTCTGAGAATATAAACCGTATTACCCATGAAATAAAAGATATGGAGAGAGGTATAGAAGAGGCTGTATCAAATAGTGGCAATACCAGCAAGCTTGTGTCTGGCAAGCAGCAGGAAATAGAACAGGTATTAAAAGATATAGAAGACATCAGGCTTGAAACAGGCGGGATTTTGGAAGGGCTTGAAAAAAAGAAAGCAGAGCGTGAAAAAATATCTGTAAAGAACAAAGAATGCCTTGCAAAGCGTGAAGAGCTTTCGGAACTTGCCAGTGAACTGGACAAGGAATGTTTCCGCCTGGGCAGCCAGAGGGATAAACTGGAAGACAGGATTAATTCTTATACAGAATATATGTGGGAACAATATGAGCTTACATACCATAGTGCAGAAGCTTTAAAAACGGAAAGCGCATTAGGCCTTTCTGGAATGAAGAAACGTATTGAAGAGATTAAAGGCACAATAAGGGCACTGGGGGATGTTAATGTAAATGCAGTAGAACAATACAATGAGCTTATGGAAAGGTATGAGCTTCTGGCAGGGCAGCATGCTGACCTTACAGAAGCTGCAGAAGTGCTTGTTGGTGTAATAGAAGAACTTGACACAGAGATGCGCAGGCAGTTTGAAATACAGTTTGCAGAGATAAGCAGCCGGTTTAATAATGTATTTAAAGAATTGTTTGGCGGTGGCAGGGGTACTATTGAACTTGTGGAAGGTGAAGACATACTGCTTGCAGGGATAAATATAATAGCACAGCCACCTGGTAAAAAACTGCAGAATATGATGCAGCTTTCAGGTGGGGAAAAGGCACTTTCGGCGATAGCGCTTCTTTTTGCAATACAGAGCTTAAAACCTTCACCATTCTGTCTTTTAGATGAAATAGAGGCAGCACTTGACGATTCCAATGTAGGAAGGTATGCAGAATACCTGCATAAACTTACAAAAGATACACAGTTTATTGTAATTACACACCGCAGGGGTACAATGGACGCTGCAGATATATTGTATGGAATAACAATGCAGGAAAAAGGTGTTTCAACCCTTGTGTCTGTAAACCTGCTGGAAGAATAGCTTATTTATAGTAACTATTTATTAGGAAAGGGCATGGATTTAGTATTATGAAAGAAAAGAAAGGTTTTTTTAGCAGGCTTAAAGAAGGACTGGCAAAAACACGTGATAATTTAGTGGCTGGAATTGATTCGATTTTCAATGGATTTTCAGAGATTGATGAGGATTTTTATGAGGAACTGGAGGAAGTCCTTATTATGGCAGATATAGGCGTTGCCACAACTGAAAAGATTATTGAGAATTTAAGACAGAAAGTTAAAGAGCAGAAGATAAAGGAAATAGAAGTATGCCGCCAGCTTTTAATTGATTCAATTAAAGAGCAGATGCGTGTAGATGAAAATGCTTATGACTTTGAGAAGGAAGTTTCTGTTGTTATGCTTATTGGGGTAAATGGCGTAGGAAAAACCACATCTGTAGGCAAACTTGCTGGCCAGTTTAAAAACAATGGTAAAAGAGTAGTGCTGGCTGCGGCAGATACATTCAGGGCAGCTGCAATAGAGCAGCTTACGGAATGGGCTGGCAGGGCAGGTGTTGAAATAATATCAGGACAGGAAGGTGGTGACCCTGCTTCTGTTGTATTTGATGCGGTAAATGCTGCCAAAGCCAGAAATGCGGATGTGCTTATCTGTGATACAGCAGGCAGGCTTCATAATAAGAAAAACTTAATGGAAGAACTTAGGAAAATAAACCGGATAATAGACAGGGAATTTCCAGATGCACGCCGTGAAACACTTGTTGTCCTTGATGGCACTACAGGGCAGAACGCACTCGCACAGGCAAAACAGTTTAATGAAGTAGCAGATATAACAGGAATAATACTTACAAAGCTTGATGGTACAGCAAAAGGCGGGATTGCTATTGCAATACAGTCTGAAATGAAAATACCTGTAAAATATATAGGAATTGGTGAAAAAATAGATGATTTGCAGAAATTTAATGCAGATTCATTTGTAGATGCGTTATTCTCAGTACAGCCAGCAGGAAAATAACATTGCTTTATTTGATGGTTTTGGTATAATTAATAACTGGCAGAAGCAGCTGTCATATATGTTTCTTTAAAAAGACAAGGTATGCTTGAAGAATCATTAGAAAATAAAGAAAAATTTAAAGAAATTGTTTATTTAAAATCCAGAGAGGGGTAATTTTTAATTATGATGACTCTTGATAAATTTGAGGAAGCAGCAGACAAAGTAAAAGAGGTAGTATTGCCTACTAACCTTATTTATAGTGAGTATTTTTCAGCGCAGACAGGTAATAAGGTCTACCTTAAACCTGAAAATATGCAGTATACAGGTGCTTATAAAGTAAGGGGCGCTTATTATAAGATAAGTACACTTCCAGAAGATGAAAGACAGAAAGGGCTTGTTACTGCGTCTGCTGGAAACCATGCGCAGGGTGTTGCGTATGCTGCAAAGCTTTTTGGCGTGCCTGCAACTATTGTTATGCCAGAAGCAACACCGCTTCTTAAGGTGAACCGGACAAAAAGTTATGGTGCTGAAGTTGTGCTTTATGGTTCAGTATATGATGAAGCAAGCCAGTATGCACTTAAGCTTGCAAAAGAAAAGGGTGCAGCATTTATCCATCCATTTAATGATGAAACAGTCGCAACAGGCCAGGGGACTATTGCTATGGAAATATTTAAGGAACTTCCTACAGTTGATATAATACTTGTGCCTATTGGCGGAGGCGGGCTTGCAGCGGGTGTTTCAACACTTGCAAAGCTGCTTAACCCTAATATAATGGTTATAGGTGTTGAGCCTGCGGGTGCAAGCTGTATGAAGGCTTCATTAAATGCTGGTGAAGTTGTAACGCTTCCAGATGTTGAAACTATTGCAGATGGTACAGCAGTAAAGACCCCGGGGGATGTTGTATTCCCTTATATACAGGAGAATATTGATGAAATCATAACAGTTGAAGACCATGAGCTTATAGTAAATTTTCTTGATATTATAGAAAACCATAAGATGGTTGTTGAAAATTCAGGACTGCTTACCGTAGCTGCATTAAAGCATTTAAAATGTAAAAATAAGAAAGTTGTTTCAATACTTAGTGGTGGTAACATGGATATAATAACACTTTCTTCAGTTGTACAGCACGGGCTTATACAGAGAGGGCGCGTGTTTACAATAGCAGTCCTTCTTCCGGACAGGCCAGGTGAACTTGTTAATGTGGCAAATGTTATTGCAGAAATGAATGGCAATATTATAAGGCTTGAACATAACCAGTTTGTAAGTATTAACAGGAATGCAGCAGTAGAACTTACAATTACACTTGAGGCGTTCGGGCATGAGCATAAACAACAGATAATTAATGCATTGCGTGAAAAGGGCTATGACCCTAAACCAGAAAACCCTACAGGAATCTATGACATGTAATATTGTAAATAATACTGGCAGTATAAGCCAGGCAAAATGTGTACAAAACCAGTGCTGGAAGCACTGTTATGTTACTATTAAGCTATAAGGCTGGATAGTAACATAAATAAAATTATATAGAGAAATTAAGTATAGATATAACAGTGTAAATGTATATAGAGCATATAGAGAGGAATTAGGACAGATGGTACAGGATATATATATGGAATGGGACAGCAACGGGGCGGAGCTTTTACACACTCCTGGGGGTGTCCAGGATATTTATGGTGTGATGTGTGCCAATAAGCTTAAAATACAGTCTGCTGTACATGAAGTGCTTTCTTCATATGGTTTCAGGGATATACAGACACCAGCTTTTGAATATTTTGATATATTCAGTAAAGAAAGAGGTACTGTAGCATCAAATGAAATGTTTAAGTTTTTTGACAGGGGAAATAACACACTTGTCCTGCGGCCTGATATGACACCTCCAATAGCAAGGTGCGTTGCAAAGTATTATAAAGATGAACATATGCAGATACGTTTGTCTTATATTGGTAATACATTTGTAAATACGGGAAAATATAAAGGCAAGTTACAGGAAGTTACGCAGGCAGGGGCGGAGCTTTATAATGATGGCAGTTCTGATGCAGATGCGGAAATGGTGGCACTTACTATTGAGTGTCTTTTAAAAAGCGGACTCAGGGAATTCCAGCTTGAAGCAGGACATGCAGGTTTCTTTAACGGGCTTGTAAAGGAGGCTGGTTTTTCAGAAAAGGAAACAGCCAGGCTTAGAAGCCTTATTGAAAGTAAAAACTTTTTTGGCGTTGAAGATTTGCTTGACAACCTTACTGTTTCAAAGGAACTTAAAGAAATTTTCCTGAAAATGCCAGAAATGCTAAACAACCTTGATGAATCAATAGCATTTGTAAAAGCACGTTCAAAAAGTGAAGAGGTATATAAAGCAGTTGAACGCCTTAAAAAGCTTGAAAATATTATTGGTTCTTATGGATTTGGAAATTATATTACAATAGATTTAAGTATGTTAAGCAACTATAGCTATTATACAGGTGTAATATTCAGGGCATATACTTATGGAAATGGTGAAGCAGTTGCTACAGGTGGCAGGTATGACAGCCTTGTAAGCCAGTTTGGCAAAGATGCCTCAGCTATAGGGCTTGCAATAGTAATTGACCAGCTTATTATAGCACTGTCGCGCCAGAAGCTGCTTGATACAGAAGTAATACAGGGGACAATTCTTCTTTATCCACAGTCTTTAAGGGATATGGCAGTAAAAGAGGCAGAAAGGCGGCGCCAGCAGGGCAGTATTATACAGCTTGTCCGCAAGTCTTCTAAAAAACTGGCAGAGGAATACAAGGAATATGCAAAACGCATTGGAGCTGAAAAGGTACTTTACCTGAAATCAGAGAATAATATAGAAGAGTGGAATGCAGGACAGGATTTTTAACAGGCTGGACCACTTGTAAACATCATGGAGGAAATATGAGATATATAACATTTGCACTGGCAAAGGGAAGGCTTGCAAAACATACACTTAACCTAATGGAGAAAATTGGCATAACATGTGAAGAAATGAAAGATGACAAGACAAGGAAACTTATATTTGTAAATGAAGAACTTGGATATAAGTTTTTTCTGTCAAAGGCAACAGATGTGCCTGCATATGTGGAACTTGGGGCAGCAGACATAGGTGTAGCTGGCAGGGACACAATTATTGAAGAAGGCAGAAAGCTTTATGAAGTGCTTGACCTTGGATTTGGCAAATGCCGTATGTGTGTAGCAGGACCTGCAAGTGCAAGAAAACAGTTAAATGATGGCTCACTTATAAGGGTTGCAAGCAAATACCCACGCATAGCAAAAGATTATTTTTTTAACTGTAAGCACCAGACAGCAGAAATAATTAAACTTAATGGTTCAGTAGAACTTGCGCCAATAGTAGGGCTTTCAGAGGTTATAGTTGATATTGTGGAAACAGGTTCTACCCTTAAAGAAAACGGGCTTGAGGTTTTAGAGGAAATCTGTCCGCTTTCTGCACGGGTCGTAGTAAATGAAGTAAGTATGAAAATGCAGCATGAGCGCATTACAAAACTTATACATGATTTAAAACAGGTGATAACAGAATAAGTTTTATAGAATGCCATTTACTGGAGAAATGGAGGAAACAGAGATGAGGATTGTGAAAATAACTGAAAAAGAACGCAATAATATTTTGCAAAATCTTTTAAAAAGAAGCCCTGGCCAGTATGAAAAGTACGAGGAAAAAGTGAAAAAAATACTTGAAGATATAAGGGAAAGAAAAGACGAAGCATTATTTGAATATACAGAAAAATATGATAAGGCAAAAATTAATGCAGGAAATATTAAAGTTACAAGTGAAGAAATAGAAGAGGCATATACAAAAGCTGACCCTAAGCTTGTAGAAATTATAAGAAAATCCATTGCCAATATATATGATTACCATAAAAAGCAAGTACGTTACAGCTGGTTTGACAGCAAGCCAGATGGTACAATTCTTGGCCAGAAGGTGACACCATTATCAAGGGTTGGCGTGTATGTACCTGGCGGCAAGGCAGCATATCCGTCTTCTGTGCTTATGAATATTGTCCCTGCAAAAGTTGCAGGTGTTGATGAGGTTATAATGGTAACTCCTCCTGGACCTGACGGGAAAGTATACCCTATGACTTTAATAGCAGCAAATGAAGCTGGTGCAGACAGCATATATAAAGCAGGAGGTGCACAGGCAATAGGTGCACTCGCATATGGTACAGAAAGTATTAAAAAAGTTGATAAAATAACAGGACCTGGCAATATATTTGTGGCACTTGCCAAAAAGGCGGTTTATGGCCATGCCAGCATTGACTCCATAGCAGGTCCAAGTGAGATACTTATAATTGCTGATGAAACAGCAAATCCGCGCTATGTTGCAGCAGACCTGCTGTCGCAGGCAGAACATGACGAAATGGCATCAGCTATCCTTATAACGACAAGTGAAGAATTAGCAAAGAGAGTTTCAGATGAAGTGGATGGTTTTGCAAAGGAACTTTCAAGAAGCGGGATTATAAAGAAATCACTTGAAGCATATGGCTATATACTTATAGCAGGAGATATGGAAGAAGCAGTTGCAACGGCTAATGAAATTGCGTCAGAGCACCTTGAGATTATTACAAAAAATCCATTTGACATAATGACTAAAATAAGAAATGCAGGAGCAATATTCCTTGGGGAATACAGCAGTGAACCACTTGGTGACTATTTTGCAGGGCCAAACCATGTACTGCCTACAAATGGAACAGCCAAATTCTTCTCACCATTATCAGTTGATGATTTTATAAAGAAAACAAGCATAATTTCATATTCAAGGGAAGCACTGGAAAAAGTACACACAGATATTGAGGACTTTGCGGAATCTGAACAGCTTACAGCACATGCTAACTCAATAGCAGTAAGGTTTGAAAAGTAAAAAGGAGATTATATATGGGACGTAGTGCAAGCGTTTCCAGGAAAACAGGGGAAACAGATATTAAAATCAAACTGGATATTGATGGTACAGGCAAATCAGATATAAATACAGGTATTGGTTTTTTCGACCATATGTTAAATAGCTTTGCAAGACATGGGCTTTTTGACTTGGAAGTGTCTGTAAAAGGTGATTTGTATGTTGATTCACACCATACCATTGAAGATACAGGAATTGTGTTAGGACAGGCAATTAAGGAAGCGGCAGGAAACAAAGAGGGGATTAAGCGTTTTGGTGAATGTATACTACCAATGGATGAAGTGCTTATGTTATGTGCACTTGACTTATCAGGACGTCCATATCTTGTGTTTAATGCAGGTCTTACGGTGCCCAGGACAGGGGACTTTGATACAGAGATGCTTCATGAATTTTTCTATGCTATAAGTTATAGTGCAGGAATGAACCTGCATATTAAAATGCTGGATGGTGTTAATAACCACCATATAATTGAAGCAGTATTTAAAGCATTTGCAAAGGCTCTTGACAGGGCACTTGAATATGATAAAAGAATTGCAGGTGTACTTTCTACAAAAGGAAGCCTGTAAAAGTAAATAAAGCCCCGCCATTCTTTGGACGGGGCTTTTAAATGTCTTGCAAGATACTGCATATAAAAGTATGTTATAAACTATTTTTTGATTTTTACAGTTTTAGGTGCACCTTTAGCTTTGATAATTTTTTTGTATGTTTTTATTTTTGCTTTAGGTACTTTGATAACCGCTTTTTTATTAATTCCTTTGAAAGCATTTTTACCTGTCTTTTTAGCTGTAAGTTTTTTAGATTTGATTGTTATGCTCTTTAAACTGCTACAGCCACTAAAAGCATTTTTGCCAATTTTATTAATATTTGCACCTATGGTAAGTTTTGTAATCTTTTTATTACCTTTAAGTGCATTATTAGCAATAGATGTTACCTTAAATGTCTTACCACTTACTTTAACAGTTGAAGGAATTACTACTTTTTTAGCATTCTTCTTTGCGCCTGTAAACTGTACTGCTTTAGTGCCACTTACTGAAGTTACTTTATACTTTGTATTGCTGATAGTAACATTTTTGCCAACCTTTATTTTAGATGAAGAACTGCCATTGCCACCATTATCCGTTGATGGCTGTTTTGTTGCATCTGGTGTGGCAACAGGTTCATCTGTTGAACCAGGCTCCGCTGGTTTTTCTGATGGCTTTGTGGTATCTGTAACTCCAGGTGCAGGGCTTGATGTTGCATCTGGTGTTTTAGAAGGCTCTGTGCTTGGTGATGTACTTGGTGCCGGTGTGGATATTGTACTGCCGCCACCAGGATTGTATGCAGGAGGTATTACAGGCTTTGTTGTGTCATCAGGTGTGCCTGAAGGTTCAGATTCTTTGTCTGTATCTTCAAATGTAATAATATATGTAGAGAATTTATTACTGAAAAACTTGATTCTTTCTCCTATAATACCAACATCACCATCAGGAAGCCTTTCTGCCTTTGAACCATGAATCCTGATAACAATATATGTCCTGTTTTTATTATTATCTACTGGTTCAAAACTTGGCAAATCCATAGTAACAGCTATTTTGTCACCAAGTTCTTCTACAAAAATTGATGACATTGTTGAATTATCAGAATATCTTTTACAAACACTTGACAGTTTAATATCAAGAAAAGCAGAATTTTCATTTGAAAGGTTATTTGCATCAATACCAAGGCTGGTATTTTCTTTAATTAAACTACGTGCTTCTTCCTTGGCTTCAATTGAAGCGCCAGTTACATTAATTGCTGCCTGGATATATGCTGTCTTATTGTTTATTGCCTCTTTAATTTCTTGAATATTGTCAACAGTTTTATTGTTAGCAAATGCATCTAAAAAGTTGTCAAGAACTTCAGGTTTTGTAAAATCTGTTCCTGACAGGCTGGCATTGTTTGCATTGTCAGAAGGGCTGCTGCCATCTGTTATTTGCTGTGCTTCTGCTTTACCTGAAACAGATAATGTTACAGCAGATTTAATTATAACATCTACACTATAAGCGCCACCAGATAACTCTTTAAAGGCAGAAGCGTCAACATTTGCTGAACCGTTTTTAACAACAGGAAGATCTTTAAATGCATAACCTGTATTTGGTGTAATTTTAAGAGTAACAGTATCGCCCTCTATAACATCACCACCATCAAAACTTTGGTCATTATATGTAGCTTCAAGTCTTGCATTTGTAAGTCTGTCACCGTCAAGAGTTACATTATATTTTTCATATGCTGTACCTGAAATAGCCACTTTTGTATCAGAGGTTATCTTTATACCATCTTTTACGCTGTAGGAATTATTTGTTTTATCTAATATAAGCTCTGTATTGCTGCCATTTGCCATTACTGCAGGTGCTTCTTTGAAAACACAATTATTCTTTGCAGTAATATCAAGTGAAACAATACTTCCTCCAGTTACGCTATCTCCCGTTTTAAGTTCTTTGCCATCACATACAGCTTTATAATCTGCTTTGGCCAGTTCGCTTTCAAATGTTACATTAAACTTTCGCTGGTCTGCTACTGCATTGCCTGATAATTTGATTAAAATATCCTGTGTAATATCATCCAGGGTAAAAGTAATCATAGTCTGTGTTTTATCAAGAGTACCAGTAATAACTTGTTCCCTGAGAGAATAAACAGCACTTTCAGTAGCTGAACCGCTTGTTGTAGCAGAAGGTGAAGCAGATGCTGGTGGGGTAGTTGTTACTGGTGGTGTTGCTGTTGGTGTTGTTGTTGGTGTTGTTGTTGGTGTTGTTGTTGGACTTTCTGTTGCTGGTGGTTCTGTTGTTCCTGGTGCTTCTGTTGTTGTTGGATTTTCCGTTACTGTTGGTTCTTCTGTAATTTCTGCATTTAATGTTACATTATCTGCAGAATTAAACATATAGCCGTCATTGGCTTTAACAGTAATTGTTACTGTGCCATTTTCTATTGGCACAATAGCACCTGATGATACAGGTACATTATTAATTTCTATACTTGCATTATTAACACTTCCTTGTAATTTGGCATTTGGTGTACTTGCTGCATTTGCCATTGATGGTGCTGGTATAAGTGAAAAAACTAATGCAGCTGCCATAAAGAAACTAATTTTGCGTTTTGTCTCTTTTTTCTGTCTGAAATACATAGACATTTCCCCTTTCTTTTTATAAATTAACTTGTTTTTATTTATATCAATTGTAAAGCGCAAAATATCTTTTAAAAACCTTATAAGCGCAGGCAAAAGCGTTAAGGTTAATTTATAAATGCAGCATCTTTTTGGATATTTATCGCTTTACAACCGATAACATAGTTTAATTATTGCATCTGTAAATTAAATCCAGGGATAACAGCTAGTTATCTTAAACTCCTTTTGAAAGCCGTCAATCTTGATAATATTTGTCTTGGATTTTTTAATTGTCCGCCAGCTAGTTCCTGTAATATTAAGGACAAACGGAGGTGGTTTGTAATATTGCACCTGCGTTTTTCGTGAAGATGCTATATTCACGAAATGGGGATGGACAGGAAATAAAAAATAAAAAACAGAAAAAATGGATAAAAAAGACATTTTAAGGTATTCTGTTTATATGATAAATATTAAGATTACTATAAATGCAACGCATATGGCGGCGTAAGAGAATAAAAGAATAAAACCATGAAAAATAAAGAAAATATAAGAAAAAGCAGATTTTTATATTAGCATAGGAAGAAGTAAATTATTCCTTTAAAAAATAGAGATTTCTGACGGGAAATCTGACGGCTTATAATTTATATTTAACCAAATACTTAAAAAAATATATTTTTTAAATTTTGGTTTTTTTATTGACAAACAGGCTGTTTAAGAATATAATTCAAAATAAATTTCTATATAAAAAAGCTAATCGTGAATATAGCATCTTCACGAAAAATTTCTTAAGTAAAATATCTTAAATAATAATTTCTATTATTTCCATATGTTTCCATGATATTTAAAATATTTATTATTTGACAGGCTGTTGCTGCATATATCTTTTGACGGCTTATAAAATTTATAAATTAAAATTTTTACCATATATTTCCAGTTATTTTGTGCCAGGAAACGGACATGGATACATTTCATTTTTGGTTGATTGTTACTATTCACAGCCACTCCACAGACCGCTGCAAAAACAGCAGCTAACAGCCACAAAAACAGTGTCTGTTGTCTGAGGCTTTGTGGAGTGACAGCTTTCGCAGTCCAGTAAAA
>JAAWKM010000203.1 GCA_022797375.1 Lachnospiraceae bacterium
GAATCATATAAGAGAAGTATTCCTGTAAATCAATGTCCTTGTTTTCTTCTGTGTCTACTATCACAAAATTAGGCTCATAAGATTCATCTTTCCCATCAGCAACATCCGTAATATTCCATTCTGGGTTATCAATCTTATTTTTAAAAGCCTGGGATATATCATCAACCAATAAATTAATTTTACCTCCATTTTTATCATGGATATATATATACCCAGTATTAAAATAACTCATACAGAAATATATCATAAAAAGCTTGTCCTTACAATTAAAATCAGTATGAAATAAAATGATTTTAATATGGAGGTAATCAGATATGAATAAAAAAGAGAACCCATTACGCCAGCTGCCTTTAAACAATAATGAATATGGGGAAATCCGTATACGGCTTGCTGAAATCATGCAGGAAAGGGATATTTCAATGAACCAGCTTTCCTTCCGTACAGAAATGCAGAGAACACAGTTAAGGAATTACAGGGATAATAAGATACAAAGACTTGATATTGATATTCTGAAACGTTTATGTTATGTGCTGGAGTGTGACCTCCATGATTTGATAGAATACATTCCTTTTTCTTGATTATGTTGGATTGATAAATTCTGATAAACAAAGGCTGTTGTATTAGAAAATTACCATATCATATAGAAAAATTTTACTAAAATATTATATTTTTTATCATTAATGCAACAGCCCCGCCACATATTAATCTTTGTTTCAATCCACGCCCGGTAATTTCACGGAGTACGACTATATCTTAATTAGGTGCGTGGTTTGGCCTCATGGCAGTGGGGGATACCAGTTTCTCTCCGCCCGCCACTGCCATTAAATTTGTTTTCGGCAATTCAGCCCTCCACCTTTAGAAGTGGGGACTTCTTGCTATGTAAGGTTAAATAAAGCTGTTATAATTTTAAATGCATACTTCATTCCCATATAAAAACCTTTACGTCCAGCAGATGAAGCAGCATCATCTAAAAGTCCAAGGAATATTTCTTCCTCTTCATCATTAAGCTTGTTATTAAGCTTTTTTAAGATATCCATGTTATCGGCTTCTATTGCCTTGTTCATTTCGGATATATCTTTTTCATGGCATATTACCTCATCATAAATTTTTTCAAACAGTTTGTCCATAATATAATTCTCCTTCCTTTCCTGGTTTTTGTGTAAACATAACTGTTATGCCTGGCATGGCACTATAAGGGAAACCATGACCCGGTTACTCTGTTGTTACAGAAAAAATCAGTTTTTACACTAACGGGCTGGTATTTTTACTGCATGTAGTAATCTATGATATTGTCTATGCCGTTCCATGTATATACAGTGAGGTATTCGTTATCCTCATAGATATATTCCAGTTTTGATATTATATTTTTTGTATCATGTACAAGGTCTATGAAGCTGCCATCTATATTTTCATTGTACTGGAAATATTCATACAGACATTCATAAAAATATATTTCACCATAACTTTCGTATATTTCCTGTGGGTTTTTCAGGAGCATTGACTTTCTGAATGTATGGTATTCTTTGTTTATGTTTTCCATGAACTCTTTTTTATGGTTATTGTAATCTTTTTCTTTACTCATTTATATTTTCCTTTCTGTTATATGGTAAACTGCATGGGACAGGGCAGGATATCCCTGCCCTGTTTATGTTGTCCTGCCAGACATAGTAACAAGGTATTGCCCATGTCATGCCTATGATACTGTCTTTACAAGGAATTTTCTGCTTTTTATGGTATTTAAGAATTTTGCATAAACCTCTGGCATTTCTTCTTTAAGCCTTTTTGTGTCTATCCTGTTTGTCATGCTGTTTTTCCATGAAACAAGGAAGTTTTCATTTTCTGCATATTCAGCTTCTTTCATATAGGTTTTGATTTCCTGTTCTATTTTTTTCTTTTCAGTGTCAAGCTGGTTTATAATGCCTGTTATCTCTTCCCGCCTGCGGAGTTTTTCATCAAAGCCTGCAAGTGGTATGGAAAGTTCTTTACTGCTTTCTTGGAAATGCCTGTTTATAAATGCTTCTGCTGCATCTGAACCATCTGGTTCTGGCATTACCCTTTCCAGCACATTATGTTTCCAGAAATATTCTTCTGTCCTTATAAGGGACTGGATTATTTCCTCGTCACGTTCAAGTTTCATATACTTGAACTCCCTGCCATATACCAGTACAGCTATATACCATGATTCTGCACCAAGCACAGCCATGTAATGGTAGCACTGGATTATGTAATGTGCTGGTATTTTACCATCTTTCCATTTACCAGCACTGTAAGGGCTTGCTGTTTTACATTCAAGACCTGTTATCCCGTCCTTACGTCCTGTAACAAGCCTGTCTACATCTGCTATCATAAAAGGGTATTCCCTGCTTGCGTACATTACATTAGCACGCCTCACTTTTAAACCAGATGCTTCCATGAACCTTTTTGCAACATAATCTTCAAAGTCCCTGCCTTCGCGCATTGCTTCGTTGTCAGGCACTTCCTCTACACCTTCACATGTCTTTGAGGCATATACTTCAAGTGGTGATATATAAGGGTTTAACCCGCATACTGCACCCGCATCTGAACCGCCTATGCCGTTTTTCCTTAACATAAGCCAGTCTTTTTTATCCATTCCTTTTGTTTTTGCTATTACCATGCACATGTTTTTTATCCTCCATTTTTATATAATTGCTGACAAATCCTACAGGCAGCATATTTCTTCAAACATGCCGTTGTTCACAACGGAAAGCATACCAGTGTTATATCCATAATAATAAATATTGTCTGCCAGTATTTCATCTGGAAGTACAGAAGAGCTGTTTACCTCTCTTAACATGTCCTCAAGGCTTACAGGGTCATATATTCCATTATCCTTTATTATTATAAACTCATGTATGCTTGAAGGTATCAGGAACAGGCTTGTGCCATGTTTTTCTGAAATCCCTTTTAATACTCCTGGATAAAATATTGCTGCTGCCCCGTTAAACTGTCTTTCATTTGTCAGAACCATCATACTGTCATCCCCAGGACACAGTTCCAGCCCGTCTGCATCTTTATTGTTTAATAATTCTTGTAAAACCCCGCACAGGGTAGATATATGGTATGGAAAAAGCCTTGCTGTATTTTTTAGTGCATAATCCAGTATTTCTTTCCTGTTCCAGCCAAAATCCTGGCACATTGCTTTTGTTACCCTTATTTTACAAAACCCTTTGTTATTATCCATAACCATTATACAGAGTACCAGCGAAATCCCTTTAAAATCCATATACAGTGAATCTTTAAGAAGCCCTTTGTTTTTACTGGTATTTATTAGCTGTAAAAACAGTCTTTTTTCTACCCACTCCCTGTCATTAATATAATCCTTAATACTACAGCTTTCTTTAAATGCATAAGTATTATTATAATAAGTATTAATAATATTTTTTGCTGTTTCATCTAAAGCAGTTTTTCTGTTCCTGTAACTGTTGTAAAGTTCATCAATGTAAAAATTAGGTGAAATACAGTTTCCAGCACTTAAAATTACAAGTGCTGCCAGTCTGCCAGCATTTACCTTTTCTACATAACATATTTCTGCCCTGTACCCGTTACCCATAAGGCTGTTTACTGTTTTTACCAGTTCTTCTGTAAACTCTTTCTTTGTATTCATAATTTTTTCCTCCTGTTATTTCAGTGTTTTTGTTGCACGCAAAAAAGGCACGCCACAATGGGCGTGCCTCAAATTATTTTGTTAATTAATATTATAAATATTTTTCTGCTTCTTCTTCTGACAAGTTATAACTTTTCATAATACCCGTTTTTATTTCTTCATCATTATGTCCAAGACTGTGCAAAATATCAACTGTTCCAATGATACCTTGTTGTCTGCCTTTCTGTCTGCCTCTTATTTCAGCTTCTTTTTCCTTTTCCTTTATCAAAGGTTCTGCCAGTTCCAGTAATAAACCATTCATGTCATCATCTCCTCTTAATTCTTCTACTAAGGCTGCATTTGCTCTTAAAGTTACATTTATTACAGAATTTGCAAGTTCTCTTTCATGTTCGTTGTCAAACTTTTTGATTTTACTTATCAGGATTTTTAAATCAACCATTCTCATTTTATGTGACAATGATTTAATCCAGATATGCCCATCATTGGATAATTCATCTGTTACAATAACCTGTGTAGCAAACATCATACCATCTTTAATATAATATACACCTTTATATGGCATTTCTATCTTTATATCCATTTCTTCCAAGGCTTTAAAAAGTCCCAGTGGTTTTCTTTCCCTTACAAGTGATACTGTAATTTCTTTAATTTTCTTTTCATCAACAGTAACGCCGTCAGATTTATAGAGTGCTGCATATGCCTGTACTTTGTAAAGCGTATCAATATTAAGGCTGTCATCTGGTGATTTATATTCAATGATGTTGTATTTCTTAAAAACCCTGCCTATTTCGTTGGTTATTTCTGTTGGTTTGTTCTTTTTTATTATCAAAAGGTCTATCTGTAATGGTTTCCTGCTTAGGTTATGTTCACTTTCAAAATATAATTCATAACCCATAAGGTCAAGTTCCATAGCTGCTACAAAACCTGGATGCCACTGTATATCTGTATCGTTCATTTATAACCCCTTCCTTTGTTTATATATATTGTACCATACACTGCATGTTTGTGGAATATTTTTTGCTATATGCCTATATAACAAGACAATAGCCGTTATCCTGTCTTTGCAGGTTTTGTTCTTGAAAGTGTAGACATGACCCTTTTATAAATATCATCTGGCATATCATTAAGGCTTACCACACTGTATTTTGTTTTTACTTCATCTGATATTACACCAGTAATTTGTTTAATGAATTTGTAATATTATAATATTTAATGGAAATTTTCCACAACTTATTCTATAGTGTTGTGCTGTTTTTTTGCACATAAAAAGGTACACCCTTCGGATGTACCTTGATTTTACTGGTATTGGTATTATAAATATTTTTCTGCTTCTTCTTCTGAAAGGTTATAACTTTTCATAATACCTGTTTTTATTTCTTCATCAGCATGACCAAAGCTACGTAAAGCATTAACAGCACCGATAATCTGTCCTTCTTGCTTTTCTTTTTGCATCCTGTCTTGTATTAAAGGTTCTACTAATTCCAGTAATGCCTCACTCATATTAACTTCTCCTTTCAAAGTTTCGGCTAAAGATTTATTTGCTTTTAAAGCCACATCTAATATGGAATCTGCAAGTTCTCTTTCATATTTGCTTTTAAGCCTGACCATTTCATTTAACAGCCTTTCCATATCAGGCATGGTCATCTTTCCAGATAAGGATTTAATCCATGTATGACCTTTAGCAGGCAGTTCCCTTGTTACAATAACCTGTGTTGGAAACCATACAATGCCATCAATATAGTATATCCCTTTATAAGGCATTATTATTTTTACATTTTTACTCTTTAAGATTTTGAAAAGTTCTGCTGGCTTTCTTTCTCTTATAATTGATACTGTAATATCTTCCGCTTTTCTTTCATCAACAGCTTTGCCAGAT
>JAAWKM010000204.1 GCA_022797375.1 Lachnospiraceae bacterium
AAAACTCAACCGGGTTATGAAAGACATTTATCATTCATGGGAAGAACACACATTCCTGAACCTTTTGAAAAAATTTTCTTTACCTGCTGATAAACCGATTAAGCAATTTTCAAAAGGAATGAAAATGAAATTGGCAATCGCGGTTGCCTTGTCCCATAATTCTAAACTACTGATTTTGGATGTAAACTGGACTATGGTTTTTGACTGTATTTAGCGTATATTGTGTTTAAAATGATGGAATATAGCTACTTGATACACAAGGCATGAGAAAAAATGTGTATGGAATAGAGGGAATTAATGTAATGACTGGCAGGGAGGAATGATGGTAACCTAGAAAATAAAGGCGGGGAAATTGAGTGTCAGTCAAAGTGATGACATCAGGTGTTGTGTGGGAGAGTAGCGCTTTAGAAGTTTTGAAGGAGGGACCTTATTCTCCATATAATCTGCAATCAATTCAAAAAAACATCAAGAATGCTCTGCGAAATGTAAGCTGATGCAGGGATTGTTAAAAAATAAAGGTTTATAGATAGTCAAAGGTAAGGCTGGCAGTAAATTGGATACAGAATTGTAGAGAGGAACATCTGGTAGAGAAAACAGGTGTATTTCTCTATTGCTGTAAAAACAACAGCATATTATCTTAGTTCTGTTTGATTATTATATACGTTTAGAGTATTGTTTATCAATGAAATTGGTACTATAATTACGATACGGATACTAAATAGGTAGTGTAAGCCACGTATGAAGAAATGGGGCGATATAGTCTATTCTGGGGGAAAAATTACCCAAGTATTGATTTTACTGGGTTTGAGTCAATCTGAGAAGCTGTAGGCTCGACACTACCACTAAACATACTAGGAGGAAAAATATGGATAATGAGTTAGAGAGTGTAAAATTATCTATCGAAAATAACAATAATTTAAGAAACGTTAAAGAAAATCCTGTGGTAAGTTCGGTTCTTTTAGCACCGATAAAAGCAATTCCGGTTATTGGAGAGTTATTAGATCTTTCAATAGATAAATCTTTAGAAAATTTCCAACAGAAAAAGGAACAAGAACTGATAGATATAATCTTTAAAAATTCTCATTCTATTACATCTGATATGGTTAATGATGTCGAATTTATCGTCAACTATGCGAGAGTAAGGGAGGCTGTAAAAAGACTTGCAACTAATGATAAAGTGAAATTTTTTGGCAATCTTATACGAAATGGTTATTTGTCAGGTAGACATATTCAAAGCAGTATATTTGATGAATATATAAATATATTAAATAGTATGTCATACCGGGAAATCTTATATTTGGTTGATTATAAGAAATATTGCGAAGATTGTTCTAAAAAGAAAAAGTCATCAATAAGCCTTTTAGGACGTGCATATAACAATAAATTCCCACAATTTTGTAGAGATTATTCAGAAAAAAATAATATTACACAAAGAGAAATTTATTTTGTGTTTAAGCATATTGAACAAACAGGATTTATTGAGGAAGAATTCGAAACGGAATCTGGAGATGTGGATGAAAATGATAATACATTTAATTCACTAAGTGTAGATAGTACAGGATATTACATAACTAAAGATTTTTTGGAATTTTATGAAATGGTTTTGAAAATGGATGAATAAAAGCAATATAGGGGGCTTCTCCCGTCAAAAAGGAAGTCCCTTACATTTAGTAGTGGAATATGGTTACTTGATACACACGGTATAGGGAAAAATGTGTATGGATTAGAGGGAATAAATGTACGGACTATCAAGGAGAAATGTGGACTCTAGATGCCGGTTTTTTGTTGGAGAGAAAGCATGGGGAATAGGGGGAGGATATGGCAAAATAAGAATGAAAGATAGGAGAGGCGATTTGATATAGGAAGAGATGTTATAGAGATTAACAAGGAGACTTTCTGGCAGCCCCATAAAGGGGCAAAAAAACAGTGTGGAAGGGATAGGGTATTATCCGGTTTCCTTAAACTGGTGCAAGGGTTTTAGAGGTGTATAGAGTAAAAAATAATGGAATATAGCTACTTGATACACAAGGCATAGGGAATAAATGTAATGACCGGTGGGATGAGTGATGTCTCTAGAAGCCGGCTTTTTTGTTGGGGAAGTGCAGTAAAAATATGAATTTCTTCATTTGTAATTTTTTTAAGAAATGAAGCTAAGGTGTTATGTTAGCACAATATACGGGGAATTACATCCGTGAGTGATTAAACACAATCATTCTAGGGAATTACCGATATGTCGGTGAATATTAAAGGAATAATAAACGATTGAACATATCGGTAATATCAGCATTATATTGTAGCTGTTAAGCCTTGTATTTTAAGATAAAATATCACTCAAATCGGTAAATATCAGCATGATTGTGGTAAAAATAAAGCGCATTATTTTTTTTCGCTTATAAATTGAAATGTAAATTCTTCTGTTTTTGTGCTAACCTTATTGTACTTTGGAGAAGTTGACAGGTTACGTAAGATGCTAATCCCTTCTGCTTTTGTATCTGATGATACATTAATAGATCTAATTTTTGTTTCATCAAAAACGTAATAAGTAGCCGATTCATGATATTCGCTACCCGCTTGAGTACATTTTGATAAAAAAGTATTCAATTCACTGGAGGATTCATTAATTCTAGCTGTTAAATTATCAAAGGATTTTTTAGATAATATGATTTCTGAATCATTAAGTCTTAATTGTCCTCTTACAAATTCGAAATCAGGAGAATCAGGATTATTTACATCTAATGCTGTATCTGTAATTAGTGCTCTTTGTATTATAGGTAACTTATTTGTACCACTTGATGTAGAAAGTACTGTCCCAACCCGACATATTAAGTTTTGATTAAATAAAAAGGTATGTTTAAAATTTATAGTACAAACCTCACCAATTTCTGGATTGACTAATATACAATAACAAGCTCCCATGGTCAATGATATTATTAATTCGCCATAATATTTTTTGGTTATATTGTTATTGTTTGAATCTTTTTTTCCAGTAGATAGTTCCATTGTTGCCTTACAGAAATTATGATATTCTGTATCTTCAAATGAAATTTTGCCTAGTAATAGTGATGATTCTGATGATATAGTAGAATAAAGATATATATGAAAAGCATGACCTATATACCCTTTAAATGCAGCATGATTAGAGTTTCGAATTAATATTTCATCATTAATATACGTTCTGTTTATTATGCCAGTGTCCTTCTGATGTAAGGTATCTGTTGCAATTTCATGATCAAATGATAATAAAATTTCTGGATCTATACTTAAGGCATTACAAATTTTAAATATACTAGATAACGTTAGTTTAGTCTCCCCACTTAATATTTTAGAAAGAGTAGATTGACTAATATTAGTTTGTCGTGATAAATCTAATTGTTTAACACCATTTTTTTGCATATATCTTATAAGTCTCTTTATTACAATAGAGAAATACTCTTCTTCTGTCATATTTGCATAGTTCATGTCTTATACCTCATTATAATATTGTTTGCATTCTATTAAATCATGATTTGTTAACGTTGTTACTTTGTATTACGCTATCGTTAATTTAGCTTTACTTAGATAATTTTCTGTTAATTCAATAAATTACATCATTTCATTATATTTAATTAAGTGTTGAATTGTCAGAGTATTCGATTGCAAGTAGGTATACTCGAAACTCATCAGATTCAAAGCAGGTTTTTCCTGCTTTGAATCTGATGTTTTCCTAATTAATTATATCATATTCATAAAAATATGTAAATAAAAACTTAAGAATATGATATTGTTATATTGAATATGTTTGGAATATATATGAGATATAAATAAACGAAAAAAGTTTATAATATGAATTTATATAAAAAAATTCATATTAATACTTAAGATTAGACAGTTTGAGACGATATTACATTACACAGGATGGAATGGAGGTGATTCCCATGGTTATATAAGTCTTTATTGTATATATTAAGTATTCTTTTTGAATAGTGCGTTTTTTTTGGAAAATTTAGAACAATGCCTCAATTAGTGATACATCATAGGAGATTTTTCAATACATATTACAAAAAAAACTTTTTCGTAATTTCGCTGACATTCAAGAAGAATGTGTTTAGTGAATGGTTTGCCGTATTGTTATCAAATTAGGTGCACTATTTATTTAATATAGAATATTAAGAGATAGTATATTAAAATAGTGGTTTAAGGGAGAATGGATTATGATTAATGACTTTTTTAATATATCTTTTACAACATTAAATCTCATGTCATCAATGGTGACTGCTGGTGCAAGTCTTTTAATGTATAGGGCAGCAAAAATACAGATAGCTGATGCTAAAAACAAATCAACAAGAGAATATGCTCCATATTTGTTTCCTGAAAATGCATGGTTCCGTAAACAAAGTTGGATAAGGTTTTATGACGGAGTTGACGTTCCAAGTTATATTCCATCAAAAAAATATGAAAATTTAACAACTGACGAAAAAAAATATTTTGATAATTGTAAAAAATACGAGAATGCTCAAAAGGTATATTTTGAACAACTAGAGAACAAAATAATTTTAGTCGCAAATATAAATAATAAAATGCCTACAACGATTATTGAACATGGAAGCGCAGAAATACAACTTATAAATTATGGGGAAGCTACTGTAACTAAACTTACAGTAAATCATATTGAAATTTATATGTTAAATGGTAAAGTATATAAACTAGGAGGCGGCACAAATAATTTCTATACAAATGTTATTCCCAAAGGGGGCTCTATAAATATTTGGTTAGATGAAGTAACAAATGATATAAATACTTCAACTTGTAAAATTAGCAAAGAAAAGTATGATCAATTGGATGATGCAGAAATTTTTTCGAATAGTATAGAGGCATTACAGTATTATAATACTATAATAGTTGACATAACATTAGAAAATATCTACTGTGAAAAATTCAATTATAAAATTATTGTGGAGAAAAAAGACAATCATTTGCAAAAACATGTAGAATTAGTTCATACGAATAGAATAATTCTTTAAATGTAGGTATGGGATAGGAATAACTAGGGAGACAGGAAGTCGCGGAAATGTTCGGCTTACAGTATTCAGCCATTGTTCTATACATCACTACTATGACCTGATCGAAACCTTACAGAAAATGTAGAAAGACCATATTCCAGCATACAAAGTGGGATATGGTCTTTTGGTCCGCCGGACTCTTTAGAAACAGCTAGATGGTATTGGTGACCATGGCGCAGATGGGAAATGAAGGAGAAGAGAAGTACTGGTCGTGGTATGTTTTTCACAGCGGGAGGAATGATGCTGTTTTGTCATGTTGTGCGGATTGGTCGAAAGTGGGGCGATTCCGAAGTTCGATTCCTGTGTATTCTAAACTGGTGCAAGGGTTTTAGCGGTGTATAGAGTGAAAAATGATGGAATATAGCTACTTGATACACAAGGCATGAGAAAAAATGTGTACAGAGTAGAGGGAATTAATGTAATGACTGGCAGGAGGAATGTAAGCT
>JAAWKM010000205.1 GCA_022797375.1 Lachnospiraceae bacterium
CATGATTTTGGAACAAAATCTTTTTTTGCAAAATGTGTGCATTTTCAGCGTTTCCCGCGCTGCTTGTTACTATGAACAGCGTAGCTGTGAATAGTAACACATTAATAAATAGCAGTTAATTACCAGCTAATAATAATTTATTTTATGGAGGAAAAAACTTATGTTTAAAATTAAAAATATAAAGAAAATATTACTATTAACAATAACCCTCACACTTCCAGCAGTATTTTCAGGCTGCGGAAACAATTCTAAAGCAGCAAATACAAAAGACAGCGCAGGTTTAGAAACAATTAAAATTGCTGCCCCAAGCCAGGATGGTACACCAGTTGAAAATGCAATGCTTGCACAAAAGCTTGGATATATTGATGAAGAATTAGAAAAAGCTGGCTACAAAGCTGAATATATGGGGTTTGCACAAGCCGGTCCTGCAATAAATGAAGCATTTGCAGCAGGTGAAACTGACTATGCTTTTTACAATGAATTCCCAGCAATAATGGCTAAAAGCAATGGAATTGATATTAAAATTATTGCAACAGCAACAGAAGATTACAATTATGCAATTATCGCCGGCAAAGACAGTGGCATAAAAACAGCTAAAGATTTCACAGACAAAAAGGTTATTGCTACTACAGGTACAGTCCTTTACAAATATTTTGCAGATATATGCCAGGATAATAATATTGATATATCATCAATAGAATTTGTTAATGCACAGGCAGATGCGGTTTCTGTACTTGCATCCGGCCAGGCAGATGCACTTGTAACTGCATACAGTTCAGCTTTACAGATTGAAGAAAAAGGAATTGGCACAATTATTGAAAATACTACTACTAACGAAGATGAGAGAACAGGAATTATGCTTGCTGCCAGTTCTGATACCCTGTCTTCAAAAGAAGACTCAGCAATTGCATTAATTAAAGCATTAAAAAGGGCAGCTGATTTTGCACAGGAAAATCCAGATAAAGTATATGGCTATTTGACAACAGAGAGTAACACAGAAGAACTTGTTAAAAAAATTTACTCATATGACACTTCATTTTCTTACTTCCAGCCATTTTTTACAGATAATTACCGCAACCATGTAAAAAACCAATATTTATTCGCTAAAGAAAACGGCCTGCTTGGTAGTGATGTAAATTTAAATGAACTGCTTGATGAAACATATTTAAACAAAATCCAATAAATCTTTAACAGAATTGATTATGATAATATATTACGCATAATAAATGTTAAAAATAACTAATCCAGATTTTAAATTAAAAACATAATTACTTAGATTGCAGGTTAAAAATACAGATTTTAAATAATAAGGAGAGTTAAAATGTCATACATATATAATCCAGACCAAAAAGATGCAACAACATTTACACATAATTATAATACAACCCTTTTAAAAAACCGTGATAAAGAACAATATAAAATTGAATGTGAAGATGTAGAAAACACCAAGTCCCACCTTATACTTGCACTTGGAGACCAGGCTGTTTATGATGATAACGGGGATATTATCTACAATCCAGAACAGTATCCAATACACCACTTCCCTGGTTTTCCAGATACAGTAAACCCTTATCTCTGGCAGATAAATAAAGACAATGAATTTGCAGGTATCCTAAAAATGGCAGAAGGTTATTACACCGCTTGTGGAATAGAAACCGCATCAATTGGTTTTATAAAGTCAGATAATGGCTGGATTATTATAGACTGTGGCAACTATATTGAAGGAGCACGCACTGTGTTAAAACTTGCAGAAAAGGCCACAGGTGAAAACATACATGACAATATAAAAGCAATTATTTATAGCCATACACATCTTGACCACTATGGCGGCGCAGAAGCATTTATAACACAAGAACAAGCCGGCATGCCTCAGGATGGTAAAATTCCAGTAATTGCACCAGACAATTATGAGCAGTCACTTGTGGATGACAACCTTTATGCAGGTATTGCAATGAGCCGCCGCCTACAGTACCAGGGTGGCATGTTTCTAAAGCGTGGCGCAAAAGGCAGTGCAGGAGCAGGGCTGCACAACCCTCTTGGAATACGTGGCAGAATGTCAATGATACTTCCTACATGGCAGGTTTCAAAGGAAGAAACAGTTAACATTGATGGTGTAGAACTTACATTTATACCATCACCTGACACTGAAACAAGGTCCCATATGTGTATTTACAGCAATACACACAAGGTATTATATCTTGGTGATAATGCAATGGGTACACTACATAACACATATACACCCCGTGGCGCAAGGGTAAGGGATGCAAGCTTCTGGGGAGGACTGTTTTACCATCTGTACACCAGGTTTGGAGAAGAAGTGCTTTCTATATACCAGGGTCATGGTGTTGCGCACTTTAAAATAGAAAACCGCCCTGATAACCTTAAACGTTTCCTGCTTGATAATGCTGTGGCATATAAATTTCCAAGTGACCAGGCACTTCTGCTTGCCAATAAAGGTGTTAAATTAAATGAAGCTGGCAATAATATTGTAATTCCTGATGAAATAAGCAAAACCTGGTACACAAGGGACCACTATGGCAACTATTCATTTAATGCACGTGGCGCAATACAACGCTATCTCGGCTTTTATGATGGCAACCCTGTAAACCTGCTTCCACTCCCTGAGAAGGAACTTGCAGCAAAACTTATAGAATATATAGGTTCAGAGGAACTTGTGCTTGAAAAAGCGGAAAAAGACTTTGAAAAAGGTGAGTACCAGTGGGTAGCAACAATTACAAACCATCTTGTATTTAATAACCCTGGAAACATTAAAGCCCGTTACCTCTGCGCTGATGCACTTGAACAGCTTGGCTACCAGGCAATTACAGGTCTCTGGAGAAATATGTACCTTTCTGCTGCATATGAACTCCGCAATCCTGGTTCAGCCGCAAAACATAATATACGCTATATGGACAATAAAGACATCATGCCATATGTTTCTGCATCATTAATCCTTGATTACCTTGGAATTAATTATGATGGCAGCAAAGCAATGAATATAGAGAAAACATTTATAATCTCTATTAAAAATACAGAAGAACTTTACCTGGTACAGCTTTATAAAGGAACTGTATTCCATACACAAATTAATAAAATTGATAAACCAGAAGGAATTCCTGTACTAGAATTATCCAAAACAGAACTTTACGAACTTGCAACTAAAACATATAAAAATGACACATTCCATGGCAGTAAAGATGCAGCAGAAATCATTGCGATATTAAAAAAATATGTTACAGATACAAGTAAATACAAAGGTTTTAATATTATTGAGCCACTTGAGGCAGAATAATTAAGCCTGTATAAAGTAATTCCCCACCCTGTTTTATATGGATTAAATCCATTATACAAAACAGGCTGTGGGAATTTGACTTATAATAATAAAAAATGTAGAATTAATTAGAGATACAAACTTTAGACAAAACAGAAATTATTATGAAAAGTTATATAAAAGTTTTTTACAATTCTTGCGGACAAAAATCCAGCATTTGTGTCTGTGCGTTGCCTGGCACAAAGTGACTTATACACAGAAAGCAACGCAGAAATGGGGATTTTTATGTCTATAAATAAGATAGCCCAAAAAGCAGGTGTTTCACCATCTACAGTTTCAAGGGTCTTAAATAATCCAAACTACCGCTGTTCATCCGCTGGGACAAGAGACCGTATATGGAAAGCAGCAATGGAATTAAACTATACGCCAAACGAAGCAGCAAGAAGCCTGAAATTAGGCAAAAAATTACAAGAGGAAAATAAGACTTATTATATTAATGTCCTTATGACACGTATGGATGAGTCCAGAACCGACCCATTTTTCTCGGAATTACTACGTATAATTGAAAGTGAAATACATAAACACTTCTGTATATTATCTAAAGTCTGGTATATGCCTGTTTTCTCAGACGACAGGAAATGTAGTGATATTAACCTGGATTCACTTATCGGGCAGATGTACCATGAAACAGATGGAAAATGTGATGGTCTCGTTATTGTAGGAAAATGTAACAGTGTTGCACTTAAAAAACTTGACGCAAAATATAAAAGTGTAGTATCTGTAAACCGTAATTCTACCAATTATGAAGTCGACGAAATATTATGTGATGGATGTAAAGTTGCTTCAATTGCTGTTAATTACCTAATAAACCTTGGACATAAAAAAATAGGGTATGTTGGTGACTGCCAGAACGAAGCCAGGTATCATGGATTTATCACTGCACTAGAACAAAACGGCATCACACCAGTTCCGGAATATGTAATCGGAACCCACCAGACTGAAGCCGAAGGATATGAGGCAATGGAAAAACTTCTCCATTCAGGAAACTGTCCCACTGGAATTTACTGTGCCAATGACATTACTGCTATTGGAATGTTAAAATCACTAAATAAATATAAAAACCTCCAGGAAATCCCATCAATTATAGCAAGCGACGATATTGAAGAAGCTGGAAACTGCCGCCCTATGCTTACCACTGTAAAACTTCCCAAAGAAGAAATGGGCAAGTTCGCTTTATACCTGCTTACCGACAGGTTGAAAAACGGACATTCCAGTGTAGTACGCATGGAACTAGAAGGAAAACTTGTAGTAAGAGACAGCTGCAGAAAAATTTCTGTCATATAGAAATAACCATAGTTAAAAAACAACAAAGCTTCATAAGTTAAAAAAATATACCCTAAAATACTTATCTATACATATGAAGCTTTGATGTTTCTATAGAATATGTGTTTTTATATCTAGGAGGGATATTTTCTGCTGCAACAAAACTAATTAAAAATATTAGTGCACATATTATACACATCCACACTACTGAATACTTAGAAATCTTAAAGTCTTTTCTTCTTCCCAAATTAACTCCCCCCTGGAATATAAAATTAACAGATAATAGTTCTTTTATGTATAATATTTATACAATTCATATTATATATAATACATAAACCTAAGGTTTAACTACCTGCTTAAAATAATATATCACAAAAAACGGAATTTATTCCTTAAAGCTTCCTTAAATTTTAAGTTTCTTCCTTGAAGACGTACGCAGGTTTTCTATATCATGTTGACTTTTTTAGCAATCATCAGTATTATGTGAGTATTCCATAATGAAAGGTGTATAGGAATGTCTTCGCTAAATGAGTGAATTAAAGAATCGCGAAGAAGCTGTGGTTTTCCGCAAAAAGATTTTGTTATAAAAATGAACCCGCGTTTTATTCCTGTTTCCATATAAGGGAAGATACACGTAATTTCATATACACAGATAAAATGGAATTCCATGTAATAGAACTCCCTAAACTTCAAAAAGAACTGAAAGAAGGATGCAGCAGCCTGGAACTGTGGGCTAAATTTATCAGTGCAGAAAGAAAGGAGGAATTTGACATGATTGCAAAACAGGATGTTTATATACAAAGTGCATATGACAAGTTACAGGTAATAAGCCAGGACAAACAGAAA
>JAAWKM010000206.1 GCA_022797375.1 Lachnospiraceae bacterium
CTATTCACAGCTACGCTGTTCATAGTAACCAGCAGTGCTTTCAGCACTGGTTATGTACACATTTTGCACAAAAAACGTGCAAAATGGCACCAAAGAACTTGTATTTTTGACGAAAAAAACGTGTCAAAAATCCCCGGATTTAATTGACTGTGAATAGTAACCTCATAACTTCAAATAGAATAATCTTAAGAATTTATTTTATTGATTTTCTACGTATAATAGTTTAATATATTTTTAATAACAAAATTTAATTGCATTAGTATGCAGAAATGGAGGTAACAATGGCTAAATCACTTATTTTTCTTGCACCAGGGTATGAAGAAGTTGAGATGCTTACAGTTGTGGACATGTTAAGAAGGGCTGGCATTGAAATAAACATGGTATCTGTTACTGGCACTCTGGAAGTTACAGGTTCACACAATATAACTATTAAATCAGACCAGTTATTTAATGATGCAGACTTTGACAATACAGATATGCTTATACTTCCTGGCGGAATGCCTGGAACAAATAACCTGCTTGCATTTAAACCACTTACAGACAAACTTATAGAGTTTAACAATTCAGGCAAATTTACTGCTGCTGTATGTGCTGCTCCAAGCGTGCTTGGCTCACTTGGAATTCTGAATGGCAAAAATGCAACATGTTACCCAGGTTTTGAAGAAAAGCTTACAGGCGCAAACTACCAGAAAAAACCTGTTGTCAGGGATGGAAATGTTATCACAAGCCGTGGCATGGGGACATGTATTGATTTTGCAGGTGAAATTATTGCAGCACTTGACTGCCCTCAAAAAGCTGAAGAGATAAAAGAAAAAATTATTTATAATGATACTTATTAAAAATCCCCATTTCCAGAAAAGTGTTCCCGTTGCTCTTATAAGCGGAGGAGAGGCATACTCTTATGCTTCATTTACATATTCCTCCGCCCATTCTTTCAAATAAGAATATTCCATTTCATAGGCTTTTGCTATATATTTTTTTAGCAGTGGGGACTTTATCCTGTGTAACGCATATAATGCCATGATTTTTTGATATTCATCTTCATTGTAGATATTTCTGTTCCAGAATTTCACAGCATAATATTCTGCTTGTTCTGGAAAATGCTCACATAAAGACTGCAATGCCATGCGTTCCGTGTATTCATCCCCAGATTCTATAAAATAGAAAAGCAAATTCTTAATAACGCTTTCCCCTTTATAATTCCCAATTTGTTCAGCAAACTGCCATCTGGCATTATAGTAATCCGTTGTAATGCTGTGCTGGCACAATACTTCAAACCATTGGGGATATTGTAATGTTTGGATTAGCAGGTGGGAACACTCACTGTCTCTGGCAATAACATACAACATATCGTCTATTAATTCTTCCCCAATAGATTCTGGTAAATAATTTTCTATAATCTTCAAATATGTACTATTCATTTCATCCCATTGCCTATATCCAATTTCCCATTCTCCATTGTCATTTTCTTCTGTTATTTGCGGATAATATTTCTTTTGAAAATGCTTAAACTCTGTTACCTGTTTATGCAATGCCACTACATCCTTTTCAAACATTATTTTCCTCCAGGTTTTTGAACATATTAATATGTTTTGGAGTATTTATTCTTCTTCATTAATTTTATTCCACAGCCTTGCGTCAAGCCTTTCCTCATAGGCATCTGCTGCTATATCATATTCTTCTTCATCTGTTATATCTTCCATCTCAAAATCATCATTTCCTAAATCTTTTATCCTGAAAACATAATACTCTGTAATGTTTTCCACCCCTGCAGGAACTGCTGCAGCATAAAGCCTGCCATCTGCCTCATATATTTCATCAATATAAAAATCCCTCTCATTACCGTCTTCATCTGTTAATGTCACCATAGTTTCTTCAAATTCATATTCACTGTCATAACCTGCCATAGATATATCCTTTCCTGTTATATAAAACAATTTTATTCTGGTAACCTGCACATTACCTGTCCCATTTATTATACTGTTAAACATGTATTAGTGCAAGTATAATAAATACCTGCCACACGTCCGTTTCATAAAAATCCCCATGCCGTGCTTTGCATAACACAAATAGTAATGGAACCTGCGTCCGTCTGTCTGCCTGGATATTTTAATACAGCATGCCTGTATTGCAGATGTTATAGATAACACAACCTCCCATTTTTTGCATTATAAATTTATACATGATTTCTTATAACATGAAGATAATATTTTACTGCACCTTATAACCTTACAAGATTGGAGGACTATCATGATTGGAAATAATTGTTGTACCAGCCCGGAAACCCTGGCTATGGCATCTTTCCCAAAACAGGAATGGTGCGGGCTTTATGACTGGGATACTGCCCTTAAAGAAGGCACAATTTTTACCTGTTTAAACCTTCCAGTATATTTTGCTGATGCAGGAAGCAGCAACCTTGAAACAAAAGGTTCTGCATCAGACCCTGCGCAGCAGGAAAGAGAAACCCTTATGGGAAAGATTTCAGCAGTAAGTTTTGCAATTAATGACCTTACACTTTATCTTGATACACATCCAGACTGCCCAGAAGGTACTCCCCTGTTCCACCAGCTTTCTAAAGAACGTATGGATTTACTAACAGAATATGCAAGTAAGTATAATCCTTTAACACAGCTTTCAATGGTAACTGCCAGTTTAGATAACAATAAATATGCATGGGCAGAAGGTCCTATGCCTTGGGAAGGAGGCTGTATATAAATGTGGGCTTATGAAAAAAGACTCCAGTTCCCTGTTAAAATCAAGAAAACATGCCCTAAAACTGCACAATTAATTATAAGCCAGTATGGAGGCCCTGATGGCGAATTAAGTGCCTCTATGCGCTATCTCGCCCAGCGTTATACCATGCCTGTTAAGAAAGTTGGCGGGCTTCTGACTGATATAGGCACAGAAGAAATAAACCATATGGAAATAATATGTGCAATAGTATACCAGCTTACACGTGACCTGACCCCCGAAGACGCTAAAACTGCCGGATTTGATGCTTATTATATTGACCACACAAAAGCACTCTGGCCACAGGCAGCAGCAGGCGTCCCTTTTACTTCCCTGGAATTCCAGTCAAAAGGTGACCCTTTCGCCGATTTATTTGAAGACCTTGCAGCAGA
Source organism: Lachnospiraceae bacterium (assembly GCA_022797375.1). Classification (GTDB taxonomy): domain Bacteria; phylum Bacillota; class Clostridia; order Lachnospirales; family Lachnospiraceae; genus Butyribacter. The sequence goes on from JAAWKM010000206.1 coordinate 3,123, forward strand.
GCAGAAAGCACGTACTGTATATGACAACCTTCTGCGTGTAATAGAAGACCCTGATGTACGCGCACCTTTAAAATTCCTGCGTGCAAGGGAAATTGTGCATTTCCAGCGTTTTGGTGAAGCACTCGAAATGACAAAAAGCAATCTCGGCCATAATAATTTTTATTATTTTAATGCTGAATTTGATAAAAACTTTTATAAACCAGAGGAACATTGTTAATAATATATTATAACCACTTTTTATCAAAACAGGTGAAAGGATTTAAAAATGAATAAGCATAAAAATTACCATATGTATGGTATCCTTGCCATTGTTGTGTTAATATTGTTAATTATTTTCTTAAGCTTATATATAGGACGTAATACAAATGGCAGTTCTGCATCAAATGCATCACCACCTGCCTCTTCACCTGGAACAGACATTATAAAAGATGCGGGTGATGATGCAGAAGTAACTGCCTATCTTGAAGAGCAGGACACAATTATTTCTGATATGCTAGGAAATATGCGTGTGAAAGAATCTGGAAGTGCAGAGCTCGATTTCCTTATAAGCATGATACCTCATTATGAAGCTTCTATTGATTTGTCTAAAAACTATCTTATACTAGGAGGCAAAGACAAAAGACTTAAAGAACTTGCCAAGGAAATAATCGGGGAACATCTGGAAGAAATAGAAAATATGCGTGAATTAATAAAAGAAATCCAGAAACAGGATATAACTGATAGTGAAAAGGAAAAGAAGTATCTTAAAGTTTATAATAAAATTATTTCTTCCCACAAGAATATATCTGATGAAACTAATGCAAGCAGCAACGTTGAAGAAGCTTATATAGAAGGAATGGTTATACACCACCAGATGGCATCTGATATGGCAGAAACAATTTTAAAATATTCATCACACAGGGAAATATGTAATATTGCGGAAGACATTTTTGAAACGCAGAAAGAGGAAACCAGCAAGATGGAAGAGATTTTTAATGATATGTAAATGAACAGGCAATAATAAATTCTCTTAACTAATATAGCATAAAAGCTGAAACGCAGCAGACTGTAAATAATACCGGCTGCTGCGTTTTATTTTATATATTAAATTGGCAATTTATTTATTACTTAAAGCAGTAAGTTCTTCTAACATATCTTTAAGCCCTGTTTCCATATTTTCATCAGAAAACTGGCATGTACCAACTTTTTTATGTCCTCCGCCATTATACTTTAACATAAGGCTTCCCACATCCACAGTGCATGTCTTATTAAGTATACTATATCCAACAGCAGCGCTGCACCCCTTGCCACCACGTCCGCTTACAATCCATGCAGAAATATTCTGTTCTGGATACATACTGTAAATCATAAAACGGTTGCCTGAATATATAGGGTTTACCCCACGCAAGTCTGATATAATAAGTTTACCGTCTACCTTTGTATATTTTTTAACCATCTTTGTAAACTTCTCTGTCTGTTCAAAATAAACATCTATACGCTCTTTAACATCAGGAAGTGCAAGTATTTCATCTGTAGTCATTGTGCGGCACGCATCTATAAGCTTTTCCATAAGCTGGTAGTTTGAAATAGTAAATTCACGCCATCGTCCAAGCCCTGTACGCGGGTCCATAAGAAATCCTATTAAAATCCAGCCTTCCGGGTTCTGTACTTCATCAATTGACAAGTTTCCTGAATCAACCTTATCAACCGCTTCCATCATATCATCAAATTGCGGGAACTTCTCCCTGCCGCCATAATATTCATAAATAATGCGGGCACATGACGGGGTAATACGGCTTTCACCCTTATACTTGCCTTCAAGCTGCAGTCTCTCATGTTCACTTGAATGATGGTCAAACCACAAACCACATCCCTCTACAAACGGTACATTGGCAAGACAGTCATTCTCATTAACCTCAACAAGCCCATCCTGTAAGTCCTTTGGATGGGCAAATTTCCAGCTGTCAATTATACCCGCCTCCTTAAGAAGTGCACCACATGCAAGACCATCAAAATCTGAACGTGTAATTAACCTCATTTTAATCTCTCCTTTTCAGTTATTATTACATTTTAAAGCCATATATAGCAAATAATTATATCTATTATAACATACTGCAATATTGTGTGCATTATATTTTTAATTATTATTTTGGCATGGAAGACTGAACTGTTACTATTCACAGCCGGTTAAATTCGAGGATTTTTGGCATGTTTTATGACAAAAATACGAGTTTTACAGCGCCATTTTGCACAGTTTTTTGCAAAAT
>JAAWKM010000207.1 GCA_022797375.1 Lachnospiraceae bacterium
TCATTACAATTTCACACAAGAAAAATGCAAAAACAGCATTTTTCATTACTATTTGTGCCATGCAAAGCACGGCATGGGGATTTTTATGAAACGGACGTGATATCTAATAAATTTATATATACAGGCTAAAGCAAATAACTGCCTGGCTAAAGAATATAGAATATAGAAAGGAAATTACTAAAATGAAAAAAAAGCTGATTACTATTCTGGTTACTAGTATTATTATGATAGCAGCTACAGGGGCTTTTTTATGGAAGATGAATGATATATCTAAGAAGATGGAAAAGCAGGAAGAGGCTGTGCTTGATGAAGAAAGGGATTTAAGTGAATACCAGGGGATTAAAGCTGCTGAAACTGTAGAAGAACTGGATATAATCCCTCTTTATATGTCTGGGGATAATAAAAATGTTGTAACAATTAATTACCCGTCTAAGAAAGATATTTATGATACCAGCAGTTCTGCTAAAGCTGAAGAAACCCTTACAGATATTAAGGAAAGGGCGGGAAAATATACACCCGCTTCTGCACTGTGGGCCTATAACCCATATGGTACAAATAATAATTCGCTTTATGTATATTTTAAGACAAGTGGTAAATGTTACTGCCGTTATACGGTTTCAGTAAAGGACAAGAAAATACCTGATTTTACACGTACTCTTGTGAACCAGTTATCAGGTGGTGTTTCAAAAGAACATGAATACCAGCTTATTGGGCTTGTTCCTGGCGAAACGAACTATATTGTAATGAAGTTTTATAATGGAAGTGATGAACTTTCTAATTCCTTTACATACAAGATTGATATGCCAGAGAGCAGTATGGGCGCACAGACAATTATTAAAAGCAATGACGGGCGTAGCAAAAGCAAGCTTAGCAATGGGCTTTATACGGTATTTTCCAATGGAAAGCCTGAAAAAGTTAAAACTACGCGTATAGTAACTAAGAAAGTAATGAAAAAGGGCAGGAAAGTTACAAGGCGTGTTAAAAAGACTGTATGGAAGCGTATCAGGAATTATGCAATATTATTATATGACAATTCGGGTGTTTTAAGAGGTGAAATCCCGCTGGATGGCTACTGTGGCAGGAATATACAGTCAGTATATGACGGGATTGCATATTCATGTGCTGATAACCAGGTTGCACTTGTAAATGCACTTGGACAGGTGACAAAAGTTTATAAAATTAATGGTTACAAACAAAGTGGTGAAATGGCATATGATGGTTTTGGCAACTTGTATGTTATTGCTACACCATATAGGAAAAAGGCTGTAAAGGACAGCTGCATTGTTAAGATAGAACTTGAAAGCGGGAAAACAGGTGTTGCGCTTGACATGAATACATTGCTTCCTTCTGTATACAATGATGCTGTGAAAAAAGCAAAGAAAAAAGTGCCAGACTGGATAAAGCTTAATTCAATACAAGTAACGGGGACGAACCAGCTGCTTGTAAGTTCACAGGCGCTTTCAAGCATAATTAAAGTAAGTAATGTAAACAGCCTTATGCCAAGGGTAGATTATATTATTTCAGACAAAGATATCTGGAAGAAATATAAAAACCTTAAAAAGAAAGTATTAACAAAGGCACTGGAGGGTGAAGCCACTCCTGAGCCTGCAGAAACACCAGCAGTTAATTCCATACTTGACAAGCCAAATAAGGAGCGTGAACTTTTTGCTTCACAAGCAGGCCAGAATGCAATAGTTTATGAAAATCCTTCATCACTTGCAGAAGGCCAGTATTATTTAACAATGCTTAATAATAATTCAGGAACTGGTGCAGTTAATAACAGCAAGTCATATTATTATAAATATCTTGTAGATGAAACAACAGGCACATATATACGTTCTGAAACAAAAGGCTTTGATAAAACAAGGTATGGGGGGAATGTTACAAAGACAGATGATGTATTTATATATTGTAATGCAGATAAAAATAAATTAATTGAAACTGATACAGCAGGAAGGCTTATTAAGGAGTTTTATCCAGGTCTGGATTTATACCGTATATATAAATATGACTGGAAAGGTTTTTGGTTTAATTAGCCATTTATTTGTGGTAAACAGTTGACCAGCTTTTTAAAAGGTTGTATAATATTTTAATATAATGCAAACGTAATTACCTGGCATCCTGGCAACAGGATTCTGGGGATTTACTTAACCTTATATAGCAAGAAGTCCCCTGCCTATAAAGGTGGAGGGATGAATTGCCGGAAAAATTCAACGGCAGTGGCGGGCGGAGAGAAACCGGTATCCCCCACTGTTATGAGGCCAGGCCACGCATCTAAAAGATGCAGCTGTACTCCGTGAAATTACCGGGTGTGAATTGAAACAATAAATATTTAGGAGGAAAAGATATGAAACTTTTTATTGACACAGCCAAGATTGAGGACATTAAAAAAGCTAATGAAATGGGCGTTATTTGTGGTGTAACAACAAACCCTTCTTTAATAGCAAAAGAGGGCGGAAGAAGCCAGGAAGATGTATTAAAAGAGATAGCATCTATTGTTGACGGGCCAATAAGCGGCGAAGTTAAGGCAACAACTGTTGATGCAGAAGGCATGATTGCAGAAGGACGTGAAATTGCAAAACTCCATCCAAACATGGTAGTTAAAATCCCTATGACAATTGAAGGCTTAAAGGCTACTAAAGTTCTTTCAAGCGAGGGAATTAAATGTAATGTAACACTTATCTTTACTGCTAACCAGGCACTTCTTGCAGCAAGGGCAGGTGCAGCATATGTATCTCCATTCCTTGGACGTCTTGATGATATTTCAGTAACAGGTGTTGAACTTATCAGGACAATAACAGAAATTTTTGATAACTATGGAATTGAGACAGAAATTATTTCTGCAAGTGTACGTAACCCAATCCATGTTACAGATTGCGCCCTTGCAGGTGCAGACATTGCAACAGTACCTTATTCTGTAATTGAGCAGATGACAAAGCATCCTCTTACAACAGAAGGAATTGCAAAGTTCCAGAAAGATTATATTGCTGTATTTGGAGAGTAATTCCATAAAAGGGATTACATAGCTGGTTTAAACTTATTAAAAAAGCCATGTAAATGCACGCTTCTTTGCAATTAAAGTATAAATGCCAGTATGGCGTGTAAAGGCTTTTTTATATCAGGAAATAATTTTGCAGCAAAAGAAATGGTTAGAAAGGAAAGAATTATGGATACTTTAGCATTAAAGAAAACTGCCAATGAAATACGCAAGGGAATAGTTACAGCAGTACACAGTGCAAAATCAGGACATCCGGGTGGTTCTTTGTCAGCAGCAGACATATTAACTTATCTCTATTTTGAGGAGATGGACATTGACCCGCAAAATCCTAAGAAGGCTGACAGGGACAGGTTTGTATTATCCAAAGGCCATATTGCGCCAGGATTCTATTCTACACTTGCTAACAGGGGATTTTTCCCGGTTGAAGATTTAACAACATTGCGCCATACAGGTTCATATCTACAGGGCCATCCTGATATGAAACATATCCCTGGTGTAGATATGTCTAGTGGTTCTTTAGGACAAGGCATATCAGCAGCAGTAGGAATGGCTCTTTCTGCAAAGTTAGATAATGCGTCTTACCGTGTATATACACTTCTTGGTGATGGTGAGCTCCAGGAAGGACAGGTATGGGAAGCTTCTATGTTTGCAGGGGCAAGGAAACTTGACAACCTTGTTGTAATTGTAGATAATAACGGACTCCAGATTGACGGAAAGATTGAAGATGTATGTTCTCCTTATCCAATCGCTGATAAGTTCAAAGCATTTAATTTCAATGTGATTGAAATTGATGCACATGATTTTGAACAGATTGCTTCTGCATTTAATAAAGCAAAAGAAACTAAAGGCATGCCAACAGCTATTATTGCTAAAAGCACAAAGGGTAAAGGTGTATCATTTATGGAGAACCAGGCAAGCTGGCATGGTACTGCACCAAATGATGAACAGTATGCCCAGGCAATGGCAGATTTAGATAAAATCAGTGAAAGCTTAAATTAAGCAGATAGGAGGACAAAATGGCAGATGTAAAGAAAATTGCTACAAGGGAAAGTTATGGTAATGCTTTAAAAGAGCTTGCAGATTCATATCCAAATCTTGTTGTTCTTGATGCTGACCTTGCAGCAGCAACAAAGACAGGCGTATTTAAGAAAGAATATCCAGACAGGCATATAGACTGTGGTATTGCAGAATGCAATATGATGGGTATTGCAGCAGGGCTTGCAACTACTGGTAAAATTCCTTTTGTAAGTTCATTTGCAATGTTTGCAGCAGGACGTGCATTTGAGCAGGTACGTAACTCTGTAGGATATCCAAAGCTTAATGTAAAAATCGGTGCTACACATGCAGGTATTTCTGTAGGCGAAGATGGTGCTACACACCAGTGCTGTGAAGACCTTGCGCTTATGCGCACTATTCCTGGAATGGTAGTTATGAACCCTTCAGATGATGTTGAGGCAAAGGCAGCTGTTAAGGCGGCACTTGACCATGAAGGTCCTGTATATATCCGTTTCGGAAGGCTTGCAGTACCTGTAATTAATGACAAGCCAGATTACAAGTTTGAGCTTGGGAAGGGTGTTGTATTACGTGAAGGCAAAGATGTAACATTAATTGCAACAGGACTTGAAGTGTCTGAAACTCTTGATGCAGCAGAAAAGCTTGCTAAGGATGGAATTGATGCAAAAGTTATAAATATACACACAATTAAGCCTCTTGATGAAGAGCTGGTAATTGCAGCAGCTAAAGAGACAGGCAAAGTTGTTACTATTGAAGAGCACTCTGTAATTGGAGGTCTTGGAAGTGCAGTATGTGACTGCCTTTCAGCAAATGCTCCAACTAAAGTTCTTAAAATTGGCGTGAATGATGTTTATGGTGAGTCAGGGCCTGCTACAGAACTTATTAAAAAGTACGGCTTGGACGGCGATGGCATCTATACAAAAGTTAAAGAGTTTATGGCATAAGATGCAGACTTGGTAATACAGGTTATTACAAAGCTGGAATATTCCCTTGGAATCTTAGAGGGATATTCCAGCTTTTAAGTTTTTTATAAGGCTGTGTATTTTTAATCACGTCCGTTTCATAAAGTTTCCAGTTATCTTAAGTTTGTGTAAAAACGGACGCAGGGTTTCAGTATCCAGCTAAATTATTCCATTCCAGGGCACGTTCGCACTACGTTGGCATACGCAGCGGCGCATAAAATCCCAAAGTACAGGATTCCAACGCCTCCAAAGTGCACCTGTCATGGAATAATGTTTAGCCTGGACACATGAAACCTGCTGTCTTCTGGCAGACCCATAATTATAACTGGAA
>JAAWKM010000022.1 GCA_022797375.1 Lachnospiraceae bacterium
TTTTTTTTCATCATTAAATAATTCTTTTATTGTACCAGCCAGTTCTTTATATTCTTTCTCATAGCTGCCAGTGCCTTCCAGAAGCTGTTCTATCTGGCAGTAACTTGACTGCAGGTTTGCAATCTGTATATAAAAGGAATTATCACTTACCCCTGGTATATCATCCGCATTTATTTCTGTTTCTGCTTCTGGCAGTCGCCCTATCATTAATTCTGCACCAGTGTGTAAAAATTTTCCTTCTGTAACAGGCATTTTTTTATTTTTCAGTTTATTTTCCTGTACATTACTGCATGATGTTATAAACATCGGGACTATTATCAATAAAATACTTATTACTGTTGATTTTATTATTTTAAAAATACTTTTTCCATATATATATTCGTTCATATTACACCTCCAATTTTTCACACTTTGGTTTCCTGGCTTATTTAATAGTTAGCACAAATTTTAAATATCTAATGGCAGACGCATAGAAATTTTAAATAATAAAAATCCAGCTATGCTCCACCATTAGAACATAACATCTATTCTTAAATAGTCAAACTTAATTTTTTCTTTTTAAATAAACATAAATGATGTGGGTATCACTTTTTTGATAAAGTAGTTTCCCAATAATAAGAATGTGTATCCATTTTCAAAAATTCATTTCCAATATCAGCATATATCTTTGAATTTTTCCCACCATTTTTATTATTTAGATAAGAGTCCCACCATTCTATTTTTTCTGAAGATGTATAGCCATATATCGTTACGGCATGTCCTGTATAATTTGGACTTTCACATATAAGATTTGCAATAATTGGATTCCCACTGTCAATATTATCTTTTATTTCATTCAATAGCAACATTCTAAATCTCACTTTACCATAACTCACCCCATATAAGTTCAATGCATTCTGCTCATCATATATAGTGCCAGTATCATTATAACCAATCCCCAGTCTGTCACATATTTCATAAGGTGTAACAGTAATTGTTTTTTTATAATTTATAATAGTTGTTGCGGCTGAAGCCCAGCACATATTATAACCATATTGTCCCATAGGATTATGTAAATCCAGTGAATTTCTGGTATTATCACTCAAATCACTATCAGATAATAATTCATTTTTCTTACATGGAACCATATCTGAAATCTTCTGGTTTATTTTATTGTATTTTTCAGCATAAGTTAAATCAAAAAATTCTTCATAATTTTGAGCTGTTTCTTTACTATAATCTAATAAACTCATTGGTCTGGAATACAAACATATCTTAGAATTATCATTTTCTGCATATACACTATTATTATATTCATATATAACAGGATTTGTTTCCAGATAATCTATTTCATTAAGGTATTCTGCTATATCATCTCCACACTGGTGCATTAGTCCATATTCTGTATCTAGTATAGTAAAAATTGAAATAATATTATTTTCCTTTACTACAGGGAAATAATATATTGCCTGCTGCTTCACAGATGGATTATACACTATATAAGGGTTTGCCAGCCATAAACCTGCTTTTTCTGTTTCAGAAACTTCTCCAATTTCTACCATCAGCCCAAAAACATCACTCTTATTTTCCTCTGCATATGACATAATATAATCTGGTATATCCATTACATCATTAACAGTCTGGGCAGATGCATGTATACAATTTATACCTCCAGAAAGCAGCATTATACAGCACAAAAATTTTATTTTGCAAATTATATTTTTCATAATAAATCCCCTTTTTGTAATAATGTTTGCACAAACATATAAAAACCAGTTATACTATATATTTTCTTTTGTAATTATAATCCTGCAACCCCTCCTTCCACTTTTTAAAAATAATTAATCTTATGTATAACTCTTTAAATTTGCTGGATATGTCTAATTTTTATAACTGGTTTTATTATATATTTTATATTATTATATAATCTGTATATTTTAAAAGCTATAATAGTTTTTAGTGGTTTTTAACCGTATATTTTATATATTTAATTTCAATTTAATAAAGTATACATTATTAGTACATATATTTATATTCCATTTATGGTTAATCTATATATTTTTTAAATCCAGCCTGGATTTCTTCATTCATACTCATATATTATTATCTGTATATTATTACATTCCCACACTATATAATTTTCTTTTATATATACCTATTACCATAATGTTTACTTATACAGCCAGATTATTTGTAAAAATTTTTAAATTTTTCTGTTGTGGTAACTGCATATCTGTTGTATTGTTTACTTTGAAAATATTTTTAGCAACTGAAAGTGCAGTTCTTATAATGTATTAGTAATTCCAGCCATTTCCAGATATATAGAAAATTGTAAGAATATTTTAAAAACTTTTTGATGGTATATAGGGGTATTTAGTATTATAATAATTAATGCAACAAAAACAATTTTTACAAAAAACAGAGGTGAGGAAAGTTATGAAAACAATTAGTAGAAGGTTTTTTGCAATATCCATAACATCTTTTGCAATGGCATTAGTATTTACAGGATGTGGCAAAGGAGGTGGAAAAGATTCTGACAAGGGAAAAACCCCGGAATATGTATATGAATCAGAGTTTAATGACTTGGGCACTGCTGGAGTTGATTATGTAAGCAAGTCAATAATAAATAATGGTAATATTTATATGACAGGTTCACATTACGAAGAAGACAAAAAAAACGGGACTGGAAAGTCTATAAATTATATTATGACTAGTTCTTTGGACAGACAGAAAATTGATATGGCTGAAATTAAAGGATTAAAAAAGGATGAATACCCGAGCAACTTGCTTATGGATGAAGAAGGAAATATTCTTATGGTTTCTTCTGTCTATAATTATAATGAAAAAACAAATACCAGCAATACAAAATATTTTATTCTGAATATTGATAAGAATGGCAAGTTATCCGGGCGTACTGAACTGAAACCTGGTCTTAAGAAAAATGAAGAATTTTATCTTAGCAGTTCTGTAATTTATGCCAATGAAAAATTTATATCAATTTCAGAACGAGACCGTAAAGTTTATATTTTCAATAAAGACGGCTCTTTAGATAAAACCGTTGAATCTGATAATTATATTGATAATATTTTTAAGGCAAATAATGGCAAAATCTATATTATGGGCAGTATGACGGATTCAATTGGCATGTGTGTGTGTGAACTTGATATAAAAGCTGGTAAATTTGGTGAACCTCTTGACTTGGGTGGCAATGTTATATACAACGTCAAAAATACAAAACATGGCAAAGATGGCATTGTATACTTGTGTAATGATGAGGGGTTATATGAGTTTGATATTAATAAAAATAAGTCAGAGCTTTTATTTAACTGGATAAATGTTGACATTAATGGTAATGATGTATCAGATTTCCAGATGGCAGAAGACGGAAACTTATCTGTTTTATGTACTTCATACAATTATGACTCATCTGGAAATGGCAGTTCATCTTCAAATATCGAACTGGCATCTATTGCTAAAAAGAAATATTCCGAATCTGCACAAAAGAAAAGACTTACACTTGCAGCAAATTATTTAAGCCAGGAACTGAAAGATGAAGTCTTAAAATATAACAGGGACAATAAAGATTACCATATTGATGTTAAAAGTTACAGTATGTATGAAGACCCTCAAAAACAGATGAACCTTGATATAATATCAGGTGATGTGCCAGATATTATGGAAATGGGCGGATTATCTAAACCTATGTATATTAAGAAAGGTATACTGGCTGATATATCTGGATTTATTGAGAATGATGATGAAATTAAAAAAGAAGATTTTGTAGATTCTGTAATTAGCACTATTGAAAATGATGGCAAATTATATTATCTGCCAGCCACATTTTCTATAGTTGCACTTGCTGGCCCTAAAGAAGTTTTTAATGGCATGGAGGGCTGGACATATGAAGAAATGGAAGAAATATATAACAATATGCCAGAAGGCGGCGTATTTATGCAAAACATGACAAGTGAATGGTTTATACAAAATATGCTGACTTCACAAATGAAAGATTTTATTAACTTTGAAACAGGAGAGGTAAACCTTAATTCTAAAGAATTTATACATATGCTTGAATTTTCAAAGAACTTCCAGACAAGTGACCAGTATATGAAAGAAATGGAAGAAAACGGATGGAAAAGTGAGGATATATCTGAACTTATTAAAAAGAAGAAACTATTGTTAAATAATATGTACCTGTATGATTTTTCAGATATCCAGGTTAATGAACAGATATTTAAAAACCGTGGCGGTTTTGTTGTTGTCAGCCAGCCTTCTAAAGATAAGAATAATAAATTATCAATGTCAACTAGTATGTGTCTGGCTATTTCAGAAAAATGTGATGATAAAGAAAATGCATGGAAATTCCTGCGCAGGCTTTATTTATATGATTACCAGAAAAAAGCATCTAACAATGGCAGTGGTTTTCCTGTAAGAAAAGATGTTTTAGAGAAAAAAATTGAATATGCTATGGCAACTAAAGAATATACAGATGATGATGGTACAAAAGTAACCCCCGAAGGTGACAGTTCATATTCAATGAATGATTTTACAGTAAATATAAAGCCATATACAAAAGCCCATATGGATTTATTCCGTTCCATGGTTGACAGAATTGGCAAGGAAGACACTTATGATACATTTTATACTGACATTTCCAAGATGCTTGAGGAAGAAACAAAAGCATTTTTTGCAGGTGACAAAACTGCAGAGGAAACAGCAGAAGTCCTGCAAAGCAGGGTAAAAATTTATGTCAGCGAAAATTCTTAATAATATCTGCAGGCAGATATTATTAAGTTGCTGATAACAGATGGAGGTGGCAGCAGTACGGATAGGAAAAGGAAAAATAAAAATAAATCCAGAAATAAAAACCATTTAAAAGAACATCTTGTGTCAGGAATATTCCTTGCGCCCAGTTTTTTAGGTGTCCTGGTATTTATGGTTATTCCATTTATTGTGATTATTTATTATTCACTGGTTGACGGGCCTGTTGATGGCAATTTTGCAGGCCTGGATAATTTTAAGACGCTTTTTTCAAATGCTGCATTTCTACAAGCAGCAAGAAATAGTCTTCTTTTTTCAGTAATTGCAGTGCCGCTCGCAGTAGTGCTTTCTTTACTGCTTGCAGTACTGCTTGATGCCAATATCCCATGGCAAAGCCAGTTCAGGACATCTTTTCTTTGTCCTATGATGGTTCCTGTAGCATCTGTTGTCCTTATATGGCAGGTTATTTTTAATGCACACGGGGCTATGAACAGCCTGCTTGAAGTTTTTGGCTTTAAAGGTATTGACTGGCTTAAATCTGATTATAGCATGCTTGTTGTTATTAGTATGTTCCTATGGAAGAATTTAGGCTATAACATGATTTTATTTATGGCGGCACTTGGAAGTGTCCCAAAAGACATTATAGAAGTTGCACAGCTTGAGGCAGCAGGAAAATTTACAATCTTTTTCAAGATTAAGCTCAGGTACATAAATTCAACTGTTTTATTTGTAATAATTTTATCACTTATGAACTCATTTAAAGTATTCAGGGAAGTTTATCTTTTATCAGGTGCTTATCCTTATGAATCACTTTATATGCTGCAGCATTTTATGAATAACACGTTTGAATCCCTGGATTACCAGAAACTTTCAGCTGCTGCTATTGTAATGTGTGCATTTATGGTTATTATAATTGGTATTTTATTTTTTATTGAGAGCAAGGCAGGTGAAGATTTTGAAAGTTAAACACAAAAAAAAGCGGCATAAAAAATCTGTTGTATTATTTATAATTGCATTGGCAATGGCAGTATTTTTCATGCTCCCTACTGTTCTTACAATAGCCAATTCATTTATGAGCCCGCAGGAAATTAAAGCAAATTATGGAATGGTTTTTAATGACCAGGAAAGTGCAGGATATATATCAGAGAAAGTAAACCTTAAATTTATTCCTGATATGGTAACATTTAAACAGTTTGCAACTGTTCTTTTTAACAGCCCTGATTACCTGTTTAAATTCTGGAATACAATAATATATACTGTTCCAATTCTTATAGTACAGGTTATTATTGCAATACTTGCAGCGTATAGTTTTACGAGATTTAAAGGAAGGTTAAAGGAGATTTTGTTTTTTGTATATATTATACTTATGCTCCTCCCCTACCAGGTAACCCTTGTACCTAATTATCTTGTAACGGACTGGCTTGGACTGCTTGATACAAAATGGGCAATCTGGCTGCCAGGAATGACTTCACCTTTTAGTGTATTTCTGTTTACAAAATTTATGCGCCGCATACCAGATTCACTTATAGAAGCAGCAAAAATTGATGGTGCAGGGGAATGGCAGATTTTTTCAAAAATATGTGTACCCCTCTGCAAAGGGGCAATGGTTTCCGTATCAATACTTATATTTATTGATTACTGGAATATGGTTGAACAGCCACTTATATTACTTAAAAATGAAGACCTGCACCCGCTTTCAGTTTTTCTCTCCAAGATTAATTCAAGTGAGATAAGTCTTGCATTTGCAGTTGCAACAATATATATGGTTCCAGGAATTTTAATATTTTTATATGGAGAGGAATATCTGATAGAGGGTATTTCATATTCTGGCGGATTAAAGGGTTAAGTTTAGGGAAGGAGATAATATTTCTTATGACAGAACAGGATTTAACAAAGAAATACCAAAAGCGTAAAGATATAATTAAAAATATTGCTATTATCTTTTTAGTAATCATGCTTTTACTTACATTTTTTTCCAATACTATTATGAATTATTCGCTTGCAGAAGTGGAAACTGCTTATGCAGAATCGGGCACTCTTACTACAAAAATACGTGGTGAAGGTTATGTTGAGGCAAGAGAACCTGTAAAAGTAAGCAGCAAAAATGAAAGGGAAATTTTAAAAGTATTGGTGAAAGATGGTGATAAAGTTAAAAAGGGCCAGGCGCTGTTTGTACTTGCAGGCGAAAGCAGTGCAGATGCGCTTAGACAGGCAAAGTCAGAACTTATGACACTTAACCATGACTATGCAAAATCACTTCTTGAAATGGCTGTTCCTGGTTATGCCACAAATTCACTTGAAATAAAGTATGCAAAAAAAGACCTGCAAAATGCACTTAAAAATGTAGATGATGCTAAAAAAGAGAACAGCAGGAAGAAAACAAAGTATGCAGAACTTAAGAAAAAGGCTGGAGACGCTAAAAAGAAAATGCTAAATAAGGCAGATGAAGTATCAGCAAATGCATATAAAATTTCACAGGCTGACCTTGAGCTTGAAAGCCTTGAAGGTGAAAAAGCAGAACTTAGTGGTGAGAACAGCGCAGATATGCAAGAACTGGATGCAGCAGTAACAGCAGCACAAAGAGAGACAGAAGACGCTGAAGATAAGGTAAAACAGTATGAAGACAGCCGCACTTCCAAAACGATTGAAGAAGAACTTAAAACAAAAAGAAAAGAACTGGAAGATATTCAAAAAAGCCTTGAAACTTTAAAGACTGAATTAAAAGAAGCAGAAACACCAGGTTCCCAAGATGAAAAGATTACAACCTTAAACCGCAGCATACGTGACTGTAAGTCAGAGATATCTACGCTTAACAGCAAAGCCAGCCAGGCAGATGCTGAAATTGCAGAACTTAATTATTTATACTATAGTGCTGATGCTGAAATGAAAGACCATTACTGGCAGCAGCTAAGCAATGCTAAACAGGAGTATATTGAATTAACTAAACAGATAGATGATAAGAAACAGGAACTTGATGACCTGGAGAAAGATTTGGAAACTGCACAAAAAAATGCAGAAACATCAAGTGACAAGAAGATTAAACAGCTAAAAAAGGATATTACAGAAAAGGAAAAGGATATCACAGAACTGCAGAAAGAAATATCTTCACTCGAAAAAGAAAAATCATTAAGTGATAACAGGGAGAGCCAGCTTGCATCAGCAAAAACAGAACTGTATGCTGCACAGAAAAAATTAAAAGATGCGCAGCGTAAGCTTGAGGATGCAAAGAACGCTGTTAAAAATGAAAACAGTACAAAGATAAAGTCTGTAGAAGACAAAATCAAAGCATTAAAAAGCAAAAAACTTAAACTTAATAACCAGAAAACAAAACTTGAGAATTCATATGCCCAGCTCCAGTCAGCTTATGAAACTGCTAAAGCAGAGGCAGATTCTTACCAGAAAGCAGATGAAGACCTTATTGATACATTAAACCAGGCTGTACAGGAAAAGCGCAAGGCTCTTGAAACTCTTTATATTAACCTTGCAAAAGAAAAAAGTGATGATAGCCTTAAAAGGCAGGTAGCAACCCTTGATAATGAACAGAAGGCAAAATCAATCCAGTTGAAAAAAAATGAAATTGCACGCCTTAAAAAGAAACGCAGAAATGTTATAATCAGGGCAAAGCTTGCTGGCACTATTTCTGATTTAACCGCAAAGACCGGGGAAAATACAACACCTGGAAACAGC
Organism: Lachnospiraceae bacterium; assembly: GCA_022797375.1. Lineage (GTDB taxonomy): Bacteria > Bacillota > Clostridia > Lachnospirales > Lachnospiraceae > Butyribacter. Next base: position 8,428 of record JAAWKM010000022.1, read on the forward strand.
ATGCTGCATATACAGCCAAGCGGAAACGGCTACCAGATAAGTATTCCTGTAACAGCAGAGCAGAGCAAACTGGTTAAACGTGGTGATAATGCTACAGTATTAAATATGTGGGATGATGATATAAAAGTGGTCCTGTCAAATATAAAGACAGACACACAAAATCCAAGTGCTGGCAAGACCCTTGTTTTTAATGTTTCAGGTAAAAATATTGAAAATGGTACTTCATTAAGCATATCTGTTGGTGAGAGAAAAGCAAATTATGATTACATAGTGCCTACAAGTGCAATACGCGAAGACAGTGATGGCAAATTTGTATTAGTAATCCAGGAAAAACCAAGCCCTGTAGGCAACCGTTATATTGCTAAAAAAGAAGAAGTACAGGTTCTTGCACAAAACGAAACGCAGTCAGCAATATCAGCGGGATTTGACAGTTATGCAAATGTTATTACTACTGCTTCCAAGGCTGTTGACAAGGGTGACTATGTACGTCTTGCACAGCAGTAAAGGCAGGTGTTGTTTATATGAAAGTTTTCCTGGGGAAAACAAAAAATAAAATAAGGTTTACAACATTTTTAATATGTGTGGTTGTGGCTTTTGTGTGTCTGTGCCTTTTGCATGAAACTAACCAGAAAGAACGGGAGTCTAATGCAGCGGCACGCTGGAAATCAGACAATCAGGAATTTTCATATATTTCTGTATATATTTCTCCAGAAGAAAACTGGAAAGAAAATGACAGGAATATGCTAATTAGTAATTTAAAAATGTCATTCCAGCAAAACTCCATTATAAACAAAGACAGGGAGGACAATAATGAAGGGCTTATAAAAGATTGTTTCAGCTGTGAAGATGTAATGGAATTTACTAATGGTAAAAATACAGCAACAGCAAAAGTTACAGCGACAGGTGGTGATTTTTTCTTTTTCCACCAGCCTGTCTGGCTGTCTGGCTTTGCATATTCAGACAATGACGTAATGGAAGACCGTGCCGTAATTGACAAAGAACTTGCCTGGCAGCTTTTTGGCGGGGAAAATGTAACAGGAATGCCATTTAAAATAAATGGCAATACATATTATGTAGCAGGTGTAGTTGACACAAGCCAGCTAAAGGAAGATAAAAAAGCATATGGTGAAACCAGCCGTGCATGGCTTCCTTATAGCGCTTTCTGCAAAGAATACCAGGGAAATGAACCAGCACCTGGAGAAACAACAAATATTGGTATTAACAGTATGGCAGATACAGGTACAGGTACAGATGGACAATCAGATAAACTTCCCATTACATGCTATGAGATTGTACTCCCAGACCCTGTAAAAGAATGGGCAGTAAATCTTATACAAACAAGCCTCAATGCAAAAGAACGTAAAATGGTAGTAATAGAAAACAGTAAAAGAACAAATTTCCTTTATGTAATTGATAATTTAAAGAATTTTTTCTATAAAACATCAGGTACACAGCCAGTTGCATATCCTTATTGGGAAAATGCAGCAAAAGTGCGCGATACTAAAAGAGAAATTTATACAGGGATTATTTTAGTTGCACTTATATACCCGGTATTATTATTTATCAGGATTATTATATGGATTTACAAAACAATAGATGGTAAAATTAAAAAACGTATAAATAAAAAACATGCATACCCTCTTTAAAACAAGCAAAAACTGCATAAGATTCCAGGTTAATCTTATGCAGTACCATATATAAGTATTTATCTTATATACCTTTTAGAACTCTGGCTCTATAAGACCAAATGTATTTCCTTTCCTCTTATAAACAACATTTACCTCATCAGTTGTTGCATTACGGAAAACATAGAAATTATGTCCAAGCAGTTCCATCTGTATACAAGCCTCTTCTGGATCCATAGGCTTCATTGCAAACCTCTTAGAACGGATAATCTTAATCTCATCATCCTCTTCTATCTCTTCTTCTACAAAAGCCTTGCTAAGACCTATAGCTGACTGCTGCTGGTCAATAATTTTATTTTTATATTTACGCAGCTGGCGTTCAATAATTTCCTCAACTAAATCTATAGAAACATACATATCATCACTAACTTGCTCCGCCCTTATTATGTTTCCTTTCATTGGTATGGTAATTTCTATTTTCTGCCTCTCTTTCTCCACACTAAGGGTAACATGTACTTCTGTCTCTGGAGTGAAATACCTTTCAAGCTTCCCTATCTTGTCACTAACCGCAGACCTAAGACCTTCCGTTACATCAATGTTTTTACCACTAATAATATACTGCATAAATACCACTCCTTTACTATTTATTGTATCTATTATAACGCATGTATAGAATATAATCAAGTAAAAATGCACAAATTTGACATTATTTAAACAGGCAGATAGTTTAAATTTAAATAAATTTTCCCTCAAATCTTTTATTTATCAGAAAATTCTAAAATGCCAGCAACTTATAATTTTACATATTATGTTATGCACAATGTTTATTAAAAATTGTGCATAATGTGGATAACTTTGCGGATAAGTCATTTTTTAGAGTTTTTTGATAACAATAACATGTTGACAACCTGTAAGTTATTAACATCCTCCTATAAATGTTTTACATAATATAACTTTTTCCGGCAAAATCCGACATACTGTGTCAGATTTTTTGTTTTTTTATCATTAATTGTCAGATTATTTATTTATTGTATAAGGCTATATCCAAAACAAGGAATAAAGTATGCAAGTGGCAAACAACAAACTTACATACTTTATTTTAAACTATTGTTACTATTCTATATCCCTATTAACCTTTTCCCTTACTTCCTCAATATCTAACATTTTAATATCTGAATAATACAAATAATATCCATTTGTATCACCTCTGTCCTCACCATCTTCACTCTTGTAAAATTCCATTGCAATTTCTCCATCTTTTAACCATACAATACTATAACAGCTTCTATTCTCTCTTTCTTCCCCAAGAGATACCCTGTATGATACATGAATATCCATAAAGAAATATGATGGCAATTTATATAATCCACCATCATATTTTTCTATAAATGGTGCAAATGCTGGTATTACCCCTTCTGGTAGTCCATTAATAATATTAACATCTCCATCAAACAACCTGTTTCCTCTTTCTTTAGTAACCACTCCATCTATAACTATTTTTTTTGATTTAATCTTATTTCCATCCTGGTCAATCCCTTCACACATTTTTGATATATGTATCTGTCCATAATTGCCAATAAAATGCATCCCATCTGAATGAAACCATCTGTAAAGTACTATGAATACACTGGCAAATACTAATACAAATAACATAAAAATTGTAAATCTTAATAATTTTCTTTTTTCTATATTCTTCATTCCTCAACCCCATATAATATATGAAAATTTATTAATTTCCATTAAGGCTTACCTTTGGGATAATTATAACAACATCTGCTCCAATTGCTTTAAGATTAATTCTTCCAATATTATACAAATAATGATAATTATATTTTCTATTATAATTATAAAATGCTTCACAAGCGTAACTAGATGATAAATTATAACCTTCACTATTCATAGTATATGAATATTTTTTACTTGAAACATCAGGCATAAATTTTCCATCTATATTAGTACCTGTTGGAGTACTTACTGCAGTAGTTCCTTCAACTGAGTTTCCCATATAACATATTACCTGGTCTTCATCCAAAGCTCCTTTATATTTAACAAATATATATACAACTTCTACACTAATTGCAGTAGTATAAGTACACTCCGTTTCTCCTACACTAGAAGTTGGTTTTAAACCAGAAATAAATTCACTAAATGCTTGGTAAAATGTAATCGCCGATGAAGCAACTGTTCCAGTTGCTGATACACCCTCAGATATAGCCAATCTTAATACATTTTTTGAACCTGCTACAAAACCAGAAGAAGATTTTGAATAAGAAGTATCTTTTTTATATAATGTACTATTTTCACTCGTAGGAATACCACGTATAATTTGTAATTGATATTCTTTGCCATTATATACGGTATTTTGTCTTACACTCGTCCATCGTGTATCTTTAGCAGAAGACACTGCTACCCTTTGGGAATTTTCTATATCTCCACCAGTTTTTGATATTAATTTGCTTTTTTCTTCTATTTCTTTTTCAGATAAGGTCACAACACCTAATTGCTCAATTTTTTTATCTAATTGCTCAATTTCCTTTTGGTTTTCTTCATAATCTTTTGCTAAAATTCTACGTTCAGAATACAATTCATTAATTAAATCTAATGTTTTTTCAGAAACTACTTCTTCATTATCCAGATTTTCTATAATACTCGGATTTCCCATAGCATACGAAACCTGGTTTTTGCATACAAAAACTAAACTAAAAGCTAAACTAAAAACTAAACAATAATGTAATAATTTTTTCATTATTTTTCCTCCTTTTTATAATTCAAATTTATATAGTATATTATACTCTATACTTGTATTATAGTTAATGTCATATATTATAAATATTATTTCTTATTTATAATTATATTTATATTGATTTTTACGAATATACATTATATTCGTATTTTGTATAATTAAAAATTATATTAATAGCTTATACTATTTTCATTATAAAACAAATATATGTTTTATAATCCATATTTTATCTAGTAAATATGCTATTTTAACAAACGTAATTAAAAAATGTAAGATTAATAATATACCTTGGAGGATTATTTTACATCTTTATCCCTGCTGTTTTTTATTTATTGTATAAGGCTATATCCAAAATCAAAAAGCAGCTCATTAGTATCTGTAAGTGTTATATTATGCTGCAGTGCAAATATAATAATACTGTCCCTGCTAATCCTTGCATATAGTATAGGATATCCTGTTGCCTTTAATAAATCTTGTATTTCCTCAAAAGATAACTTCAGGGTAAAGCATATAGCAAGCACTTTATCACGTGAAGGCTTTTTAGCACCTGATAAAATCTGGTATGTATAAGTCCTGTCAAGCCCTGAATTCTTAATAAGCAGCCCGCTTGAAATGCCTTTACTATTTAAAATGTTCCGGATGTATTCATGCAGTTCCATTTTAACAAGGTTATCTTCTTCTTTATCAATATAATCCCCTGGCTGTGCAACACCTTTTAAAATTTCTAATAATTCCTGTGTCTTTTTAAACATTTATATTTATCCATCCTTTATTGTATAACACTACTCTCTTATAAAACATCTGTCAGATGCTTTTATCCCTTCCTCATCTGACACATATCTCTCCACTTTCATATGCAGGTCATACTTTATTCTGAGTTCTGTAATTTTTTCCATCATTGGTGACGCATGATGCCTGTCAAGTGCCTGCTGGTTTTCCCAACAGTCAGCCAGCAATACTGTTTCTGGTTCTGCCATAGGTAAAAAATAATCATACCTCAGGTTCCCTTCTTCCTTACGTATTGCCATAGCAGTTCCGCTGCTTTCCATTTCTTCCGCAAACTTTCTTGCATTACCATTTGTTCCTGTATAATAAATATTCACAGCTATACTCATTCAGTTTCCCTCCAGTTTTATTTTTCTTTTTTAATAATATCACAACAGCAACATTATTAAAAGTATAATACTAATGCAGAACATGTCCGTTTCATAAAATTTTTAGTTATTTTGCATTTGTGTAAAAACGGACGAAGTTTTCTACGTCCAGGCTGGACATGTAAAACCTGCTGTCTTCTGGCAAAGTGAATAATATAACTGGAAACTGTTAATTTTATTATCCTGGGTTTATTATAAATTTACAGTGGCAGGTTTTATATATTATAGAACCGCATTTATTCAATTTATTTCCATATGGATAATACCGCAGTATCTCCTGTTTGTCTGAATAATTTAGCACACAATAAAATTTCTAGTTATAATTCCAGGTCTGCCGGAAGACAGCAGGTTCCATGTGCCCTGGAGTGGGATAAACCCGTCCTGGCACTGGAAAACCTGCGTGCGTCCGTCTGCCAGCAAAGGATAACTGGAAATTTTATGAAACGGACGTGTAATGCAGAATGAAAATTAATTTTGCATAAGCCAGATAAATAATGTATAATAACAATGCAAAAGAAATCCACAAATAAATACTGCTGGTAATGCAAAAAAGGAATAACTATGGAAAATAACCTGCATATACAATATATTGATGAAAAATATATAAAACTTGATTTGCTTAGCAATAACCAGGGTTTAGAAACATGGCTTGTAAAGGATAACTGCACCGGAAAATTATTTATATTAAAAGAAACCATGCCAGAACTGGCAGAAATATACAGAACCCTGCAGCCATTCCCAAATAAAAACCTGGCGGCAATATATGAAACTTTCAAATTGGATAATAAATTCATTGTTATTGAGGAATTTATAAGCGGTGACACTTTAGAAGAAATTATAAATAAAGGAAATACCAATGTACATACATCTTTTTATATTATAAAGCAAATTTTGGAAGTCTTGATTTTCCTTCATGGCATAAATATTATCCACAGGGATATTAACCCCAGAAATATACTGGTTTCAACAGATGGTATAGTTAAACTTATTGATTTTGGAATTGCAAGAAAATATAAAGAAGGTTCTGCAAATGATACGGCAATACTTGGGACAGCAGGCTTTGCAGCACCAGAACAATTTGGTTTCCAGCAGACAGATGCAAGGTCTGATATTTATTCACTGGGTGTACTGTTCCATCTGCTCTTATCAGGCAGTATGCCAAAGGGAAGCCAGTGCCTTGATATAGAATATAAGGAATTTATACAAAAATGTATATCACTTGACCCATCCATGCGCTACCAGAGTGCTTTAGAGGCTTATACCTCACTAGTTTCTATAACAACAGCAGACCAGGTTAACCCTGTTTACAATAAACCAGATAACAATCCTTACTGCCTGCCAGGTTTTAGAAGCAATACCCCCTGGAAAAAAACCCTTGCTATAAGTTTTTATATTATTATGTCAATTTATATATTTGCCTCGCTTAAAGAATGTTCAAAAACACCAGCTTCTTTTTTCCTTGAATTTATGGCACTGTTTTTATATATTATATTTGCATTTATAATTGTTACAGATTATGGAAACTGGACTTACAGGCTATGGCCAGTTTCACGTTTTAATAAATCTTTAAAAATATTTATACGGATTATACTTTTTATATTTATATTCTATTATGGGGCAACTCTTGAAGAATATGTAAGATATACAATGCTTGGAATTCCCAGACCCAAATAACTTTATTATAAAAATTTAATATGTGTATGCTGCCAGCATACCAAAAATAAAAATAACTTGTGTATGATATTAGCACAAGTTATTTTATTTTTACATAAAAACTTTGGAAGCATTAAAAGAAAGGAGGATATCAAATGAAAACATCAAGACTTGTAATAGGGATAATTTCATGTGTTTTATTTGTTATAATTTCATTCCAGTCCTGTGCAGCTGGTGTAGGAAATGCACTTGAAGAAAATGGGGAAGTTAGTGGAAGTGCAGGTTTTATTCTTGCTGTTTGTATGCTTGTTGCAGGAATAGTTGGAATATGCTGCAGGAAATTAAAAACAGGAACCATAGTAGCTGGTGTATTTTATGCTTTAGGTGGTTTGATTGGCATTACAAATTTTGGCTCATATGCTGATTTGCAAATCTGGTCTGTACTTAGTTTTATTTTTTCAGTAGTTTTTATTGCTACTGGAATAATGCAAAAGCAAAAAAAACTGGACTGATAAATTTTGATTATATGTAATAGACAACACAGAAATGAGGTAAATTATGAAAAAACCAATTAAACTTTTGCCAATCGCGGTAATATGTTTATCACTGTGTGCCTGTAGTACAAATTCAGATGGCACTGCTTCTAAAAAAGAATATGGCAAAACAACTGTAGAAAAAGATAATTCCAAAAAACAGCCAGAAACATTGGATAACACAAAAGAGCCAGAAGAAAATACTTCGGTATCTGAAAATAAAAATGATGACGGGACATCACCTGATTTATCTGATACAGACTTAAACAGCCAGATAAAAGTAAAAGAATATTCCTATATTAATAGTATTGATACCACATGGTACTGCATGGAGGTTACAAATAATTCTTCTGTTACAGTTTCTATTGAAACCAATGTTACAGCAAAAGATAAAAAAGGAAAAACCATAGGGGCAGCATCAGAGTCAGAAAAGGCAATAGAAGCTGGCCATACAGTATGCCTTATGCATATGTTTTATGATACAGAGCCAGAAAGCTATGATTATACATTATCTGTAAAAGAGGATGAATACTACGAACCTGTTTTATCAGATTTATCCTATGAAGCATCCGACACTGGCAAGAAAGTTATTATTTCATGTACAAACAATGGCACAGAGGCAGCAGAATTTGTAGAAGGTATTGTACTGTTTTTCTCTGGCAAAAAACTACTGGGGCATAGTTCTGCTTATTTCACTGATGATGATTCAGAACTAAAACCAGGAAATACAATATCAAAAGAATTTGATTACTATAACGGTAAAAAATACAATAATTTTAAAGTATATCTTACTGGAAGAAGGTAATCATACCTGTAACTGGTTTATTCCCACGAAGGCGGAATACCCTGCCCCCTGGAGGGACTTGCTAAAGGCAAACCATGTTATGCCCAATGGCTTGCTATGGGGTATTTGACTGGCAGTATAGGACAGGGAATGGGTAAAATAAAGTGTGTAAGGCTCAAATTCCAGTCTTACACACTTTAAATTTTCATAATTTTACCATCTTTTATTCTATATTCTGTCTTGCATTTTATTTAATGCCCTATTTTATATTTTTCATCTGCTGGTTTTAATATTTAAGTTAAAAGTCCACTTCATCAGGGTTTTTGCCAGAACTTCCGAAATCTTCCATTGAGTTTATTATTTCCATGTCCCCATCTGTTATTTCAAAGTCAAAAACTTTGCTGTTTTCTTCAATGCGTGATGCTGTAACTGATTTTGGAAGCGGAATTATATCATGCTGCAGGCACCATTTTATACAAAGCTGTGCAACAGATTTATCATACTTCGCAGCTATTTCTTTTAAGGTTTTATTGTTAAGCATCCTGCCTGTACCAAGAGGGCTGTAAGCTTCTACCAGAATTATATTTTTCTTGCAATAGTTTACTGTTTCCTGTTGCATAAACCCTGGATGGAATTCAATCTGGTTTACCATAGGTTTTATCTCTGTCTGCATTAATGCTTCTAAATGGTGTGGCATAAAGTTAGATACACCTATTGCTTTTGCCCTGCCAGATTTATATATTTCTGTCATTGCCCTCCATGTGCCAAGGTTAATTTCTTCCCAGTCTGCAAACTGTTTCTTATTAGCTGGCCAATGTATAAGGTACAGGTCAAGATAATCAAGCCCAAGGTTATCCAGTGTCCTCTGGAATGCTGCCATTGTCTTTTTATAGCCTCTTTCTGTATTCCAGACTTTACTTGTAACAAACAGTTCTTTTCTGGAAATCCCAGAGCCTGCAATGCCTTTTCCAACACCAGCTTCATTTTCATATAATGCCGCTGAGTCAATATGGCGGTAACCATATTTTATTGCTGTTTTGACACTTTCTTCTGCTGTCTGTCCTTCTGGTGTCTGCCATGTCCCGAAACCAATACATGGAACTGCTGTACCATTAGACATTATATAAGCATCATTTAATTTATACATTTTAAGCCCTCCTGTTTATAATACCTGCATATATTTATTTCTTTTCAAGATTTGATAAATACAGTGTACAGAACATATGTGACGGCTCAATTCTAAGTGCTTTGTGGAAAAATTCCTTTGCCTTTTCCACTTCGCCAAGCCCAAGCCTGCCAAGCCCCATAAGATAATAACAGTGTGCCTTGTTTCTTGCTGTATAGTCTTCATTGAATATCTGGAATTCTGGCAGTGAAACTGCAAAATATTCAATTTTGGTTTCATCCCACAAATGTTTCTCACCATAATCAATTAAACGGTAAAACCTTGATTTGGCTTCTGCTGTTTTTCCAAGTTTCTGTTTTGCAAGCCCCTGGTACATAATCATATCCGCTGGCTGGTCATTGTAATACATCATCCCTGCCGGCTCGTCTGTCCCATATGTTGCTTTCTCATAACATTCTTTTGCTTTGTCTTCCATGCCCTGGGCTTCAAGTGCAAGTCCAAGATTATAAAATACATGGTTATCTTTAGTACCTTCAAGTTTGCCCTCACCAAGGTTTTCTGGATATACAAATGTCTTATGTAAAAGTTCTTCAGACTTGGCAGCATCCCCGTTAATAAGGGCTTGTTTTGCAAGTTCCACAAGTGCAAGTGTATACTGCATTGTAATTTTACCTTCCCCGCCTTCCCATGTATGGAACTTATGCCCCATAGCAAGGTCATATGCTTTCTGGTGCCTGCCTGTCATATTATTAAGTGTAATATATTCAATAAATAAATCGTCCCTGCCTTCTATAATATCCCTGTGTTCTTCGTATTTTTCAAGCCTTTGTGCAAAGCTGTAACCTAACTTTTTATAGAGCTGGTCAAGTTCAAGGAATACACGTACATCTGATGTATCTAATGCAAATGCTTTTTCCATTTCTGCCTTTGCGGCTTCCTTATTATTCTGGTTGTTGTAATATGCAAGTGCAAGGTTGCGGTGTACTGTTGCAAAACCTGGATATTGTGTGGCTGCCTTCTCCCAGAGTTTTATGGCTTCTGTACGCTGTAATTTGTCATAGAACAGGCATCCAAGATAGTATGCCGCCATACCAGCATCAAATGTATTAACAGCATAACGCAGTGCTAAAATATCTTCTAATTTATTAGGGAAACAATAAGCAGGGTCTGCTGCTTCTGCTTCTTTTATCTTTGCACCAGCTTCTTCTGTCCTGCCAAGGCATCCAAGATAATATGCTTCATAATATTTTACAAGTGGTGATGTTTCTTTACATTCTGCAAGCATTAATAAAGCTTCTTCATAAGCCCCTGCTTCTGCATAATCCCTTGCAGACATCAGGTAATTCTGGACAAATCCGCGCATAAGGCTGTCCAGTTCCTTTTTGGCTGCTGTACTGTCATCTGAAAGAAATGCCTTCTCAAAGCCGCTTACAAAATCAAATGGGTCAAGTAAAAGATTTTCTTCTGCAAGTTTTCCTGCCTCTTTAAACATTCCAAGTTTACGCAGTATATACACCTTTAAGCCGCGTGCTTTAATATTATGTGCATTTTTAACAAGCCCTTTTTCTACCATTTCAAGTGCATGTGCCAGACGTCCTTTTCTAGCATCTATTGCTGCAAGATAATAGAATGACATTTCCTGCTGCTCATTGCTCCATGTTGCCTTAAAGAAATCATCATAAGCCCCGTCATATTCACCAAGATAAAACTTTGCAAGCCCCAGGTTATAATATGCCTCACTTGTATATGGGTTTGGGCTGCGCCTTGTCATACGCTCTAATGCCTTTTCAAGATATTTCTTAGCCTCTTTAAAATTACCACGCCTCATTAAAAGGCTTCCATATGCATTATTAGCACGTATATCACCTGGGTCACGCTTTAATGCTTCAATATAATATGGGTCTGGCAGATATGTTGCATGGCGGTATTGTTCAATATGAAGCCCTGCAAGATACAATTCCTCTACTGTTGGTATATCCTCTGGCTCACCAATTGCTTCAGCAGGTAAAGGAAGCTTCTCAATTTTCTGTTCTTCTGGTGTATAAGCTACAAGCACTTTTCCATTTTCAGTAATGCATACATTAAGCTTTGTTTCATCTTCTGCGGTAAAATCTATATCTTTCTCAAATATATCTGTTGGTGAAAGTACCGTATTTTCTTCAAAAACTGTACTGCCATTATAACTTAGTGTAACCTTAGCCTCATGTTTTCCAGTTGCATATGCAATAATTTTTGTTTTTCCATCTTCTGTAAACAGGTTTACAGCAGCGTCAATAGTTGCATTTTTAACCTGCCCAACTGCCTTGTATGGCATAAAATACTGTTTAAATGTCTTTTCTTCAAATGGTTTTAACCATGTAAAATCAGGCTGGTTATCTGTATAAACACCTGTCATAAGTTCTACATATGGACCATCTTCATCTGTAAGATTCCTGTCCCATGCTTTCCCAAAATCACCACAGCCCCATGTCCACTGTTTTTTACCAGGAGAAAAATGATGGTCTGCCACATGAAGTATTCCTGCACATTTCTGGTAATCATAACCGCCTACAAAATCATATTTTGATTTTTCTGCCATATAGCTTGTTGGTACAGGGATATTTTTATATCTTGATATATCAACGCCTTCGCTGTAATCTTTTTTGTAATATACACCTGTTGCAATTGGAAACCTTGAAACATCCCTTTTGCCATGGTCCATTACAGCATGTACATCTGGCGGGAATATTGACTGTGTATAATCATTTACTGGCACTGCCGGGTTTGCCCACCATAAAAATGTCTGCGGAAGCGGTGTGCGGTTGTAAAGCTGCCCTGTTATCTCAATATATGCCTTCCCAGGATAAAGTGTAAACTTTGCAATCCCTTTTGTACCATTTATCTGGTCTACATCATGTACAAGCACTGATTTGCTGCCGTCTGCATTTTCTTCTGTAATATAATCAACAGGAAGGTATGTAGTAGGCCTGTGGTGCTGTGGCCAGTTAAATTCAATACCGCCAGAAATCCAAGGCCCTAAAAGCCCTACAAGTGCTGGTTTTATTACATGGTTATAATATACAAAGTCATAATTATTTGTCTTATCATATGCCCTTTGTATACGTCCGCCCAGCTCTGGCAGAACCATAACCTTTAAATATTCATTTTCCAGGTAAACGGCTTTATATTCCTTATTAACTTTTTCATCTTTAATTTTTTCTATTGTGGGATATGGATAAACTTTGCCTGAACTCCCCTGGTAGACACGCTTATCAATAAATACCGGGTTCTTCTCTGGTTCCCCAATTTCATATGTTGGTATAATTACTTTTTCTTCCCATACTTTTACTACACTCATATTTTACCTCATTTCTGCGCTGCTTTAATAATCCAGGTTTGTGACAGGCAGCGCGCAGACACAAACTTTATCCAGGTTAATTATTATACTTTCGTTCCAATGTCTGTATTATACCCCTGTACCTTCATGGTTTCATTATCTGATTTTGCCTATTAGTTTATAAAAATTGCTCTTGTATGTAATTGTTATATATTATATAATTATTCTATAAAATTACAGGCAAATAACTTGTTTTTATGATATGAAGCTATATTAGAAGGAGGTATTAATTTTGAAATCTTGCGAAGAACATGTTTCCCCTTTATCAGATTATTTTAATTACAGCCCAACTGTCACTGCTATAAACACATTTTTCTATCCAATCTGTACAGGGCACTTTATTTATGAGCCTGGCTACCACCAGCACCGCAATTCATATGACAGTTTTCTTTTAATGTATATCCAGTCTGGCAAATGTGTTGTAAATATTGAAAATACCTCTGTAGAAACTGATGCAGGGCATTTTGTGCTTCTGGACTGTTTCAAACCACATGGATATTACAGTAATTATGGGTATGAATGTCTGTGGTTCCATTTTGATGGTCCTGTAGCCAGACAATATTATGAACTTATAACTTCACACCTTGGCAATATATTTACCCTTAATGACACTTATCCTGTACTTAATAAAATGTCAAAACTTTATAATATTTTCTATAATAATGAGATAATCCGCGAAGCAATGATGTCAAAATATATTTCTGATATACTGACATTTCTTGTACTTTATATGCCACAGGGAACAACAAACCATACGAATTCTATAGAAGAAACTATTTCATATATTAATGAACACTTTACAGAGGAAATTTCTATTGATGACCTTGCTAAAAAAGCCATGTTAAGCCAGTATTATTTTATACGCCAGTTTAAAAAAGAAACCGGATATACTCCTCATGAATATATTATTAATACAAGGATAAGTACTGCTAAATACATGCTGCAGACTACACATATGCTTATTAAGGATATTTGTTTCCAGACAGGTTTTTCATGTGAAAGTGTATTTTGCACATCTTTTAAGAAAAATACAGGACAGACACCTGCACAATACCGCAGAAGCATTTCTGAGGGCATAAGATAAAAAACACCCCATTTTAAACATTAAATAAAAATGTCTAAAATGGGGCTTTTATATATTATTTTACTATAATTTTAAAATTTAATTTTTTTGTTTTTTCATTTTTCATAGTTACTTTTACATTAATTACAACACTGCCTTTAGATTTTGTTTTAATTTTCCCAGATTTTAATACTGTTGCAATATTTTTATTTGCGGAACTGGCAGTAATTTTTTTAATACTTGCCTTATCCATTTTTTTATTAAATGGAATTTTAACTTTTTTCCCTGTCCTGGCAGTTTTCTCTACAGCAGAAAGTTTTATTGTTTTCATAATTTTTTTCTCTGCTTTTTTACTATCTGCTTTGTCCAGAAGAATATAATTCTTTCCTGCTGGCATAGTTAATGTTAATGACCCGTTTCCAGATATTTTATATGTCTTTGCATTTACCATTGTGTATTTGCCTGTATTGTTATTGTAAGCGTATATATACAGTTTTTTGCCTTTAATTAAATTATCTTTGTCCACGGTAACTGTGCACAGCTTTTTGCCTTTACTGTCCTTAATTTTTATTTTTACATTAACCGGTTTAGCAGTTTTAATTTCTTGTATTTCCTTTATACTTCCTTTGCTAATTACAGCTTTAACTTCTTTTTTAGAAACTTTGCCATTTACTGTTAAAGATACATTAACCGGTTTATCTTTATCATTATTGTCTACTGGTTTTTCTGTAACAGATGGCACTGCACTCTCTGAAGGCTTTGCTGTAACTTGTGGCTGCATGCTTGCCTCTGGCTGCACAGTAACTTGTGGCTGCGGGCTTGCCTCTGGCTGTAAGCTTGCCTCTGGCAACGCACTTGTTTCTGGCAGCGGGCTTTCCACTGGCTGTGCACTTGCTGTTGCTGCCGGATAATATGGGTTTAAAATAACACTTCCACCTGGTTTTGGTGAAGAGGTAATTTCTGGTGATGGCACTGGTGAAGGTTCTTCCACAATCCCGTTTTCCTTTCCACAATAACCAAGCTGTACAAGGTCAAGGACTGCCCAGTCTTTGCTTACGGTGTCCATATAAAAACCAACAGTAATATCCTCTCCCTTATCAACAGCAAATTCCAGTTCAACCGGCATATATGCCCCTGTATTTGGTATATCCTTTCTGGCAATAACTTCACCTTGCGGGTCTTTAACATACATATAAAACTTGCCATCCATCCACTCGCTATGTGTAACACCTGTATATGCATGTGCACGCAATATATATGTGCCCTTTTCAAGCCCTGTAACTGTCTGTGAAGCATCTGCCCAGAATTTATCTGCTGACCAGAATGCAAGTGCATATATTCCGTCATATCTGCTTGCTGCACTTCTCTCCTGCACTACTACGCCATTCGTACCTTCCTGGCATGTAAATTTCCATCCATCCGAAGAATTTTCAAAACTTGGATTTGTTATTTTGCCTGTATCTTCTGGCATAACAATAATGCCAGCATCACATACCGTATCTTTTTCAATTTCAAGCTGTAAATCCCTGCCAATACCGCCAGCAGCGGATATTGATAATTTTACTGTACCTGCTGTTACATTCTCAAATTTAAAACTGCCTGTTTCATCTGTAACAGTTTTCATGCCGCCATACATGCCTATAGCAACATTTATACCAGCAAGTGGTGCTTTATCCTTGTCTGTAACTTTTCCAGTTATAGTTCCTGTATTATCTTCCAGTACAACAGAAAGTTCTTTTTCTTCATATACAGAAAGGCTGCACTCTCTTTCTTCAGTTGCATAACTGTTCTTAACATAAGATATTTTGTAAGTCCTGCCTGCTTCCAGGTCTAATGTGTAAAAACCGTCCGCACCTGTTTTTACATTTATTGTATCTGTCCCGTCTGATGCAGATACCCTTGCTCCTTCTATTGGCATTTTGCTGCTTGTTGTTATCGTCCCTGAAACTGTGCCCGAAGTTTTTTGTATTATTATATCCTGCCCTGACGTGGCTTGCAGCTCTATAACCTGTGGCTGCTCCTGTTTATAGCCTGCTGCCTTTACAGTAATACTGTAACTGCCTTTTGGAATATTTTCAAAAACCCAGTTTCCTGTTACATCTGTATAAATTGAAAATACATCCCCGCTCTTTGTATTGCAGGCTGTTACCAGTGCCCCTGCCACTGGAAATGCACTTTCCCTTGTGTCTGTTTCCTTATTATAAATTACCCTGCCGTTTAAAGAAACTCCTGTGGCTGTTATTATGGCAGGCTCTGATGATACGTTGCCTTTGCCTATTGTAATGCTGCCTGGATTATCTATACTACAGTCCATTCCTTCAATATCTGCACTTATAGTATAATCCCCTGCTGGCACTTCCTTACGGAATTCACCATATCTGCCTGTCTTTATAGTAACTGCCTGGCCTGCTTTTGTATTATCTGTTAATAATAATTTTGCTGTAACACCAGAAACCCCTTTACCGTCACTGCTAATAATTTTCCCGTCAAGTATTCCGGTTTCTGCAAGGCTTCCTTCCCTGTTATAGCGGTATGCATCTGCCACTGGAAGCAGTTTGTGCCCAAAGTCAAATAAAGTGGTATTTGAGATAACATTTACATCTGCTGTATCACTTTCTTCTAACATTGCCCATCCTACATTTTCCTGCTGTACCATTACCGGGTCCCAGTATAAATCACCTATACAGCGGCCATCTTTTACACTTTTGACACCATTTAAAACTTCATACATAAATTCACGCTGGTTATCAGGTGAGCTTCCCCCATCTGCCTGGTTTCCATTTGCATCTTTGCCCATAAAAGGATATGGCCCGTTATGGTATAACTGCCCTGTATCTTTTCCGTTTGCAAGCAAATCATTAAAACATATAGCTGTTTCCATCAGCATAATATCTTTATCGTACCTGTCTACAAGCCCGTTACAGAAATCTACAATCTGGCCAGGCTCCATATTTGTCCAGAATGGATAATATGACGGGCCTATAATATCATAATCTACATTATATTCCTCACATTTATCAAAAAAACCATTATATTTTGATGTATCACCTGCCCCGTCAAGATGTAAAATAATCCCGCATTCTTTACCGTATTCCTCCTCTGCTGCCCTTACTGCCTTTGCTGCAGAATTTAAAAACCTTGCAAGGTATGGCCACCTGTCATTTGCAGCTTTGCCAAGAGGATAGAAAAGACCATCCTGCATTTCATTGCCAAATGATATATATTCTGGGAAAGTATCCTGCGCTGCCATTGCGTCAAGAACTTCTGCTGTATATTCTCCTGTAAGTTCTTCGAGTTTATTAACAGCTTCTTCCTCATTCATGCCTTTTATCTTTTCCTGCCATTCCGATGGTATAATCTGTGTTGCCGCATTGCTCCAGTAATCACTGAAATGGAGTGAAAGCTGTATTCTCATTCCTTTTTCTTTAGCACGTTTTGCCTGGCTTAATATATCCTCCAGTGTCTCATAACCTTCGGGGCAGTAATACCCATTTTCACCACGTCCCTTTCCAGGATTATTATAAAGACGCAGGCGTGCTATATTATATCCTGTATCTGCAAGTATCTGGAATACATCACCCTCCATACCTGCTTCATCATAAAATTTTGCACCCTCATCTTCAAGCCATGTAATCATTGACATATCGCCACCCTGGTTAATGCTGTACTGTCTGTCCTGGTTTTTTTCCCTTTGTAACTGTATTGTGTCAAGCTTCAGCCTGTTACCTGCATATGCATCTGTATATACACCTACCGTTGCTTTGCCATCTTCACCTACATAAATACCCCTGGCTGTAATAAGAGTCCATTCATTTTCACTCTTTTTAACACCGCGCCTTGGAATAGCAGTAATGCTCTTAGACTGTCCAGTCCCGTTGCCATACAGATAGCATATTTTCTGGTCTTTGCTGCTCTCTCCCTTTGTCTTGTTAGCATATGCTGTAAGGTAATACCATCCCTCTTCTAAGCCTGTAACTTCCTGTGAAATCTCCGCTTTATAGTCTGAAGTGCCTGTAATATCCAGATATTTAACACCTGTATGTGCACCATTCTCTTTTAATTCTATTATACCTGTGCTATCCATTGTCCATGATAATAAACTGCCATCCTCATCTGTCCTTTCAAAAGAGCTGTTATCTGGCTTAATATCTGTATCATTATATTCCTGTACTAATTCCAGTGAACAGTCATCAAAAATTGCCCATACATCTGCTGCTGATTTTACATGAATTCCAACAACTGCCTTTCCATCAGTACCAGCTTTAAATTCTAATTTATTTGCCTGCCAGTTCCAGCCAGAAGCAATATCCTTTTTTACCTGTTCCTGGCTGTCTGAAGAAGCATAAATAAAACATTCTTCTGGTGCTCCTGTCTGTGCATAAACTGTAAAGACATATTTTCTGCCAGGAACAAGCCCTGTAACATTCTGGTAAATACTGGTGTCTGTTTCAACACCGCCTGTCTGCAAAGTATATTCCCCGTCCCTGGCATCTGCCCTTTTCATTGAATACACAGGTGTTCCTTCTGTTTCCCAGCCTGCTGGTATATATGTATCAGGAAATTCTTCAAAAGAACCATTTATAAAACTGCCCTTCCCTGTTTCATCTGGTTCTGGATTTGGATTTTCCTCTCCGTCCCCGTCCCCAGTATCTGTATCTCCTGTATTTATAAGAGAAAACTTGTCAAGCCAGAGGGTTTTGCCTGCGTTCTCCCCTCCTTCTGCCTCTGCACCTATTATAATACTGCCACCTGTTACTTCTATATCACTAACTTTAATTTCCTGCCAGCTATTCCAATTAGTTTCAATTGAACCCTCTTTGTTAAACATACTGCTTTTTTCATTATCCTGGCTGCCACTATAAGCATATATTTTGCCATATGTTTCTTTATCTCCATATATCCAGGCTGAAAGTTCATACTTCCCGTCTGGCACATTGTTTATTTCCTGGTACACATTTCCAATATATTTATTAGCATCATTTGTACTTTCATAACCTGCATTAAATTCTAATACTACGCCTCCATCACATCCTGTCTGTGTTTCTGTTATCCAATGGTAATGTGCTGCCTTTCCTGAACCATTAGCATCTTTACTGCCGTAATCTGTAGTATTATCACTAATTATCCATCCATCTATGCCATTTCCCCAGTTATTACTAATTTCAAACGACGGATTAACAACCAGGTTTGTTATACTTCCAGTGCCATCTCCTTCTTCTGCCGCCAATGCATATACTGGCACTATCTCCGTAACTGCCAGGGCCGCAGCAAGCATTATCCCTAAACTGCGGCGCAGCAAATAACATGGCTTAATATGTTTTCCTAATACCCCCATATAATCTCCCTTCTGCCTGTTTACAGGCAATTATAAAATCTTTAGTTCATATACTGGTACTGCTTCTATACTGTTTATTTCACCTGTTGTAGTTTCCACTTCTTCTATGCGTGCTGCCATTGCAGATTCTACATTTACCTTAGCGCCCTCTTTTAATGGTGTAACATAAATAACCAGCGGGTGCTCCTTTAACCTGTCCTCAAATGTGCGCAGCCCTATTTCCCATACAGCCCCATTACAGAAGTTATCATTTATCATGTTTCCATCAATAAATGCATGGCCAATATCACCCTGGTAATTAATGCGCAAAAGCACATCCTTTACACCTTGCATAAAGTTCTCTGGAAATGCTACTGTATACCGGTTTGCTGCCACTTCTTTTAATTCTGGTGATATTTGTACCTTATTGGCAGATGCCTTATAAAATCCAAAGCCTTCAATCCTGCTTTCTGCCCCTGCTTCTTCTACATAAATACTTCCAGCAAGAAGGTTTACAGGATATGTATATATTCCAGGCTGGTTATTATAAGTTTCCAGATATACACTCCCTTCTTTAACCATAACCGCATCTTCTGCAAATAAAAAACCTTTGTTGCCAAGTTTATACATTTTGTTGGAAAGCCCGCGGCTTATACATATTACCTTAAATACAGCTTCTCCCTTAGATACTGTGAAAATATCCGCCTCTTTTTCTGTATCTGCACTGTACCTGTTTACACTATTTCCATTTATAAGAACACCCTCCTCAAATATAAATTGTGATTTCATTCCATCAGGACGCATAAATATATACACAATGCTGCTGCCATCCTGCATATATGTAACAGGCTGTGCTGTCGCATATTCAAGGTTAATGCCCTCCATATCAAAGTTAAACGGCAGAATACAGTTTTCATCAGTATCAATTCCAATATTTTCAAAAGTTATATCACCATCTGCAAGCTTTAATGTAATATTTTCATTTTCTTTTGCAGGCATTACTTCATGGTCCTGGTAATTATTAATAAATAAAAAGCCCCTCTTTCCATCAGTACGTACAGCAAAACGCAGGGTATCTAAATCCTTTGGCGCAATCTGTGAAGCCCCGTCAGGAAGCATTGTTTTTAAACCGCAGAGTTTTTCCTGGTAAGTTTCTGCGAAATAATGCATTGTCTTTAAACGCGTGTATGATTCACGCACCTGCCCGTATTCACCTAGTGCTGCCTGGTAGTCATAACTGATTTTAGGCACCTGCCCTTCATTCATAAAAACACCATTTTTCCCTACTGGGTTGCTCCCTCCCTGGAACATATAATATCCAAGGAAATTACAGCCTGAAGCCATCTTTATATTTGCCATGGCATCTATACTTTTATATGGAAGCTGGAAACGGTAATAATATGAACATGTCATGCCGCCGCCCATCTCACAGCAGGCATATGGCTTATCTTCTGGTTTATACTTTGGCTCAAAGTTGTATGACTTAGGGATTTCATTATTATGCAAATCCTGGTACACATATTCCTGTGTACTTGGATGCTCACCTTTATAAGAATAAAAAAGCCAAGGCTGGAAAGCATACCCGCCCCAGAGCGGCATCATATTTTCCGGGGCTGATGCACCTCCCCAGCCAGTACATGTATAAAAAACAGGTGTTAAACCACATTCTGCCGCCAGTCTTTTAAGTTCCAGCATATAAGCATCCCCTTCATTGCCGCCAAATACCCATTCATCTGATATTCCTGTTGTAATCTCCCAAGGTGCTGATGAATGCATATATTCATTGTCAATCTGTGTACCTATTACTGGTCCGCCATCTTTAAAGAAAAGCCCTTTAACCTGTCCTGCAATCTCTGTATACAAGCGTCTGGTATAATACAAAAAACCTTCATTTAACTGCCTGCATTCAAATGGTTTGCCATACAGCCAGTCAGGAAGCCCTCCATTCCTTACCTCACCATGGTCAAAAGGCCCAACACGCAGTATTACATAAAGCCCATATTTTCCACAGAGTTCTATAAATTTCCTTACATCCCTTCTGCCTGAAAAATCAAACCTGCCTTCTTCCTCTTCTATATGGTTCCAGAACACATAAGTAGCTATTACATTAATCCCGCACATTTTTATCTTAGCAATTTCATCTTCCCACATACTGTCATCCATCCTTGACATATGGAATTCACCACTAATTCCGTAAAAAGGCGTTCCATTCTTTAACATATAATAATTATTAAACGATATTTTATCACCATTACTGCTTATGCCTGAAAAATCCTCCCCTAAATCCCATATTTCTTTGCCTTTAAAACCTGTTAAATCTATAACATTATCCATATTTACCTCCCATACAAGCTATCTACTGTCAAATTATATCCACAATCTGCCCCGCCGCTTGCCAATTGGCAAAACAACCTCATTGCCGCTTAAGAGACATGCACTTTAAGGGCTTACTCAATTAGGTTAAATTATCTTTATACCTTTCTATTATTCTTTTACTGCACCACCGCCAAGGGAAGTTACAATAAGATTTTGTGAAAATACAAAAAATATAATAAATGGTATTGCAATTAACAGAGAACCTGCCGCAAATACTGTAAAGTCATTTTTCTTTTCTGTAACAAATCCAAACAGTCCTATTGCCAGTGTCATTTTTTCACTGGAACGCAGTACCATCTTTGGAAATATAAAATCCATCCATGGTGCAGAAAAACTTGATATTGCCAGGAATACAAGTATAGGCTTTGCCACTGGCATTACTACTTTCCTGAAAATGTAGAAATGTGAAGCCCCATCTATACGTGCTGCCTCATCAAGTGAACGCGGCACTGTATCAACATAACTTTTAACCATCCATGTATTATATGGAATATTGTCAGCAAGGTATATAAGCACAAGCCCCCATAATGTATCTAGTGCGTTTATACGGAGCAATATAACATACATTGCAACCATTCCTACTATTGATGGAAATATCTGTAATATTAACATTGCCATCATCATCTGTTTCTTCATTGTAAAACGGAAACGTGAAAATACATATGCTGAAAGTGCAGACACTACTGTTGTTGTTATAGCAGTAAGTACTGACACATATAAAGTATTTAGAAACCACTGGACATAATCTGTACGTTTAAACAAATAAGTAAAATGTTCCAATGTAAAACCGCTTCCAAATGGCTTTACTGGCAGCTGTGCAATTGATGACCCCGGTGCAAATGCCCCGCTTACAAGGTAAACTAAAGGATAGATTACCCATAGTGAAACCAGTACAAGAAAGGCAATTGCTATATATCCCCATATTTTTTTAATTCCCCTTGCTTTCATTATAACTCACCCTCCTTGTAAGATTTCGTATTCTTAAAGTTCCATATTGCAAATGGAGCCATTATAACAAATATCATAACTGCAATTACTGAAGCATAATTATATTTAAGCGCATTCATTGTTAAATTATAAATCCATGTAATAAGTATATCTGTACCACCTGCATTTGTAACAGTAGTATCAGCTACAACCGGGTTTCCGTTTGTCAGGAAATAAATTGCCCCAAAGTTATTTACATTGTGTGTAAATCCCATTATCAATAGTGGTGCTGTCTGGAAAATAACAAGCGGAAATGTTATCTTCTTAAATTGCATCCATACACTTGCACCATCAATTCTTGCTGCTTCATACAAATCTTCGCTTATAGAAGTCATATTGCCCATAACAAGCAGCATAAAATATGGAAAACCAGCCCATAAATTAATTAATATACAACTTACTTTTGCCATAAAAGGGTCACTTAACCAGGGTATATTTCCTGAAATCCCTATTTGCTGTAACGTCTTATTAACAATTCCAAATGAACCATTTAAAAGATTTGTCCACACAAGCATACTTATTACAGAAGGTACTGCATAAGGCAGGATAAAAATAACACGGAATACTGGTGCAATCTTTATTCTGGCTTCTTTAAGCACTACTGCTATAAGCATCCCAAATGCAAAACATGTAAATGTTGCAAATACTGCCCATACAATTGTCCATATAGCGACCCTTCCAAGTGCAGTTGTCCATGAATTGCTGCCTCCAAATAATTCCGAAAAGTTCTTGAAACCAACCCAGTTTACAGTATTATTTGGCGGAATATGTCCAGGTGAAGAATAGTCAGTGAATGCTACTGCCGCTGAAAAAACAAGAGGTACAATTACAAAAAATACAACAAGCAGAACTGCTGGCGCAAGTGCTGCTATTGGAAAAGATTTGCCAAAAATCTGCTTTACAGCCATTTTGTTAGAAGTAATTTCCCCTGTAATACAGAATACTTTATATTCATATAATGCACTTTTGACTGATATTATATAGACAATAACAAATAATAACACAATCATAAGTACCATAACACCATCAATAAGCATAAAAATTGAATTACTGCGTTCCTTTATGGGAAGTTCTGGCTGTGGTTCACCCAGCGTAACCATATCTGCCAGCTTGCCAATAGTAAATGGAAGCGAAATAAACATAAGAATTTCTAAAATTGCAAATAATGCACCCTTAACATATTGTTTAAAATATATTATATGTGAAAGCCCCATAAATAAAACCGATGTCCTGATAACTTTATTCTTTGAACTTCCATCCCTTTCAAGTATATTGTTCTCCATACACACCACCATACCTTTTATAAAAATGGCTATTACCAGTTATCATGGCAACAGCCATCCATATACTATTACTTTGTCTAATTGCTTTCCATAATTGTCTTATCCACAGCGTCCATCTCTTTTTTAACGTCTGCACCATCCCAGATATTCTGTGTTGCTGCATTCATAGGGTCCCAGAAATAATCCATCCTTGTAATAGCAGGTGTAGGAAAAGCATATTCTAACTGTTTGGAAAATCCTGCAACATAATCTGCATCTACTGATATGCTTGTAGAGGGAAGTGCGCCTGTAAGTTCAAAACGTAAATACTGCATTTCATCAGACATCATAAATGAACCAAAAGCTGCCGCTTCATCTGGATGGTCAGAATAGGCAGAAATGCACATTGTCCTTGCACTTGAAAATGATGCTGGAGGTTCATTGCTGCCTGGCAGGCTTGGAAGTGCTGCCACACCAAAATCTATTCCTGCATCCTTGAAATTTGCTACATTCCAAAGACCTGTAATATACATTGCCGCATTTCCTGCCTGGAAAGCACCATCACAATATGATGTTGTAACATCAGCAGCAGGCACATCAAGTATTTTCCTTAATGACTGGAAATATTTCATGCCTTCTACAGCAGTATCATTATTAAGATTTGTTGCTGACTCATCTGTACCATCTGGCCCGAATACACGGTTTCCATTATTTGTTGTAAATATATAGCTATAGTAACCTTCAAGGCTCATAAGAAAACCTTGTTTACCAGAATTTTTAGAATTAAAATCAAGGCACCAGGTTTTCAAATCGTCAAATGTTGCAGGTATCTCTTCATCTTTAATTAAATCCCTGTTATAGAATAATGCATAAGTATCAGCGGAAATCGGATATCCCCATACCTGGTCTTCATATGTAACTGCACTTATACATGAAGCCGCTGCTTTATTCTGTACATATTCTGGATTTTGTAAAGGAAGTATATGCCCACCGTCTGTCAGTACACCAAGTGTATTATTTGGTGTAGCAAATAAATCCGGTCCTACACCTCCAGGCCCGTCCAATGCAATTTGTGATTTTGTATCACCAAGTTCAACATTAACATATTTTATCTTAATGTTTGGATACATTTCAGTAAACTTTTCACCAGCCTGTATAACAAACTCGTCCGCCCCTGCCGTTGACTCCCATACTGTCAGCTCAATTTCATCTTCTGTCAGCTCAATCCCTTCATAATGATGCTCATCTGTTACATTGCTGCCTCCCTCTGACGAACCAGACGTTGCATTATTCTGCTGCTCCTTCTGTGTTGTAGTATTCTTATTGCTGCTATCTGTACCATCTGCCCCACATCCAGTAAGCATAGCACCCGCGAGAATTACTGGACAAAGTAACAGGCTTAATAATTTTTGCTTCATATTTTTTACCTCCCCTGATAAATATTTTTTGATGAAGTTTTGTGATTATTAACTTCTGGTTGTATTCTAACATCTTGTAAAAATTTAAACAATTTTAAGAATTGCCAATTTATTTATAAAAATTGCTTTAATAACTCTAAAATTAAAAGCATTTTTTATTAATTTTTACAATACAGGTAAAAATATTTTGCCCAAAAAACCAAAAAATAAACAACACATAAGGTAAATACAAGCAGACTTGCATACAAATGCATATATAGCTTTGATTCTAATAAAAATTATTAATAGCAAAAGCAGAGCGGAAAAAAAAGCTGTAAACCCCATCTTACAAGGTTTACAGCTTTTCAATAATAATGCCGCAGACCGGAATCGAACCGGTACGGGTATCACTACCCACGGGATTTTAAGTCCCGGGCGTCTGCCAGTTCCGCCACTGCGGCATAAAATTATTATTAAAATGGGACCTACAGGGCTCGAACCTGTGACCCTCTGCTTGTAAGGCAGATGCTCTCCCAGCTGAGCTAAGATCCCTGGTAACAAATTAAACTATAACATAATAAAAACAACTTGTCAATTAAAAACAGATACTTAAATATCTAACGACCCAAACGGGACTCGAACCCGTGACCTCCGCCGTGACAGGGCGGCGCTCTAACCAACTGAGCCACTGGGCCAGGTATAAATAAAATGGACCCTCTGGGACTCGAACCCAGGACCGATCGGTTATGAGCCGATTGCTCTGACCAACTGAGCTAAAGGTCCAGAATATAAAAGCCGATGATCGGACTCGAACCGATAACCTGCTGATTACAAATCAGCTGCTCTGCCAATTGAGCCACATCGGCAATCTATACTGTATAAAAATACAACTCCCCGAGTTGGGCTCGAACCAACAACCCCACGGTTAACAGCCGTGTGCTCTACCATTGAGCTATCGAGGAATACTGCCTCTTAAGGGTCTGTACC
>JAAWKM010000208.1 GCA_022797375.1 Lachnospiraceae bacterium
ATTTTTGGCATGTTTTGTGCCAAAAATACGAGTTTTATGGCGCCATTTTGCATGATTTTTTGCAAAATGTGTGCATTTTCAGCGCTGAAAGCGCTGCTTATTACTATGAACAGCGTAGCTGTGAATAGTAACTAAATCTATGGTCCATATCAGGTTTACAGGAAAATTGTACCTGTATAAGACATTATTTTTTCTTTTAATTTGTCATGTTTTTTACAAAGTTCCATAATATCCTTATCCCCAAAACGTGCTGCTGCTTTGTTTGCTGCAACCAGTATGTCTGCATCCTGGTATATATCTGCAAGCTTGAAATCCAGTTCACCGCTCTGACGTATTCCGAAAAAGTCACCTGGTCCACGCATCTTTAAATCCTGCTCTGCGACATAAAAGCCATCATTGGAATTTCCAATAATAGAAAGCCTGTCCATTACTTCCTTTGAATTGTTGCCTGCCATAAATATACAGTATGACTGTGCATCTCCACGCCCTACCCTGCCACGTAGCTGGTGGAGCTGCGCAAGTCCGAAACGTTCAGAATTTTCAACCATCATTACAGTTGCTGATGGCACATTTATCCCTACTTCTATAACTGTAGTTGATACAAGTATATCTATCTTATGTGCTGCAAACTCTTCCATAATGCTGTTTTTCTGTGCTGGCCTCATTTTACCATGAAGGCATGCAACCCTGGTTTCCGGAGGCATTTTCTCACGTAACATCTGGGTATAGTCTGTTACATTTTCAGCTTCCATATTCTCACTTTCATCTACCATAGGGCATATCACATATACCTGGTGGCCTGCTTCTATTTCCTGCTGCATGAATTTATATGCCTGTGGCCTGTAATTTGTGCCAACAACACAGTTTTTAACAGGTTTCCTGCCTTCTGGCATTACATCTATTACCGATACATCAAGTTCACCATATAATATTATCGCAAGAGTCCTTGGAATAGGTGTAGCACTCATAACAAGCATATGTGGTTCATTTCCCTTTGAGTAAAGTGCTTCCCTCTGTTTAACACCGAACCTGTGCTGTTCATCAGTAACTACAAGCCCAAGGTTCTTAAACTCTGCTTTATCTTGTACAAGTGCATGTGTGCCAGCTATAATATCCAGCTCCCCTGATGCCATCTGTGCATACACCTTTTTCTTCTGCGCGGCGGTTAACGAACCTGTAAGAAGCCCTGTTTTTATCCCAAGGGGTTCTAAAAGTGCACAAAATGTTTCATAATGCTGTAATGCAAGCACTTCTGTAGGTGCCATAATTGCCCCCTGGAAACCATTTTCTGCTGCCATAAGGAGTGCAAGCAGTGCAATTATTGTTTTACCTGAACCAACATCTCCCTGCACCAGCCGGTTCATGACATTTCCTGACCGCATGTCCTGCTGTATCTCCTGCCAGACTGCCTGCTGTGCTGTTGTCAGTTTATATGGCAGGGAACCTGCAAGTTTAAGCGGCATTGCATTTTTAGACATTATATACTTTGATGGTATCTTGTTTTTTGTCTTTTTAACCTGCCCAAGTGCAAGTGCAAAAAGGAAGAATTCATCAAATACAAGCCTGCGCCTTGCCTGTATGCACTCTTCTTTGCCCTCTGGAAAATGTATTGCACAAACTGCCTTTTTCCATGATACCAGGTTGTTTTCTTTCCTTATATCTGCTGGCAGGAAATCACCGTTTAAATCTGTTTCTTTTAGTGCAGTCCTTACCGCTTTTGAGATGGCATTAACTGTAATACCTGCTGTAAGGTGGTATACAGGCTGGAGGCGGCCTGTAAGATTTGCATACTCCTGCCTTGACAAAATCTTTGCCTGTACAAGCTCTAAAAAACCATTCCGGTTCACTGTCCTGCCACGTAATATATAATGTGTACCCATACGCAGCATTTTTGCCATAAATGGCATATTAAACCATACTGCTGTTACGCTTCCGCTTGCATCTTTAAATACTGCCCTTACAGACTTAAGGTTTCCTGATGCGGAAACTTTAGGGACATATTTAAGTACTGCTTCTATTATTACCATCCTGCCCTCTGTTAATGATGACACAGGTTCTATCTTACCAAAAACATCATATTCACGCGGATAAAAGCAAAGAAGCTCCTCTACTGTATAAATCCCCAGTTTATTAAAGAGCTTCTCACTTTTTCCGCCAATACCCTTAATATTCCTTATGCTGTCGTTAAGTTCCACCTCTATTAATATTCCACCTCACTTTACCCCGCCATAACACTTACCATAACAGTATGGAAAGTATACCAGGATGCAGCCAGAAAATACATCCCTATTCTACAGAAATAAAGTAAGAATAGACTGGCTGCCCGCCATACTGCACTTCTGCATCTATGCCACTATATGCATATGATTCAACTATTTCATCTGCAATTAATTCCGCCTCTTCCTCTGTTGCATCTGCACCATAATAAATGCTTACAAGTTCTGTATCGTCATTAACCAGGCTTTCTATAAGCTTTTTGGCTGCTTCTTTTGCATCTTTCCCAACAGATACAATAGTTTTATCTGTAAGCCCCATGAAATCGCCTTTTTTAATATCCTTGCCATCCATATTTGTATCACGCACTGCATATGTTACCTGGCCTGACTTAATACTTAGCATTTCATCTGTCATACTTTTCTCATTATCAGCTACAGAGCTTCCCTCAGTATAGTTTATAAGGGCTGCTATGCCTTGTGGTATATTTTTGGTTGGTATTACAATAATATTTTTATCCTCTGAAAGCTCTTTTGCCTGGTTCGCAGCAAGTATTATATTTCCATTATTAGGAAGAATAAATATATTATCTGCATTAACATTATTTATTGCTTCCAGTATATCATCAGTGCTTGGGTTCATTGTCTGTCCACCCTCAATAATATAATCAGCTTTTAAATCCCTGAATATATCTGCAAGGCCTTCACCTGCAGACACCACTATAAAACCAGTTTTTTTGCGTGGCGCAGCCTGTACTGGCTTTTCTTCTTTCATTTCCCTTTTCTGTTGTGCTGCAATCCTTACAGCGTCACGTATAACTTTTTCATGGTGCTCCTCACGCATATTGTCGATTTTCATGCTTGTAAGCGCACCAAATGAAAGTGCTTTCTGTATTGCAAGCCCTGGGTCATTTGTATGGACATGTACTTTTACTATTTCATCATCTGCAACCACAACAACACAGTCACCAATACCCTGCAGGTACTCTTTAAGCTGTGGTTCTGCTATATCCGCACTTTGTTCAAGCATTATTATAAATTCTGTACAATAACCATACTTTATATCTGCTTCCGCTTCTGCTGGCATGCTTGTTTTAACTGTCTTTACACTGCCTCTGCTTGTAATTGTAAAATCAGAAACTTTGCCCTTTAAGGCATCTGTTGCACCACGCAGGAAAGTCATAAGCCCTTCTCCGCCAGAGTCCACAACACCTGCCTGTTTAAGTACTGGGAGAAGGTCAGGTGTTTTCCTGAGTGCCTCCTCCATACTTTCTATTACAGCATCACAGAATTCAATTATATCTTCTATATCATCATTTATTATTATCTCAATTGCCTTGTCTGCACCTGCACGTGCCACTGTAAGGATTGTGCCTTCCTTTGGCTTCATAACAGCCTTATAGGCTGTATCAGCCGCATGTTGTACAGCATTGGCAAGAATATTTACATCAAGTTTATCATTGCCTTTTATCCCTTTAACAAACCCACGGAAAATCTGTGACATTATTACACCGGAATTCCCCCTTGCACCGCGCAGTGAACCACTGGAAATTGCTTTGCCAAGCTGGCTGGTATCAGGGTTTTCAAGAGCAGCTACTTCCTTTGCAGCAGCCATTATTGTCATAGTCATATTAGTGCCTGTATCACCATCTGGCACTGGAAATACATTTAACTCATTTATATAATCCTTTTTCGCATCTAATGCTTTGGCGCCTGATAAAAACATTTTCTGCAGCATTGCTGCATCTATTGATTTTAAACTCACTTTCTTATTCCTCCTTGTATTAAGATATGCCTGTAAAAATTTACGGCAGTTAAACCGTATTTAAACCACAACAGGCTTAATCTTCATCCATAATCCTGACGCCTTCAACAACTACATTAATTGCTTCTATTTCCAGGCCTGTAAATTCTTCTATCTTATATCTTACATTATCCAGTACATTCTGTGCAACTGCACGTATACTTACGCCATATGCAACTATAACATGGAGTTCTATTTTCAGCTTATTATTTACTATATATACATTTACTCCCCTGCCAGCATTTTCCTTTTTTAACAGCCCTGTAACCCCATCCTTGACATTTAAAGACGCCATGCCAACAATTCCTATACACTCCATAGTAGCTGTACCTGCATATTTCGCCAGCACATCACGGTCTATTACAATATTCCCCATATTGGTACTCATTTTACCTTTCATAAAACATCCTCCATTCTAATTGGGTTATATTCAGGTTCAGTTTTCCAACCTTGCATCATATAATATAGTATAACTTATTGCTTCATTCAAAGCAAGAACAATAATATGGTGGTAATTATGCGCAAAATGGCTGGTTTTATCCTCTTCTGGATAGCTATTGGAATGACAATAATGCTTTTTCTTAACAATGGGATTATAGCAGTTCTTATAATACTTTTATGCCTTATACTTGGATACAACCTTTTTTGTAGTTAAATTTTATAGTTAAACGGGCTTATGGTTCTGTAAGAATGCAAAAGGGCAAAGCTGCGCTTTGCCCTATGCAAAAAGAACCGGTTTATGCACCGGCTCTTCTGTCTATTTACTGGATGCGCTTACGCACGCTCTACAGCTCCAGAACGTAAACATCCTGTACATACTGGCATTTTCTTTGTTCCGCCATTAACCTTAACCCTTACAGATTTGATATTTGGCTTCCACATCTTATTACTTCTTCTATGTGAATGGCTCACTTTATTACCAAAGTGGACACTTTTTCCACAAACTGAACATTTTGCCATCGTAAGCACCTCCTTATAATTAATACATTATTTCTGTTTCATTTGCACAACACGACTATTCTAACAAATAATTGGCATAATTGCAAGAAAAATTTTCAAGAATTAATATATGGCAGATAAATGCAGGATAACTGGAAATTTCCAGTTATCTTGTGTTTGCTTAAAAATGGACGCAGGTTTTCCGTGTCCAGCTGGATTATTCCATTCCAGGGCACGTTTGCACTACGTTGGCATACGCAGCGGCGCATAAAATCCCAAAGTACGGGATTCAAGCGCCGGCGAT
>JAAWKM010000023.1 GCA_022797375.1 Lachnospiraceae bacterium
GGCACATAAAGCCCCTGTGCCCCAAAAGAAACTTATGTTTCTTCTGCCACACAGGGGCTTAAATGCCGGCGGGGTTAAAGTGCACCTGTCATGGAATAACAAAGCCCTGGCATATGGAACCTGCTGTCTTCAGGCAAAATGAATAATATAACTGGAAACTGTTAATTTTATTATTCTGGTTTTTATTATAAATTTGCAGTGGCAGGTTCCATATATTATAAAACCGCATTTATTTCATTTGCTGCAATATAAATAATACCGCAGTATCTCCTGTCTGCCAGCACAGGATAACTGGAAGTAGTGTGAAAAATGATTCTAAGACAGCAAAAAACGCTGTCTGGCAATTATTACAATTTCACACAAGAAAAATGCAAAAACAGCATTTTTCATTACTATTTGTGCCGTGCTTTGCACGGCATGAAGATTTTTATGAAACAGACGCGTGTTATATACTAAATATATTGGACTGGCATTAGTTGTTATGTTATAATTAAAAACATGTCTGGAAGTTAATGATTTACATGCTGTTAAAACAATTTAAATATACTGGAGGCTAATAATGAAAAAGATTAGTGAGAGAAAACGTATAGTAGTTAAAGTAGGGACATCTACACTCACACATAAGACAGGACTGTTAAATATAAGGCGTGTCGGCCAGCTTGTCAGGACCCTTGCTGACCTGCATAATGCTGGACACGAGGTGGTACTTGTTTCGAGTGGTGCAATGGGGCTTGGAATGGGGAAGCTTGGATTGCGTGAAAAACCAAAGGATACACCTGGCAAACAGGCATGTGCTGCTGTGGGGCAATGTGAACTTATGTATATGTATGACAATTTATTTGCTGGTTATAGTGTAACAGTTGCACAGATGCTGCTTACTAAGTATATACTGCTTGAAGACAGGAGGCCTAATGTTGAAAATGCAATGGAGCGTTTAATTTCACAGAGGGTCATACCTGTTATAAATGAGAATGATACAGTTGCTATTGATGAGCTGGAGCTTGAAGTAGGGGAAAATGATTCACTTGCTGCTATAGTTGCAACAATTGCGAAAGCAGACCTGCTAATTATAATGTCTGATATAGATGGCCTTTATGATAAAGACCCACATAGAGAAGAGGATGCAAAGTTTATACATGTTGTACATGAAATAACAGAGGATATAAAGGCACTTGCTGGTGGTGTTACTACTAAATTTGGTACAGGTGGCATGGTGACAAAGATTAATGCAGTGGAAATTGCATATGAAGCTGGAATAGATGTGGTAATAATGAATGGAAAAAGACCAGAGAAATTATATGACCTTTTTGATGATAAGGATGTAGGCACATTGTTTTGTTGTGGCAAAGAATAAACATAGCAGTGGTGTTATGATATATAACAAAATTAAAGTATAGTATAAATCCAGAAATTAAAAGTGCAGAAAGTTGCTTATACGCGGAAGGAAGTGCAGGAATGGAGGGGATAATATGTCATTAAATTATAATATTACAGCAGGCCAGGTTCTTAGGATACTTGGTTATGATAATCCGGAAAGCAGAAAATTCCTTGATGGGATTGAGGAAGAATATAATATAAAACTTCCAGCTGTTTTATGTGATTTTTATAAGGCGGCATATAACTGTCCGTTATTATCAACGGCAGATATATGGACGGAGGAGTTTTGTACTTTATATGAAGTAATAGAAGAACAAATTGAAGAATTTGAAGAGGAGTATAAAGATAATCCAGAAGAAGGTGCAGATGATGAGTATTATATGTTTTCACAGTCTTTGGCAAAAATACCAAGAAATGAGTGGCAGGGACATGCCGCAAATTATCTTGAGATAGGCGGTGATTATGGTGCAGGTGTTATTAATTATGGTATATGTACAGATGATTTAGATAAAGAAGACCCTCCTGTTTACTATCTTAGTGAAGGTTATGAGATGACAGAATGGAAACTTTTGTGTAATACATTATCAGAGTATTTTATGCTTGTGTTATGTGATACGCTTTTATGCAGGCAATACAGAACTGCATGGAAAACGCTAAATGA
Source organism: Lachnospiraceae bacterium (assembly GCA_022797375.1). Taxonomy (GTDB): domain Bacteria; phylum Bacillota; class Clostridia; order Lachnospirales; family Lachnospiraceae; genus Butyribacter. The sequence goes on from JAAWKM010000023.1 coordinate 2,039, forward strand.
AAATGGATGGGACTATAATATATACGAGTCTGATGAAATAGAGGAAATGGCTGAAGAAATGGGAATAGATTTGTCTACATTGAAACCGCAGGTGCTTTCATGGGGCAAGGTAACATGTGGTTATGATGAGGAAAGAAAAATGATAGTAGTAGCATGTGTTGATGATAATTATAAATCACCTTTTGTGGTAGGGACTATTTCTAAAAAATAATGATACTTGGAAATTTATAAAACAGACGTGGCAGATTAGAAATAAATGGTAGATTTCTTATAAAAATATGTTATAATGGAATGCAATGGCGGTTTATAGTTATAATAATATTAATAATAGTTATAGAAAGGAAAGAAAATTTATGAAAAATATAATCAAGACAGATAAAGCACCAGCAGCTATTGGACCATATTCACAGGCAGTTGAAGTAAATGGAATGGTGTATACATCAGGTGTAATACCTGTTGACCCTGCAACTGGTGAAATTACAGGCAGTACAGCAGCTGACCAGGCAGAGCAGGTGTTTTCAAATCTTAAGAGTTTAATTGAAGCATCAGGGACTACTATGGAAAATATAATTAAAACAGTTGTATTTTTAAAAGATATGGAGGATTTTGCCGGTGTAAACGGGGTTTATGCTAAGTATTTCCCACAGCCTTATCCTGCAAGGTCATGTGTTGAGGTGGCAAGGCTTCCTAAAGATGTTATGCTTGAAGTTGAGGCAATAGCTGTAAAATAAATAGTACCTGGTGTAGTTTATGCATACATTTTCTACGCAGACCGGCGTAATAAGCTTTGCTTCTCTATAATAGTAGAATATTCTATATACGTAGAAAGAAACTTAATAATTTACCTGCCTTTTAGGCACTATATGCCATATTTCCAAAAAAATGCGCTAAAACAGGAGATTTTTTGTTAAATTTATGTTAAAAGAGGTGTTGACAAATAATACTGGCGTTGCTATAATTGGTTTTGCAATGTAATAGATTTGTAATAATTATTCTATTTATTTGACAATATTTATGTTTAATGAAGAAAGTACAGTAAATTTATATTAAATTGATTATAGGAAGAAACTAATTGGAGGTAATTATGGTTAAGACACATTGGGTTAAACGTGCTGCTGTATTAGGAACTGCAATGACATTATCACTTGCGTGCTGTAATATACCAGGTGCACCAGCAGCAAGTGCAACAGCAGTTTGCCAGGAAACAGAAATAGCAGGTATTTCATTGTCTTTAGATAAGTATTATTCTACAAATTTTGTTGAAAGGGCTGTTCCGGAAAGTGATACCAGTACAGTATTACCGGAAACATCATCTGAACCAGCATCAACTGCTGGACCGGTATCTGCGTCAAAGACAGAGAAAACAAGCCAGGCCAGAAAAAGTGTAACAAAAAAGAAAACTAATACACACAAGGTTTCAGAACGCTGGAAGACAACAGGTATATCAATAGCTGATAATTATGTTAATATCCGCAGGCATCCACGTATAAAGGACTCAAAGGTTATAGGTAAATTGTACAGAGGTTCAGCAGCCAGGATAATCCGTACATGTAAAGGTGGATGGGTACAGATAGATTCAGGCGGATTTAAAGGTTATATAAAGAAAGAATTTCTTGCAACAGGTGCTGAAGCAGAAAAGCTTGCAGACAAGTATGGTACTAAATACATAACAGTTAAGGAAGGCACAATTACACTTAATGTAAGGTCAAGGACAAGTACAAAGTCAACAATTGTCACACAGATTCCAGAAGAGGAAAGGTTTTATGTAGAAAAGTTATGTGGTGACAACTGGGTAAGGATTTCAATAGATGATGGCAGGGGATATGTTGCCAAAGAATTTGTTAATGTAAGAGTAAGGTTTAAGAAAGCTGTTTCTATGAAGGAAGAACGTGCAAGGGCACGTGCAAAAGCAGCAGCAGAAAGAGCAGAGCAGGAAAGGCTCCGGGCACTTGCAGCAGAGAGGGCAGCAGCCAGTGAAAGTTCATCAAGCAGCAGCAGTTCATCATCAGGAAGCAGCTCATCAAGCAGTTATAGCTCATCAAGCAGCAGTTCGTCATCAGGAAGCAGTTCATCAAGCAGCCATAGTTCATCAAGCAGTAGTTCATCAAGTAGCAGCAGTTCATCATCAGGAAGCTCTTCATCAGGAAGCAGCTCAAATTATGGCAGCAGTACAGGGGCACAGATAGCAGCATATGCGCAGAAGTTTGTTGGTAATAAGTATGTATATGGCGGTACAAGCCTTACAAACGGAACAGACTGTTCAGGGTTTACAATGAGTGTATATGCACAGTTTGGATATAGTATTCCAAGAACTTCAAGTGCCCAGTCAACATATGGTACAAGTGTAAGTTTGTCTAATTTACAGGCAGGAGACTTAGTATTCTATAAAAATGGCAGTTCAGTAGGACATGTTGGCATGTATATTGGCGGTGGTTCAATAGTCCATGCAAGTAATGAAAGAGATGGAATTAAGATTTCAGATATGTATTACAGACAGCCATGTGGTGCAAGAAGAATAGTTGGCTAATATAATATTAATAATAAATATATGCCGGGAGAGATTCTCCCGGCTTTAGTTTTCGGTTAAAATAATATGCAAGGGAGAAATGAAAATGGCAGGGACAATGGTTCATCTTGTAATAGCAGATATACTGGCACAGGAATGGGCAGGGACAGAAATTATTACACCATATGGCAGTGTTATGGTGGAATATGATTATTTTATAGCAGGAAATATATGTCCGGATGGAATTATGGCACGTAAAGGCTACGTAAGGGAAATGAAAAAGCATACACATTTCAGGGATAATATCAATGATGGTGATTTCCATAAAAAAGAAAACATTGCACTTTTCCATAAGAGGCTGGAAAGTTTTATGAAAAACAGTTTTAACAGCTTTAAAACAGACAGTGAAAGAAGTCTTTATCTGGGCTACTGGGTGCATATGCTGGCAGATGAAATGTTTGTTGTGCAGATACGTCCAGAATTTTTAAGAAATATTTCCATAACAGGACTTACAGAAAAAAATATGGAAACTTTTAAATATTTTAGCATGGATGTTGATATGGTGGATTTCCGGATTGTTAACCAGTATGAGGGAATTCAGAGAATATACAATGCATTATCAGAAATAAAGCCATATAAAATAAGCGGGATGGTAACAGAAGATGAACTTACAGACAGCCGTAACTGGATTTTACAATACTTTTTTGAAACAGAGCATACTGGAATAACAGAGCCTGTGTATATATCATATAACAGGATGATTGAATTTATTAAAGATGCTGCCAGTAAAATATCTGGTAGTTTCAAATAACTGCCATTACATCTGCTGTAGATGCAATGGCAGTTAAAATATTACAAGGCAGGACAGTATATCTGCCTGTGTTATTTATTGTTATTATACGCAGCCCTGTGCCTTCATAGCTTCAGCTACTTTTAAGAATCCAGCGATATTTGCACCAGCCATATAGTTACCAGGCATATCAAATTCTCTTGAAGCTTCATCACATGACTTGAAAATCTGTGCCATAATGCCCTGGAGTTTAGAATCAACTTCTTCAAATGTCCATGAGAGCCTTTCTGAGTTCTGGCTCATTTCAAGCGCTGATGTAGCAACTCCACCAGCATTAGCAGCTTTAGCAGGGCCATAAAGCATTTTATTTTCAAAATAAATGTCAATGGCTTCAGGAGTAGAAGGCATATTAGCACCTTCTGCTACTGCATAACATCCGTTTGCTGCAAGAGCTTTAGCACTATCTGCATCAATTTCATTCTGTGTAGCACAAGGAAGAGCGATATCACATTTAATAGTCCATATGCCAGAACAGCCTTCTGTATATGTTGCATTGCTGTGGGAAGTCCTGTCCACATATTCTTTAATACGTCCTCTTTCAACTTCCTTAATCTGCTGTACAACAGGAAGGTCAATCCCGTCAGGGTCATAGATATATCCATTAGAATCTGAAAGTGCAACTACTTTAGCACCAAGTTCAGTTGCTTTCTTTGTAGCATAGATAGCAACATTTCCAGAACCAGAAATAACAACAGTCTGGTCTTTAAAACTCTTACCATTAGCCTTAAGCATTTCATCTGTAAAGTAGCAAAGACCAAAGCCAGTGGCCTCTGTACGTGCGAGTGAACCGCCGTATGTAAGGCCCTTTCCTGTAAGTACGCCTGACCATTCATTGCGTATTCTCTTATATTGTCCAAACATATAACCGATTTCACGTGCACCTGTGCCAATATCACCAGCAGGTACATCACAGTCTGGACCAATATGCCTGTAAAGTTCTGTCATAAAGCTCTGGCAGAAACGCATAACTTCTCCATCGCTCTTACCCTTAGGGTCAAAATCAGAACCACCTTTGCCACCGCCAATAGGAAGTGTTGTAAGGCTGTTTTTAAAAATCTGTTCAAAACCAAGGAATTTAATAATGCCACTATATACTGAAGGGTGAAGCCTTAAGCCTCCCTTATATGGCCCTATAGCAGAATTAAACTGTATACGGAAACCTCTGTTTACCTGTGTTTTGCCATTGTCATCTACCCAAGGTACACGGAAGATAATCTGTCTCTCTGGTTCTACTATACGCTCAAAAACACCTGCTTCTACAAGGTCAGGCCTCTTTTCAACAACTGGTTCAAGAGATACAAAAACCTCTGTTACAGCCTGTATAAATTCTGGTTCTCCTGCATTTCTCTTTTTTACTGTTTCAAGTAAATCAATTAAATACTGATTTTTTAACGCCACTGCTAAAAAACCTCCTTCTGTCTTAAAATATGATTACTGGTATTCATTGGAATTGTATAATTGTATTCCATCCATAACAGTATTGCACAAAACTTCCAATAATTCAATAATTTTTTTATTATATAGAGTGGATTTTATGAAATCTAAAATTATTGTACAAAATAATAATTATACTTTTGCCCTGGAATACTATGTATTGTTGCATGGTTTACCATAACGGGATGCGTGCAAAAGCCAGGTCTGTGTTATATAGTTTTGTATCTTTTCCGCACATCTTAATAAATAATAGCAAAACTGCAAGCAGACTTAATAAAATTAAAAAAGTAAAATATGAACAGATTATTTACAATTTAGACATATTTTGGACATATTTAACCGTTATCATCATAATCAGAAAGTGAAAACTTTCTACTCCCACCCTATTATACGCTGGATAACGTAAGTTATCCGACAAAAAGAGCCTTCCCGGGCTCTTTTTGTTTTTTACAAGAAAATTTTTATAGCAAGCCAGACAGGTATATGTTATAACTATATTGGTTAATTGTTAATATACAGACAGGTATATGTAAAAGGAATTATATGCAGAACACATAATGTATAAGTTTTTGTATTTTTATAATATAATTGCTGTCTGTAAGATATAAGGAGAAATAACTTTATGTCATGGAAATATATATTATTTGATTTAGATGGGACTATTACCGATTCACATGATGGTATTATTAATTGTATTAAATATGCACTTGGCGAAATGGGGTATGACATACCATGTAATGAAGAACTTTATAGATATATTGGACCGCCGCTTTATAAGGGCTTCCAGGATATTGCAGGCATGGGGCGGGAAGAGGCTTTAAGGGCGGCTGCCATATACCGCAGTAAATATAGTGTTACAGGGCTTTTTGAAAACAAGCCATATGATGGTATAGAGGAAGTACTTAAGGTTTTAAAGGAACATGGCAAGATAATAATGCTTGCAACTTCCAAGCCAGAAGAATACGCTGTCAGGATTTTAGAACATTTTAATCTTTCCAGGTATTTTGACGGGATTACAGGAGGCGCTATTGATGGAAGCCATAATGACAAGGATATTATTATAGAAAAAAGTATTTTAAGACTGGGTTTGTCTTCTTATGATAAATCTAATATAATAATGGTTGGTGACAGGAAATATGATATAATTGGCGCTAAGGCATGTGGGATAACATCAGCGGGGGTTTATTATGGGTTTGCAAAGGAAGGTGAGCTGGAAGCTTCTGGAGCGGATTATATAATAAATACAGTTAGTGAAATAACAGATTTATTGCTTTAAATATTATAATGTAATATAATTTGTATTAAATATTAATGTTTTGGCAGAAAATGTGACCGGGTTATGGGCAGGCAGTAAGGCAGATTGCAGATATCATTTGACTGGCAGCGGAAATATAGAATTAGCATTGATGGAGGATTATTATGACAGGGAAGAATAATGTAAACCAGGCAGGCGGGAAATCTAAAAATACTAAAAAAATAATTATAATTGCAGCAGCGTGTGTTATGTTGTTCCTGGCAGGTTTGGCATCAGGGCTTTTAGCACCTTCTGTAAAGGAAAAAATTGATAATATATCAGGTAATAAATTTAATGTAAAAGAATATATAGATGTGGGTGATTATAAATCGCTTAATGTTTCAATTGCAGTTACGCAGGATGATATAGATTTAGAAATTGATGATTTAAGGGAACAATATAAAATTTATGAACAGCTCGATGGAACTGTTGCAGATGGTGATACGGTATATGCAGATATTGTTGGATATGTTAACGGCAGAAGAGCAGATGATACATGTAGCACAGATTATGTGATTATTGGCTCAGGTGAATGGCTGGAAGGCTTTGAAGATGCATTAAAAGGGGTTAAGACAGGCACTACAGCAGAATTTACAATACCAGTGCCTATGGGCACATATGGCAATAATGAAATAGATGGGCAGAATGTGAATTTTAAGGTAAAGGTGGAATATATTTGTGGTGATTCCATTGTTCCAGAATATACCGATGATTTTGTACAGTCTGTATCAGAATATAATACTACAGATGAATATAATGAGTACCTGCGCCAGAAACTTGCAAAGGAAAATGAAGCAGACAGAGGGGAATTTGCATGGACAGATTTTATGGAAATCTGCAATGTAATAAAATACCCTAAGGATATGATGGAAGAAGCGAGGAAAACTGTGTTACAGGGGTATTATGATATGGCTGTTGTGTATGGGTGCAATGAGGATGAAGTATTTTTGATGTTTGGCTATGATTCAGAAGAAGATTTCAGGAAAACCGATTTAGAAGAACTTGCACAGGATACAGTAAAGGAAAACCTTGCAGCGCAGGCACTGGCAGACCTTGAGGGGATATCTTATACAGAGGAAGAATATAATTCAGTTGTAGAGGAAGAATATTTCCCAGAAGAGAATTCTTCAAAAGAAGAATATGAGAAAAAGAACAGGCAGGCTTTAAAGGATGCTGCTCTTATGAAAGCTGTTAAAAAATGGCTTGCAGAAAATATTTCATTTGATACGGGTACAGAATAATGAACGCTGCCCGTTACTATAGACGGCATAGCCGTGGATAGTAACTGATATCTGTATTTTACAGGAAGGGGTGGATATTTATGGATAGAACAAATAATAAATATACCATAGGTGATTATTCTTTTTCAAATAAAGGCGATTATGAAAGGGCGCTCAAAGAGAAAGAAGCTATATCATATATTGTTGCCAATACTAACATGGCGGATATGAAGTCTGTACTTAAAGTTTATAACAGGTCGGTTGAAAAGAAATCATTCCAGACTGTATTGGGGCTTGAATTTGTAAGGAATATGCGTAAAAACCTTATTAATTCAGGAATTGTGTCAGATGATACAATCCAGACGGTTCCAGTCCCGCCTGCAAATAGTGGGAAACTGCCAAAAGCAGATAACAGCCTGGCACATGATATGGCAGAAAAGTATAAGCTTGCTTATGAGAATGAACATACAGGCATGAAAATCCGCAATATGGTAATAGTTTTCCTTGTAGTGGTTATAGGCGCTATGATGTTTATAACTTATAACAGCAAATATTCTGTCTTTACTTATTTTACTGATTATGAAGCAAATATGGAAAATGAACTGGTAGATAAATACCAGGAATGGAAGAAACAGTTAGAGGAAAAGGAAAATGAACTTAATGAAAGAGAAAGGGCTTTAGGAAACAAGTAATTCCTGTACACAGATTTTACATATTTGCCTGGTAAAATAAAAGAAGTATAAGGCTCATATATTTGTGGGAAAGGTTATGGTTGGCTTTATGGAAAATTTAAAAATATTGGTAGTTGATGATGAAACCAGGATGAGGAAGCTTGTAAAGGATTTTTTAATAAAAAAGGACTTTAATGTAATAGAGGCAGGGGACGGTGAGCAGGCAGTTGACATATTTTATGATAATAAAGATATTGCACTTATTATACTTGATGTTATGATGCCCAAAATGGATGGCTGGGCTGTATGCCGTGAAATCAGGAAATATTCGCAAGTACCTATTATAATGCTTACAGCAAAAAGTGATGAAAAGGACGAACTTCTAGGCTTTGACCTTGGTGTTGATGAATATATTTCCAAACCATTCAGCCCTAAAATACTTGTTGCAAGGGTTGAGGCAATATTACGCAGGACTAACGTATTAGAAGAAAATGGTATTGAAGCAGGCGGTATTGTGCTTAACCAGTCTGCACATGAAGTTAAGATTGATGGTAAAATTATAGATTTAAGCTATAAAGAATTTGAGCTTCTTGCCTACTTTATTACAAACCAGGGAGTTGCGCTTTCAAGAGAACGCATTTTAAATAATGTCTGGAATTATGATTATTTTGGTGATGCAAGGACAATTGACACACATGTTAAAAAACTCCGGAGCAAACTAGGGGATAAAGGGGCATATATTAAGACAATATGGGGAATGGGATACAAGTTTGAGGTGCAGTAGGTTAAAAAGCATAATAAAAAAGTGGGGAAAAGCCTTGTAAAATGGGGCTTGTGGCGTTATAATACCTTTCCAGTGAAAAGAGGTCATACAGTCAGAATACAGTATAATAAATGTATTTTGGTGGAACAAAACCTGTTTTCTGGACAAAATGCAGTAAAATAATGCATTTAAGAAGGGTAAGACATGCCAAGAAAAGAAGATTATGAGCCTACACGTTACAAGGGGAAGAGTATGTTTTCAGACCATTAAACTGTTTAATGGAGGACAGGCTGCCAAGGGGGGGGGCATGCAAGATAAATAAAAAGTGGAAGGAATATGAAGGGAGAAGGAATAAAAGGCTTAAAGCACAGGGCAGGGCATGGAAGAGATACTCTTTTTTGATAATGAAGTAAAACCAGACTGGAGCAGATGCAGGCAGCCCTTAGGGCGTAGGGGCTTATATAAAAATGGTTCAGGGCGTTATATAGTTAAAAAATAAAGAAGGAAGACACCATCTGTAATAACTGCATTGCAGGTGGTGTTTTTGTTTTGCTGGAATGTACTGTCCATGTCAGCATGTGTTATTGTTAAATATAAATATAATATATATTTAGCAGGCATAAACCAGGCAAGTATAAAAAATACTGTAATAATCCCAATACAGTTATTAGACTGCCTGTAATAACAAATATTAAGGGATATTAAAGAAAATAATATTAATACATTGGAAACATAAAGTGTATAAATACCAGGAAGGTTATTGGTGAAAAAGAACAACAAGAGAGCCTGTTAAAAATTTATAGCATACAGTTTTAAGGTTAAGGGGGAAATTATATATTTATGCTGGTTTATGAAACATGTTATAAAAATAAGGGATTATGTTTAACTGTATGCAGGCATTATATGAAAATAAAATTTAAGTAATATGTGGATTTGCCACACATATACAGGACTGTTTATAAAAAACAAGGACAAGGTAACTGGAGGCAAAGGTACGGAGGAAGTAATGTTTATGACTGTTGAGGAAGTGGCAAGCAAAATGAACGTGTTACTATCAACAGCATATGAGTTTATTATCAGGTAACTGTGGTTTTAAACACATAGAAGTAGGAAAGAAGTTAATAAGAATACCTAAAAAGGGGTTCTGCATATGGTATGATAATCTTTGTGAAGATGAAAAATAAAACCATGCTTGTAATACTGCAAGGTATATGGTATATTCATATGCAAAGATATATGTGTTTATACGTGGGATAATTACCAAATTACCAGCAGGAAAGTGTTAGAAGTGCTTTCCTGTTTACAGTGTAAAGAGATTATATTAAAAAGTTGTAAATTAATGTTATAAAATAAATATGGTTTAATGTGAGGGATTGTTATGGCAACAAGAATTATTTCGGTTTATTGTTTCAGGGATGATGGTGGGTATTATTATGACCTGGATAGCAGAATAAAAGATTTTGGGGGTTTTATACAGTCAATGCATTTTAAAGAGTCTGGATTTATGCGTTGTAAAGAAGGGGATTATACCCTTATAGTCTGTAGATATAAAAATGGCAAAAATACTATTAATGAAATCCGTTACAAGGGAGAAATCATAGAAATTGATTGTGAACAGGAAAATATAAAGGATAAATATGAACATGGATTTTCAAATCCAGAAAGAAGCATGAGGATTGAAATTATTGAAAAATATGAACCAGGTAACTTTCCATTGGAGCAATTAAGGGAAAAGAATCTTATTAGTAAGCATAAACAAATTCATGGAGATATAGCCTCTGATGAATTGATTAGATATATAGAAAAAAATAAAAGGATATATAAGAATGAATATAAGTAATAAATTTATATGAAATATGTCATATATTATGTAACATTATTTGATAAAGAATAATCAATTATATCTTGGAGGGGTGAATATGGGATATATACAAGAACTTAGCATGAAAGCAATGCAAAAAGAGTTAGAAAATATGACAGAAGAGGACATAAAAAAGGGATTATGTATATTAGACAAGCCAGAGAAAGTGCCAAGGTTTACATGGCTTTATGGACATATAGGGTGTGCAGCACTCATAAGGAACAATGAAGGTGACAGGGGCAAAGATGATGTTTATATCATAGCATATGCTACAGAAGAAAAGTATAACAAAAATTTGTGGTTATTACAGATACAGCCAGAATATAAAAATACAGTCAGATTAAATGCAGTGCATGAATAATATAGGAGGATTGAGTTGAAATCAATAAGATTTAGGGTTGATGGAAACAGGTTTGTATCTCCGTTATCATATGCTAATATTGATATACCAATAATGTTTGATACAGGTGCTGTCCAGACAGTGATAGGGCTAAAGGAATTTCTGGATAATGGTATAGATATAAAAGATGAATTAATAAAAAGCATGAGGCTTAATGGTATTAACAAGGTAACATTTACATCAGCTTCTAATAATAAAATAGAAGCATATCCATGTAAAATAAATAATATAAAATTAGGTGGTATTGAACTGGATATTTTTAAGTTTTATTTAGACATAAGTGATACAATAGTTAAACCATTGCTTGGAATGGATTTTATAAGACATTGTAAATTTTCATATCTGCCACATGAAGATATAAAAGCATATCTTTTAGATAAAACTGGATATGATGAATACATAAAAAAAGAGAAATGCAGCACAATATTTTATTTAGACAGTAGCAGAAAGTGTTAATAGAAATATACAAAATTAAAAAAGTTATACAGTTAAAATACAGTGTAATACGAGGAAATTATGGAAGAAAAGCCATAAATAAATTGAAAAAGCTTATAAAACATGGAATATGGCACTTTTAAGGGGCTAGACATGGGATACAAGTTTGAAGCCTGAAACGCAGGTTTAAATTTGTTTATGCTGCCAGAGACAGCAAGGGGGCAAAATGGATGGAAAAATACTAGTAGTAGATGATGAAAAGGAAATAGCTGATTTAATAGAAGTGTATCTTATTAATGACGGATATACAGTATATAAATTTTATAATGGCAGTGATGCTTTAAAGTGTATTAATGAAACAGAGATAGATTTAGCAATACTGGATATTATGCTTCCAGATATTGATGGTTTCCATATTTGCCAGAAAATCAGGGAGAAATTTTTCTATCCTGTTATTATGCTTACAGCAAAGGTTGAAGACAATGATAAGATAATGGGACTGGCTATTGGTGCTGATGACTATATTACAAAGCCTTTTAACCCATTAGAAGTTGTGGCAAGGGTAAAGACACAGTTAAGACGGTATGTGAATTATAATAACTCTGGCAAAAAACTTGTAGAAGAAACGGATGAGTATGATATAAAAGGGCTGGTTATTAATAAAAATACACATAAGTGTACACTTTATGGCAAAGAGGTTTTGCTGACCCCTATTGAGTTTTCAATATTATGGTATCTTTGTGAACATAGTGGTAATGTAATTTCCTCAGAAGAGCTTTTTGAGAATGTGTGGGGTGAGGAATTTATTGATAATAATAATACAGTTATGGCGCATATTGGCAGGTTAAGGGAGAAACTGGGTGAGCCTGCCAGGAAGCCGAAATTTATAAAGACTGTCTGGGGGGTTGGTTACACTATTGAGCAGGACAAAACCAAGAAGAAGTTATAACAGCAGAATTGTAAGAAACATTATGTTCAAGTATTTTTTGTCACTTATTATATTTTTCGTTTCTTTTGTTTTTATTGTAATGATGTTATGGTCTTTTTGCTCAAGGCTTACATGGCACTGGAATAATCCTGTATATATTGTGTTAAAGTATATAAGGGAATATATACTTGTATTTATGGGAGTGCCACTTATAATTGGCGGCATTTTTATAACATACCATTTTATGGCAAGACCGCTTTGGTATCTTGATGAAGTTATCCTTGCTTCGGAGAAGCTGGCAAATCCTGGAAATGAACAGATTATACTTCCAGAAGATATGAAAAATATACAGGACAGGATGAACCTGATACGTGAAACAGCCCTTAGAAATGCAAGCATGGCAAAGGAAGCAGAACAGCGTAAGAATGATTTAATTATATATCTGGCACATGATTTAAAAACACCTCTTACCTCTGTAATAGGGTATCTGACCCTGCTCCATGATGAAAGGCAGATATCAGAAGAATTGCAGGAAAAGTATCTGTCAATTTCACTTGGGAAAGCAGAACGCCTTGAGGAACTTATAAATGAATTTTTTGAGATTACAAGGTTTAACCTTTCTAATATTACCCTGCAGTACAGCAAGATTAATTTAACACGCCTTTTTGAGCAGCTTGTATTTGAATTCCGTCCTATGCTGCTTGAAAAAGGGCTTGAATGTAAGTTAGAGGCTGTACCCGGGATAATGTTAAAATGTGATGTGGACAAGATACAGCGTGTATTTGATAACATTTTAAGGAATGCAGTATTTTACAGTTTTGAGGATAGTGTTATTAAGATACAGGTATTACAGGATGAAAGAGAGGTATCTATAAAATTTATTAACCAGGGTGATACTATCCCTGCTGAAAAACTTGGACGTATATTTGAACAGTTCTACCGGCTTGATACATCACGCAGTTCACAAAGTGGTGGTGCAGGGCTTGGGCTTGCTATTGCAAAAGAAATTGTAGAACTCCATAATGGGACAATAACTGCAAAAAGTGCAGATGAAATAATAGAGTTTAATATTAAACTCCCTGTTTTGTAGGAAAATTTTAAGAAATTTGTTGGTATTATAAAAGAAAATTATAGAATAAAAAAGAAGAATGGCATTCTTGTTTCTGATACAATTAATGTAACAGTCAAGCCAGCCATCAATATTATGCAGGCATGATGCCCGCATAATATTGACGGTTGCCGGACTGTTACCAATTTATTGTATCGAAACAAGGGTGCTTTTGTTTTTATAATAGCAGCACAGAAAAGAGGTTTAATATGCAGAGGAAAAAAATTGCAGTTATTTTTGGAGGGAATTCTACAGAATATGAAGTGTCATTGCAGTCAGCATTTGCTGTCCTTGAAAATATTGACAGGGACAGCTTTGATATTATTCCTGTTGGAATTACAAGGGATGGCGAGTGGTATTATTACACAGGGGAATATAAAAATATCCGGGATAATACATGGGCAGGGGACTTAAAAAACCTTGTGCCTGTTATAGTTTCACAGAACCGTTCTGTAAAAGGGCTTATAGAGTTTGTAAACGGGCAGTATAAAACTGTTAAAATTGACCTGGCATTTCCTGTACTGCATGGGAAGAATGGTGAAGATGGTACACTGCAGGGGTTATTTGAACTGGCAGGAATACCAGTTGCAGGGTGTAATACCCTTTCGTCTGCACTTTGCATGGATAAGGACAGGGCACATAAGATTGCAAGCCTCACAGGGGTATCCGTGCCCAAATCTGTTAAATCTGTTTATTCCAGAAAGGAAAATATAAAAGATGCAGTAGAAAAAATTAAGGAGAGAATTAAACAGAAGCTGGAATTTCCAGTTTTTATAAAGCCTGTGCATTCAGGTTCATCTTTTGGCATAACAAAGGTAGATAGTGAGGAAGGACTTAAAACAGCGATAGAGCTTGCACTTGGACATGACACAGAAGTTATTGCTGAAGAGGCTGTACAGGGCTTTGAAACAGGTTGTGCCATACTTGGAAATGAAGAATTGTTTGTAGGCAGGGTTGATGAAATAGAGTTGTCGGATGGGTTCTTTGATTATAACGAAAAGTATACACTGGAAAGTTCGAAAATTTATATGCCTGCACGTATTAGCAGAATTACAGAAGAACGTATACAAAAGACCGCTGTTAAAATATATAAAGCACTTGGCTGTTCAGGGTTTGCAAGGGTTGATATGTTTTTAACCCCATCTGGCAAAATTGTTTTTAATGAAGTAAATACAATTCCAGGTTTTACTTCACACAGCCGTTTCCCAAATATGATGAAAGGAGCCGGTTTGTCCTTTGCGGATATGCTGGACAGACTGGTAAGGTTATATATATGATAGAACAGGTTATAATGGAAAGAGAAAAAATATACAACGGCAATCTTTTACTTGTCAATGCCAGGTATCCCTTGAAAAATACTGGGAAAGAGAGAAAAGAAGGGCTTGTGCCTGCCTGTTTACATTTTCCTGCAATTCTTTTAAAACGTGATGCAGCAAATATTTTACAGATGGTTTTAGAAAAGATTTCCCCAGGCCGCCTGATTGTACCTGTAAGCGGCTACCGCACACAGAAGGAGCAGGAAGATATATATAATAGTTCATTAAGGGATAATGGGGAGGAGTTTACTAAAAAATATGTGGCACTTCCATGCCATAGTGAGCACCAGACAGGCCTTGCCATTGACCTGGGAATTTACAAAGAGAAAATTGATTTTATACGTCCTGATTTTCCATATACAGGTATATGCAATAAATTCAGGAAGGCCGCACCAGCTTATGGTTTTATTGAACGTTACCAGAAAGATAAAGAAGAGATTACAGGCATATCACATGAACCCTGGCATTTCAGGTATGTTGGTTATCCGCATTCCCGCATTATTACAGATAATAATTTTTCACTTGAAGAATATATAGAATTTATAAAAAATTATACAGAAAATAACAGGCTTGTGTATAAAGATAAATGTAATGCCACAATCCAGATATATTATGTACCAGCAGAAGACCAGACTGTAATTAATTTGCCAGCCAGGTACACCAGCCAGGTTTCAGGCAATAATACAGATGGTTTTATTGTGACAATCTGGAGGAAAAGCTAATGAAAAGAAATAAAAATTATGCAGGTATTGACTGTGCAAGGCTGGTTTTTGCATTTTTAATTATTGCAATCCATACATCACCACTGTCAATAGCTGGGGGCACAGCAGATTTTGTGCTGTCAGGGGTTATTGCGCGTACAGGTGTGCCGTTTTTCTTTATGGTAACAGGATTTTTCCTTATATCCAGATATACATGCAATAATGAAAAGCTGTATGCTTTCATAAAAAAGACCATTTTAATTTATGCCGTGGCAATATTAATTTATATCCCAGTAAATATTTATAATGGGTATTTTACAATGGATAACCTTTTGCCGGAAATTATTAAAGATATTGTATTTGATGGGACTTTGTACCATTTATGGTATCTTCCGGCTTCATTATCAGGTGCAGTAATTGCATGGTATCTTGTAAAAAAACTGGATTTCACAAAAGCTTTAATTATTGCTGCTTTCCTTTATATAGTGGGCCTGTCTGGTGACAGTTATTATGGCATAATAGAAAATATTCCTGTGATAAAAGGCTTTTATAACCTGGTTTTCCAGATAACAGATTATACAAGAAATGGCATTTTCTTTGCACCTGTATTTTTAATTCTGGGAGGATATATTGCAGAAAACAGGTCTAAATTCATGCTTGGCATAAATATTTGTGGTTTTGCTGTAAGTTTCGTACTTATGCTTGCAGAGGCTCTGGTATTGCATAATTTTAATATACAGCGGCATAACAGCATGTATATATTTTTACTGCCAGTAATGTACTTTTTATTTAATTCCATATTATTTTACAAGGGAAGGCGTTTTGTCAATTTAAGGACATTATCACTATTGATTTATATTATACATCCAATGGTAATTGTTGTAATAAGGATGTGTGCAAAGCTGTTACATATCCAGGAAATACTTACCAGAAACAGCCTTGTATATTATCTGGCAACATGCATTGTATCCTTAATATCCAGTGCTGCTGTCCTTTATATATGGAACAGGTATAAAACTCCTGTAACAAAACATAGAAAAGAAACGGAAAGGGCTTATATTGAAATTAATCTTAGCAACCTGGAGTATAATGCCAGGGCATTACAAAAACTGCTGCCAGGCGGATGCAGGCTTATGGCTGTTGTAAAGGCGGAAGCATATGGGCATGGCAGCCAGGGAATTGCAATACATCTGGAGAGAGCAGGGTTAAATTCATTTGCCACAGCTACTATAGATGAGGCAGTGAAACTTAGGAAATGTGGTATAAGGGGTGAAATACTTATACTTGGTTATACAGATGCCAGGCGTGCCCATGAACTTAAGAAATACAGGCTTATACAGACTATAACAGACTGGGGGTATGCAAAGGAATTAAACAGGCAGGGGACTTGTGTCCAGGCGCATATAAAAATTGATACAGGCATGCACCGTCTTGGAATAACAGCTAATAATACAGAGGAAGTTATAAGTGTTTTTAATATGAAAAATATAAATGTATGTGGCATGTATACACATTTATGCTGTGCAGATAGTTTAGAACCAGAAGATATTTTGTATACAAAGGAGCAGATTAATAGTTTCTACAGGCTGGCAGGCATACTTGAAGAACATGGGATAAAAATCCCAAAGCTGCATATACAGAGCAGTTATGGGATTTTGAACTATCCAGGGCTTAAAGCAGGTTATGCCAGGGCTGGTATAGCATTGTATGGTGTTTACAGCTCACCAGGGGATAAAACTGTGGCGGACCCAGGGCTTCGTCCTGTACTTTCCATTAAGTCAAAAGTTATTCTTATAAGAGAACTGGGAAAGGGTGAAAGTGCCGGGTATGGCAGGGCTTTTGTAGCAGGCCGTGACAGCCGTATTGCAATAGTACCTGCTGGATATGCTGATGGTATACCAAGGAGCTTGTCATGTGGCATGGGAAATGTATTAATAAATGGACAGCTTGCTCCGATAGCAGGGCGCATCTGTATGGACCAGCTTATTGCAGATATAACGGATATAGAAAATGTTAAAACAGGTGATATTGTAACTATAATAGGTACAGAAGAAAGCGGGACAGGGGCAGCAGAAATAGCATGTAATTCAGGCAGTATAAGCAATGAACTTTTATCAAGGCTGGGGACAAGGCTGCCAGTAGTATTTTCTTAAAATATACTTTGTGTTATAATGTTTTATATAATTTGTTTACATTATTTTACATTACCAGGGATTGGGGCAAAGACTATGAAACAAAAATTAAAATACATCCTTTGTACAATTACTAATGCATTTATAATAGCTGGGGTTATTATTTGGTTTATAGGTTTATATTATTCTGTGGTTAAAGCAGGTATTCCTTACCAGGACCCTCCGTTAGATTTGCAGATACAGTATGAAATTAATGCAGGGATTGGCAATGTACTGGCAGAAACCGGCTTTAAAACAGCAGTAATTGGCAGTATTATCCGGTTTGTTTTAAGCCTGTCCTGGAAATTTATCAACAAAAAATGATTTTTTATAATATTATGTGTCAAAATCTGCCTGTATGCCCTGGAAAAGTAACAAGGGTACACAGGCATGGTTGTTATTTAAAGCTTGAAATGTGAAATTAATTCCCTGGCATCAATAAATTCTAAAAACTCTTTACAGTTACATGGAGAAGGCATGTTTGTAAATTCCAGCATTTCCTGTTTTACTTTAGAGTATGCATTATCATCAATAAGCCCGCGTGGGAAATACCAGCTAACCATAGTGCCGTCATCAAACCCTACAAAAGCTGTATCACCATATCTGTTTAATGCGTCCCTTCTGGAAAAATAACTTTTAACAGGGTGTAATGCTATGGCAAAGGCTTCTTCATTTTCCTGTGTCAGCCAGCCCATTAAATCTAAAAAGCATCCCCTGTTTATCTTTTCTATAGGACATGGGATAATAGTCCATTCCCCTTGTTTATAATATTCACTAATCTGGGGACTGTCAGAAGCAAGATGGCTGTATTCTTCCAGCATATGCGGAACAAAATCTTCATTGCTGAAACGTCCAATAACATACCGTGTGTATTCATTTTCTGGGAAAAAATAACTTTTCTGTGATTTACTCATATCAATTCCTCCATCAATTTCTCCGGTTCTGGGTTAGTGTTAAAAACATTATAATACAATGTTTTGCGCTTGTCTATAATTTCCAGTTACCCTGCGTCCGTCTGCCAGCATAGAATAATTGGAAATTTTATAAAACGGACGTGTGGGAATTTTTGGCAGGATTGATTTATTCATGGGTAAATGGTATACTGCAGTTAATAGTTAATGGTTTTGTTTCAGTGCTGTGTAAAGGGCAGGGAGGTGGTTATTTGAAAAAAACGGCCCATATCATGCCATTCCTGCTTTTTCTGGTTTATCTGGCAATACCAGTGGTTTCATTAATTAATTTACTGGCAGGATATTCAGTATGGATATACAGTTATCATGCTTATGCGCTTATAACTGCAGCCATTTCGCTGGTGGCTGTTGTAAATTCATTACTTGTGAAAGATACTATAATGCCAGAGGCAGAAACTTTATGTATTTTATTTATGCCACTGCTGCCGCTTATAAACTGGATTTGTTATATAATACCTGCTGGATGGAAGTTTTCAGCATTATGCATGTCGTTTTGTCTTGCATGTACCCTGGTTTATATGTTAAAATACATAAAGCATGTAAAAAGAAAAATAATAATATCTGTAACATGTATAATATTTTTTATTCCAATATGTTTTTTCTCACTTCTGGACTGCATATTTGGGGATTTTGGCACTGATACAGTTGTACAGGTGGAATATCCGCCAGACAGGAGATGTAAAGCAGAAGTAGTGGATAATGACCAGGGGGCTTTAGGTGGTGGTGTATTTGTTAATATTTGTAATACAGAACCAGCAATTGACTTATACTTTATAAAGGTATTTAAGAAACCGCATTGTATATATTCAGGCAGATGGGGAGAATATGAAGGAATGGAATTGTATTGGAAAGATAACCATATTTTATCATTAAATGGTTCTGAATATTTTATAGAATAGTGGCAATAATAATTTATTTCAATAAAATGTTTTTTAATAAAAGTTTATAATGGAAGGAGGGACGCAGTATGAACGGTTTGGGATATTCACCAGCCTGCTGTAGCAGCAGTTCAGTATCAAAAACATGCACTTTTTTATTTTTACGGGATTACTGCGCCCTTTTTTACCTATAATGCCTCTATAGCAGGCAGGCCAGATAAAAATACCGTAGTAATTCCATATGCAGTTTGGCAGTATTTTTGCCAGGCTGTTTTTTGTGTATAAAAAACTGCTGGAAAGGCATTTGAGAGGAAGGAATTACATATGGATATTAAATTATATAATAAATTAAAAAGAAATATAGTATTGGATTATATAAACACATTTATTACAAACCTGAATATGCAAAGTTCAGTCTGGGTACTTTATCTTGCTTATTGTGGGCTCAGCATGGCTGAAACTGGGATTGTTGAAGGCATTTACCATGCAACAAGCATAATATTCGAAATACCTTCAGGGGCAATAGCAGATTTGCTTGGAAGAAAAAGGAGCATGGTTCTTGGAAGGATTTGTATTGCCATTTCATGTATTATAATGCTGTTTTCAAGAAGTTTCTGGTATTTTGCACTAGGATTTGCAATCCAGGCATTAGGAAATAATTTTAATTCAGGTTCAGAAGAAGCACTTGTTTATGACAGCCTGAAATATATTGGCAAGGAACATGAATATATGCGTATTTCTGGCAGGCGCAATGTTATTATTGAAATATCGCAAGGCATTGCAACTGTAACAGGGGCAGTCCTTGCGGAGTATTCATATTTCTGGTGTTACAGTACATGCCTGGTAATAGCTTTACTGGCGGCTGTACAGGTTTTATTTATTACTGAGGCGCCTGTTACAGAAAACATGGCAGAGAAATATAAAAACGGCTGGCAGGATATGAGGGTTATTGAAACCATTAAACAGCATTTTAAGACAAGTTATAATATAATAAAGTCAGATATACGTATTTTAAAAATTATAACTTATTATTCTGTGGTTTTCGCATCACAGACACTTTTGTTTTTCTATAGCCAGCAGTATTATAAAGAACTAGGGTATAATAAAATACAAACAGGGGTTATATTGCTGCTGGCAGGTACAGCTTCATGTCTTGGTGCGTTATTTAGCAGCAGGCTTTATAGAAAATATGGCAGGAAAATAATAGCTGCTGCCTCATTTTTAATAGCTTTTGCCTTTGTGGGTTATGGGTTCAATAATATTATATTATCTATAGTTTTATTTATGGCAGCAAGCTTTTCGGACTCCGTGCTTTACCCTGTACAGTCAGATGAATTAAACAGGCTTATACCATCAGGACAAAGGGCGACACTGGTTTCCGTTGACAGCCTGTTTTTCTCTGCTGCAATGATAATAATGTTTCCAGCGGCAGGGGCACTTGCAGATATATGGGGGATAGACACAGTTTTTTCATCTATTGGAATTGGACTTATTGTATTTATTGTGGTAATATTATTATTAAACAAGCCAGAGAATTTATAGCAAAACTGGATATTCCAGCTTTGGTTTTGCTGGAATATAAGTAGAAGGTATATTACACAGAGTGGAGGAATAAGGACAAAAATATAAATATGTTAAAAAATAGTTTTAAGTTAAAATCAATTAAGACAAAGCTTATTTTAATAATGATAGCCTTGCTAGGCATGACAATATTCCTGATATGGTCTATGAATGAACTGTTTCTGCCAGCATACTACCAGTATACTAAGGTTTCTATGTTAGAAGAGTATTTTACAAAGACAAATGAAATAGTGAAAAAAGACCAGGATTATAATAATGGTTCGGATATGCTTTCTGATGAAAGCATGCTTCTGCTTGAAATTTTGTCAGCCAACAATGCTGCTAATGTATATGTATTCAGGCTGTCTGATTTTTTTGGAAATATATTTTACACATATGTTTATCCCTCATCTGATAAAATAACTGATTTCCAGAAGGAACGCGTAAGAGATAAAACTATAGATTATATTTCCGGGATGGAAGATGCCCAGAGTTATTATAAGAGCGCAAAAGGAAAGGAATTAATTAAGGATAATGGCGATTATACTGTATGTAAGGTTTTAGACAAACGTATAGGTTCTTATTATCTTGAATTATTTGGGCAGCTTGATTCAGGTTCTTTTGTATATGTAAACACAAATTTCCAGAGCATGACAGAAAATATAAATATATTTAACAGTTTTATATTTTATGTTGGTTTAAGTGTAACAGTATTTGGAGCAATAGTCATGGTGGTTGTAAGCAGTGGTTTCACGAAACCTGTACTTAAACTTACAGAGATAGCAAAGCGCATGTCAGAACTGGATTTTGAGGTAAGGTATCCCGTTACGACACAGGATGAAATAGGTGTGCTTGGAAGCAGTATAAACACATTGTCTGAAACACTTGAGAAAACTATTTCTGAACTGAAAACTGCTAATAATGAACTTCAGAAAGATATTGAGAAAAAAATCCAGATTGATGAGATGCGCAAGGAATTCCTTTCTAATGTGTCACATGAACTGAAAACGCCTATTGCACTTATACAGGGTTATGCAGAGGGGCTTTATGATAATATTAATGATGACAGTGCAAGCCGTGAATTTTATTGTGAGGTTATTATTGATGAAGCAGGCAGAATGAATAAAATGGTTAAAAAGCTTCTTACCCTTAACCAGATAGAATTTGGAAAGGACCAGTTATCATATGAACATTTTGATGTAACAGAAGTAGTAAGGCAGGTTATTAATCCGGCGGCACTTCTTGCAGAACAGAAAGGTGCAGTTATAAGTATGCCAGATTATGGGGCTGTATATGTCTGGGCGGATGAATATATGGTTGAAGAAGTAGTTACTAATTATATAAGTAATGCAGTAAACCATGTGTCAGGTGAAATGAAGATAGATATCAATATTGAAAAAAAGGAAGATGTTGTCAGGGTAAGTGTATTCAATACAGGAAACTGCATACCAGAAGAAGAACTTGACAAAATATGGATAAAATTTTATAAGGTTGACAAAGCACGTACAAGGGAATATGGGGGGAGTGGCATAGGACTGTCAATAGTAAAGGCTATAATGAATTCAATGAACAGGCAGTGTGGTGCCATAAACCATGAAAATGGAGTTGAATTCTGGTTTGAACTGGACATTAAGTCTTTTTAATCTTCTCATTGACGCACCAGATGTGAATATGGTACTATATAAATGTATATGACTGAAGAATTATTCTAAAGAGCCAGTACAGTTCTGAGAGTAATTATGGTTTATAAAGAAAAGCCAGTACCTGTCTTTTTATATCTGTGCCATATAAAATATGGCATGACAATCCATATGAAATGTCTTGTTCCAGGCCATTGCCAGTGGATTGAAATAATAATTTTTAGGGGGATAAAGGGATGAAAAAGAGGATGTTTGCTGCTGCACTTATAATATCTATGGTCTTAACAGGCTGTGCAAGTGTTCCTGAACTATCTGATGAGGATAACCAGATTATAAGCCAGTATATTGCAGGTGCAGTTTTAAACAATTCTGAACGGTATGGGTATTCATTTAATTATGATAAATCAGTTCTTGAACCTACACCAAAACCAACTCCAGTACCAACACTTGCACCAGCCCCAGAGCCAGAAAATACGCCAGGCAGCAGCGGGACACAAGGAAAGCCAGGTACAGGCAGCCAGGGAAACAGTGGCAGTACAGGAAATAACGGGGGAACAGGCAGTGGTGTATCTGCTGCGAAGAGTGTAAGCCCTGGTGAGTTATACAATATTCCAGGAATAAGCATCAGTCCTTTGTCAGTTGTGACAAAGAAAGATATAAGAACAAGTTTTTCATCTATTTCAGCAGATGAGGGAAAGAAACTTGTAATTGTTTCGTTTTTGATAAAAAATAATTCCAATAAGGCACAGAAGGCAGCATTTGTAAAGAAAAACATAAGTTATTCCATTACTATAGGAGGAAAAAGCTACGGCAATGCAATGCTTACAATTGCAGAAGGCGATTTGTCCAGTTTTAATGAAAAGATAGCAGCAGGAGAAAAGAAAAAAGGAGTACTTATATTCCAGGCAGATTCATCTGTTAAAGTTAAAGATGTTGCAGTAAAGGCTGTGAAAGGAAATAAAGAAACAACTTTTAATATTAAGAAGTAATAAGAAAACATTATTTCTTAAAAGGATATTTCTTGAAGAAGGTTTTTCTGTAAAAGATATATCTTTATATATGTTTATATATGCCGCGATGCGGCAGGATTATTGCCACTATTATGTGGTAAAATATTGGAGGTACGGACATATGGAAACAGGAATTTTATTAGAGAGTGGAACTAATGAACTGGAAATTCTGGAATTTAAAGTAGGCAATAACTATTATGGGATTAATGTTGCAAAGATACGTGAGATTATTTCATACCAGACACCTACACCTATTCCGAATGCAGACCCAAGGATTGAAGGGATATTTATGCCAAGGGATGAAATTATTTCCATAATTGACCTGGCAGAAGTTATGCATCTTGAGAAGCCTGATAAAGTGTCAAATGATATGTACATAGTTACTAATTTTAACCAGCTTAATACAGCGTTCCATGTAAATGCGGTACTTGGTATACACAGGGTATCATGGTCTGATATTGTTAAACCTGATTCAACTATTAATACTGCTGGAGAGGGCATGGCAACAGGTATTATCCGTATAGATAAGAAACTTATTATTATCCTTGATTTTGAGAAAATAGTATCTGAGATAAATCCAGAAACAGGGCTTAAGGTTTCAGATGTTGAACATATGAGGAACAGGACCCGTAATGAAAGTCCTATTCTTATTGCAGAGGACTCAGCGCTTCTTAGCAAAATGATTGTGAACTGTCTTGAGCAGGCAGGTTATACTAATCTGGTAACAACTGATAACGGACAGGAGTGCTGGGATAAATTGCAGGAATACCTTGCAGAAGGTAATATTGATGATAAGGTTTCATGTATTATTACTGATATAGAAATGCCACAGATGGACGGACACAGGCTTACAAAGCTTGTTAAGGAACATGAAATGCTTAAACATATTCCACTGATAATTTTCTCATCACTTGTTAATGCAGAGATGAGGCGCAAAGGTGAGCAGCTTGGTGCAGATGCACAGTTGTCTAAACCTGAAATTGGCCAGTTAGTTAGTGCTATTGATAAACTTATAGGCAACATAACAGGGGCATAAAACATAGTATATGCAGGATATTTGCAGTTTCATGTATGCAGGCATTAATTTATAAGGGAGATTGAACGGGAATTGAGTGAGGAAAAAGATTTAGACCAGATAGAAAATGACGGCTCTGGCAGTGACGATGGCTTTGGAGGCCTGGAAGATTTTGTAGAACTTGATGATTTACAGAACCTTGAGGGGCTTGGTGATTTAAGTGGTCTTGGTGATATCAGTGATTTAGGAGGTTTATCAGACCTGCAGGATATTTCTGGTGAACCGCCAGGTTTAGATGATTTAGATGTTAATATAGATATCCCACTTCCAGTTATGGAAGAAGCAGGACAGGAAGAGTATAACAAGGAAGCGGAAACTGATGCGGAAGCTGTTACAGAACTGCCTGTGCAGGAAGAAGAGGAAGAAACAGATATCCCAGTAGCAGATGTCCCATTAGCGGAAACAGTGCTGGCAGAGCCTGGAGAGCCAGAGGAACTGGAAGAACCAGACATTGAAGATGGGATTCCAGGACTGGATGATGACGGTGCCGGGCTGGGTAGTACAGATGATGAAGATATTACAGAAGAAATAGAAGAGCCATATGGGCTGGATATGGATATACCAGGCATTGGAGAGGAAACTATACCAGAAGAAACTGACACAGGTATATTAGAAGAAGAACCTTTAAGTATAGATGCAGATAGTGAAGAAGAGCCCCTTTTAGATGACATTGCACTTGATGCTGGTGAAGAAATGGTGCCATTGGAAGAAGAAGCAGAAATGCATCCAGAAGAAGCTGGCAGTGCAGATGATAGTGGTGGTGAAATTGATTCTATGCTTGACGGGCTGTTAGATAGCCTGGATATAAATGGTTCACTTGATGAGGAAGAAGTTCCAGCAGGCAGTTCCAGTGGAGAAGACACTGGTGACGGGCTTGATGGCATGTTAGACAGCCTTGGGATGCAAGGTGCTGCAGTGGCGGGTGTTATGTCTGGGGAAGCAGCAGAAGCACAACAAGAGGAAACAGAGGAAAAAGAAAAGAAACCTGGTTTCTTAAAGCGTGTATTTGGCAATGTTGTAACAGATGAAATTGCTGAAGCGGAACGTAAGGCAAAAGAGGAAGAAGAAGAACAGGCAGCTTTAAAAGCAGAAGAAGAAGCCAAAGCAAAAGAGGAAAAGGAAGCTAAAAAAGCTGCTGCTGCTGAAGCAAAAGCGGCTAAGAAAGCAGCCAAGGCGGCCAAGAAGGCTGAAAAAGATGAACAAAAAGCAGCTAAAAAGGCTGAAAAACAGGCTAAAAAGGAAGCTGAAAAAGAAGCAGAAGAACAAGAAGTAGTTGGCAAGCTTAATAAAGCAGGTGTTATAATTGTAGTAGCAGGGTCTGCTTTACTTCTTGCGGGCGTAATCGTTGGGACAAATATATTTGGATACAGTGCCAGCAAGGCGGAGGCAGAGAGGTATTTTACATTACAAAAGTACAGTGATGCTTATAATGAAGCCAGGGGGACTAAAATGAAAGATAAAGACCCTGAGCTGTATGATAAGATAATTACTGTAATGAAAGTACAACAGTCCATTGATTCATATAGCAGTTATGCTGTAATGAAATATTATCCTGATGCACTGGATTCATTATTACGTGGATTACAAAAATATGATGAGAATATAGATATGGCACTGGATTTGGAGATTGAAGGTGATATGAAAGTATGTAAAAACAGGATATTAAGCATACTTAAGGATGAATTCAGCCTGTCAGAACAGGAAGCCTATGACATACTAAGCCTTGATGCTGAGGCATATACAAGAAAAGTAGTGGGCATTGCAAAGAAGAAAATTTAACTTTATCAAGCAAGGAGCATAGCAGGCTGGGAATATCTGCCTGGCTTGCTTTTAGTAAGATTACAGCCCGCCGTTAATTAACCGGCGGGCTTTTTCTCTTTATAGGAACAGGTTATCTGTTTAAAATGTCCTGCTGTTTATGGAAAATGGATTGGAGGAATATATGATAGCAATAGTTGACTATGATGCAGGAAACCTTAAAAGTGTAGAAAAAGCGGTTGTGCATTTAGGAAGCAAATGTATAACTACAAGAGTGCCAGATGAAATCTACAATGCAGATAAGGTTATACTGCCGGGTGTTGGTGCATTTGGTGATGCAATGGAAAAACTTGCAAAGTATGGCCTTATAGAAGTCCTTAGGAAAACTGCATCAGATAATAAGCCGTTTTTTGGAATTTGTCTTGGTTTACAGCTTATGTTTGAAGCCAGTGATGAAATGCCAGGCACAGAGGGGCTTGGCATACTAAAAGGTAAAATCCATGCAATTCCTCCAAAAGAAGGTTATAAAATACCACATATGGGCTGGAACTCAATATCTGTAAAAAATGGAAGCCGTTTATTTAAGAATGTACCAGATAATTCATATGTATATTTTGTACATTCATATTATCTTAAAGCAGATTTTGAAGAAGATGTAGCTGCTACTACAGAATATATTACACATATCCATGCTGCTGCAGAACATGGCAATATATTTGCATGCCAGTTCCATCCAGAAAAAAGTGGTGATACAGGTCTCCAGATATTGAAAAATTTCTGTGATTTATAATTTGGATAAGGGGGAAATATGTTTACAAAAAGAATTATACCTTGCCTTGATGTTAATAACGGGCGTGTAGTAAAGGGCGTAAACTTTGTAGATTTAAAAGATGCGGGCGACCCTGTTACAGTTGGTGCTGCTTATGGAATGGCAGGTGCAGATGAACTTGTATTTCTGGATATTACGGCTTCATCAGATGCAAGGGCAACTAAAATTGATATGGTACGCCGTGTGGCAGAAACGGTATTTATACCATTTACAGTTGGTGGTGGTATAAGGACTGTAGAGGATTTTAAACTTATATTAAGAGAAGGTGCAGACAAAATTGCCGTTAATTCAGCTGCAATACAAAATCCCGCACTTATATCAGAAGCAGCAGAAAAGTTTGGCAGCCAGTGTGTTGTAGTTGCCATAGATGCTAAAAGGCGTGAAGACAGCAGTGGCTGGAATATATATAAAAATGGCGGCAGGATAGATATGGGCATTGATGCTATAGAATGGGCAATGGAAGCAGACAGGCTTGGCGCTGGTGAGATACTTCTTACAAGCATGGATTGTGATGGCACGAAAAATGGTTATGATATAGAACTTACAAGGACTGTATCAGATAACGTTTCTATTCCTGTTATAGCATCGGGCGGGGCAGGAAAACTTGAACACTTTAAAGAGGCATTTACAAAAGGGAAAGCTGATGCAGTTCTTGCAGCATCACTTTTCCACTATAAGGAACTTGAAATCAGTGAAGTGAAAGAATACCTTGACAGAGAGGGAATAAGCGTAAGAAGATAATTAAAGAATAATTAAGGTACAAAACCAGCAAGGGAGGAGATTTTATGTCAATGATACAGAATGACTGGCTTGATGCAATCCAGCCAGAATTTTCAAAACCTTATTATAAGGAGCTTTTTGAGTTTGTAAAGGATGAATACAGTAAGACAGTGGTATATCCGCCTGCGGATGATATATTTAACGCATTTCATTTTACACCTCTTTCATCTGTAAAGGTGTTAATTCTAGGACAGGACCCATACCATAATGTACACCAGGCACATGGACTATGTTTCTCTGTACTGCCAGACCAGCCAGATATACCACCATCACTACAGAATATTTATAAAGAGATACATGAAGATATAGGATGTTATATACCTAATAACGGTTATCTTAAAAAATGGGCGAACCAGGGTGTACTTATGTTAAATACGGTACTTACAGTAAGGGCCCACCAGGCTAATTCACACCAGGGCAAAGGATGGGAGAAATTTACAGATGCCGTAATACAGGCTGTAAATGCGCAGGACAGGCCAATTGTTTACCTGCTCTGGGGCAAACCAGCACAAAGCAAAATCCCAATGCTTACAAATCCTAAGCATCTTATATTAAAGGCACCACATCCAAGCCCGTTATCTGCATTCAGAGGTTTCTTTGGGTGCAAACATTTCAGCCAGACAAATGAATTCCTTAAAGAAAATGGTATTGAGCCAATAGACTGGCAGATTGAAAATGTATAAAACATGGTAAATGTATTGATATAAATGGAGGTTCTGATGGCAGATAATTCCAGACAGACAGTAAAAGTAAATATGGAAGGTGTTCCAGAACAACTGGTATTCGGACTGGATATCGGCACAAGAAGCATAGTTGGGACTGTTGGTTTTAAAAGCAGCACAAACGGCTTTGTAGTAGTTGCACAGGTATGTAAAGAGCACCAGACAAGGGCAATGCTTGACGGACAGATACATGATATAGGCAAAGTTGCTTTAACAATAGAAGAAGTGCACAAGAAACTTGAAGACATGACTGGCAGAAGATTTAAGGATGTATGCATTGCAGCTGCCGGGCGTGTGCTTAAGACTGTTGAGGCAGAGTCACAGATGGTTTTCCAGTCAGACACAGTAATTACAAGTGAACATATATATACACTTGATATGCTTGGAATTGAAAATGCATACAGCATATTGCGTGATGAGAAGAAAACTGATGATATAAGGTTTTATTGTGTAGGTTATTCAGTTAAGCGTTATTACCAGAATGATTATATTATTTCAAATCTTGAAGGCCATAAAGCAATGTCAATAAAAGCAGAACTTATTGCCACATTTCTGCCAAATGAAGTAGTAGATGGGCTGTATGCTGCAGTAGAACGTGCAGGGCTTTATGTTGCTAACCTGACACTTGAGCCTATTGCTGCAATAAATGTTGCAATACCTGAGAAGTTCAGGCTGCTTAATATTGCACTTGTTGATGTTGGCGCAGGTACTTCTGATATATCCATAACCAAAGATGGAAGCATAATAGCGTATGGAATGATTCCGTCTGCTGGTGATGAATTTACAGAATGCATTGCCAAACATTACCTTACAGATTTTAATGAGGCAGATAAGCTAAAGTGCGCCAGTACAATAAACACAGAAGTCGAATTTTATGATATAATGGGACTTCCCCAGAGGGTTTCTTCTGAGGAAATAGCGGATGTTGTAGAAGAAGCTGTTAAAAGTACAACAAAAAGCATTGCAGATAAGATTATGGAACTTAATGGTGGCAAATCTTCAAGTGCTGTATTTGTTGTTGGCGGTGGCGGCAAGATTAAAGGTTTTACAGAAAGCCTTGCGGAATACCTTGGGCTGCAGAAGGAAAGGGTTGCACTGCGTGGCTCAGAAGTACTTGGCAATGTAGAATTTATGCAGGATGATATTAAAGTAGATTCACTGTTAGTAACACCTGTAGGAATATGCCTTAACTATTATGAGCAGCGCAATAATTTTATATTTGTAACAGTAAATGGAGAGCGTATTAAGCTTTATGACAACAGTAAGCTGACAATTATGGATGCTGCTATACAGATGGGATTTCCAAACGTTGATTTATTTCCTAAACGTGGCAAAACCCTTATATATTTTGTTAATGGTGAGAAACGTATGCTGCGTGGTTCAGAAGGCGAAGCAGCAATAGTCAGGCTGAATGGACGCCAGACAGGTATGAGTACCTCTCTTGAACAAAATTCCAAGATTGATATTATACCATCTACGCGTGGTTCTGATGCTGTGCTTGAAATCAGCAGTCTGCCAGAATATAGTTCCAGCATGAATATAATATTTAATGGAAAAGAAATAACATGTCCACGTTTTGTAACAGTAAATGGTGAACTTGTATCAGGTTTTTATGAAGTCCAGGATTTAGACCGTATAGAAATACTTGGCTATTATACGCTTGAACAGGTGCTTGAATTTATGGATATCATTTACAGGGGCAAAGTATATGTAAATAATGTAATTGCGCCTATGGATACAAAAGTATATGATAATTTTTCGATTATATGTGAAATTATGAAAGAAGAGCCAAATTATACAGAACTTATGGAAAAATATGGAGAAGGACAGTTCCCGGTTACAAGTGATTTGCTATATAAAGAAGATGAAAAAGATTTAAAAGAGGCAGAATGGGAAGTTCCAGAACCACAGGAGGAACCATTATATAAGGAAGAATATATACCAGACAGTGAGGATATTGCAGGTTCCGCAATTAGTACACAGGATATGCCCGTCCCTGCAGCAGGGAGTACAGAAGAAGATTTAACAGATAGTGTAAATATAATTGTAAACGGAGACCCAGTTGTACTAGAGGGCAAGCAGAAATATATACTGGTTGATGTCCTTGATTTTTACCCCGTTGATACTTCAGTAGCACATGGTGACCATCTTGAAACATCTGTAAACGGGATGGCTTGTGATTTCACAATGCCTGTAAAAAGTGGTGATGTTGTCAGGATTGAGTGGGTAGAAAGGTAATGGCATATTATGAGAGTCTGTAGTATTGCAAGCGGAAGCAGTGGGAATTGTATTTACATAGGGGATAAAGATACAAATATACTTATTGATGCAGGAATAAGCCGTAAAAGGATTGCAGAAGGGCTGTCAGCAATAGGGGTAAGGCCGCAGGAACTTGACGGCATATTTATTACCCATGAACATTCTGACCATATACAAGGTGTCAGTATGATGGTGAAGATGTTTGATACTCCTGTTTATGCGACAGGAGCTACACTTGATTTTATCAGGAGTAAAGATAAAAAGGGTATAATATCTATGAATCATTTGTATGAAGTGCATCCTGATGAATGTATCAGGCTTAAAAATATGGACATAATGCCATTTTCAATGTCACATGATGCTGCTGACCCTGTATGCTATACTGCCAGTGCCAGTGGTTATAAAGCGGGGGTAGCTACAGACCTTGGCATTTATGATGATTATATTGCCAGCCATCTTGCAGGAAGTGATATTTTAATGCTTGAAGCAAACCATGACATAAGTATGCTTGAATCAGGAAAATATCCATATAACCTGAAATGCAGGATACTTGGCAGTAAAGGGCATCTTTCTAATGAAGATTCTGGCAGGCTTTTATGCAAGCTGCTTTGCAAGAGGCTTAAATATGTATTTCTTGCACATCTTTCCAAAGAGAATAATTATCCTGAGCTGGCATACCAGGCAGTAAAATGCCAGATTTGGGAAGACCTTGGAATAAATGAACTGCCTTTCCAGATGTCAGTTGCAAAAAGGGATGTACCTTCTGCACTAATAAATTTAGATTAAAATTCATAAAGCCAGCCATAAAGTGGCGGAACGGGGGATTATTGATAATGAAAAAAACAGTAGTGACAGTAGTAGGAAAAGACAGTGTAGGAATTATTGCAAAAGTTTGCACATATCTGGCAAATAATAGTGTTAATATACTTGATATTTCCCAGACAATAGTTGATGGCTTCTTTAATATGATGATGATAGTTGATATTGCAGTATGTTCTAAGGATTTTGAAACATTCAGCCATGAACTTGAACAGATTGGCGGGGAGATGAATTGCATAATTAAGGCACAGCGTGAGGATATATTTGACAGTATGCACCGTTTATAATTGAGGGGATATTAGTGTGAAAAATGATTCTAAGACAGCAAAAAACGCTGTCTAACAATCATTACAATTTCACACAAGAAAAATGCAAAAACAGCATTTTTCATTACTA
>JAAWKM010000209.1 GCA_022797375.1 Lachnospiraceae bacterium
GGCGGTGTGCCAGCTGATACAAAAACTATAACAGGAAAGCTTGACAAGTCTGTAACTGATTACGTAATTACAGCACAGGGACGTACAGTTTCAAGTATAGTAATTACAGATGGTGCAACAGTACCAGCACAGACAGCAGCTCCAGAGGCAACAGTAACACCAGATGTAACAACAGCTCCAGCTGTGACAGCAGCACCAGCAGAAGCAACACCAACACCAGATGTAGCACAGACACCAGCACCAGATGATACAGATAATACAGATGACACAGAAGAAGCAGAGGCTTCACTTACAGTTGCAAAGAAGACTGTTTCAATTAAAGCTGGTAAATCAGTAACTGTTAAGTATACAGCAACAAATGCTGACGGGGATGCTGTAAAGGCTAAGGCAACATCTGGTAATAAGAAAGTTGCCAAGGTTAAAGTTTCTTCCAAGAAAGCAATAAAGATTACTGTGCCTAAGAATGTTAAAAAAGGCAAGAAGGCAGTTGTAACAGTAAAGGCAGCAGGCAAAACTGCAAAGATTAATGTTAAAGTTAAATAATTAATTTCGTTTTTGGCTTTACATGTTTATACTTTTACATAGAAATAACAGGGCAGATACTTTAGTGGTATCTGCCCTGTGTTTTTAGTATTAATA
Source organism: Lachnospiraceae bacterium (assembly GCA_022797375.1). Lineage (GTDB taxonomy): Bacteria > Bacillota > Clostridia > Lachnospirales > Lachnospiraceae > Butyribacter. Next base: position 640 of record JAAWKM010000209.1, read on the forward strand.
AAGCTTATATGCAAGTATTCTGTTTATTATTCTGCTGCTAATTCCTCATAACCTTCTGGAACTGTTATATTCAGGGTTTCACAGATTTCTTTATTATAAAGTTTTGTAACGTTTGGTGCAGTCTGTATATCCATTGTTCCAGCATCTTTTCCATTAACAAGGATTTCATATGCCATTTCACCAGTTAATTTTCCTATATCATAATAACTTATAGAAAGGGTTGCAACTCCAGCCACACATAAACCAGCTTCTCCAGCGAAAAGAGGCACACCTGCTGGAACAACAACATTTTTGATTGTTTCAACGCTTGAAGCCATTGTATTGTCAGTTGGGACATAAAGCGCATCACATTCATCACAGGCCGTTGTGATTACAGACTGGATTTCATTAGAATCAGCGGCTGTATATTCTTTATATGCAATATTATCTTCTTCAAGAGCCTTTTTCATAAGACCTGCCTGGTATGATGAGTTTGGTTCTGATGAACAGTAAGCAATGCCGACTGTTTTTACATCAGGAAGAATTTCAAGTATCATATCTTCCTGCTGGTCTATAGGTGCAAGGTCAGATGTACCAGATACATTAGTTCCAGTGTGTCCTTCCCAGTCAGAAAGATTTAAGGCTGTAGCATAGTCGGTTATAGATGTTCCCAGGATTGGTATGCTGTTTGTTGCTGAAACTGCTGCCTGGAGTGCACCAGTAGCATTTGCCATAATAAGGTCAACATTGTTTGTTACAAAACCGTTGCATATTGTAGAGCAGTTGGTAGATTCGCCCTGTGCATTCTGCAAATCAAATTCAACATTGCCTTCACCAAGTTTTTCTGTAAGGGCATCCTGGAATCCCTTTGTTGCGGAGTCAAGTGCTTCATGTTCCAGAAGCTGGCATATTCCGACATGGTAAACCTTATTATCCCCTCCAGAAGAAGCAGAAGAGCCTGTATTTGAAGCAGAACTTCCGCCATTGCTGCTGCCATCACCATTTCCACATGCTGCCAGTGCTGTCATCATTGCAGCAACTGTCAGTACAGATATTATTTTTTTACCCAGTTTCATATTTTCCTCCATTAAAACATTAGATATTTGTGTGTAACGCAAATATTATATAGCAGTAAAATAGTTTTCGTCAATAATTAATATTCCACTAAAATGGCTTATTTATAGATAAATTTATAACATAATATAGTATGTGGACATATAATTGTAACTTTTTTCTAAAATTTACAAAAAATCTCAAAAAAACTTTTTACATTTTAAATATATATGATATACTATTCTTAGAAGCTTTCCAGGTTTAAGCAGCCAGCCGCCAGATATGGGTTTATTCCAGTGTGGACAGGGCGGAATGTTTGGGCAATGCTGCGCTTATTGTGCACTGTCTGGCTGGAGATTTTACGGGGTGTTTTATATATCTGGAACGGACCTGCTTATGCTGTCCTGCCTTTAATGGTATATATGCTGGCAGGTATGGGCAAACTGCCAGGATAAGGGCAAATCTGGACAAGCCAGATGTGCGGTATATTGCCGCTAAAATCATATATTTTTAGGAGGTAACTTTCAATGGCAAACAAATGGGTTTATTTGTTCAGTGAAGGAAATGCAGACATGCGTGAACTTCTCGGTGGTAAAGGTGCTAACCTTGCTGAAATGACCAGCCTTGGTCTTCCAGTACCACAGGGTTTCACTATTACAACTGAGGCTTGTACACAGTATTATGAGGATGACAGGGAAATCAACGATGAAATCCAGGCACAGATTAATGAGTACATTGTAAAAATGGAAGATATTACAGGAAAGAAGTTTGGTGACCAGGAAAATCCGCTTCTTGTATCTGTACGTTCAGGAGCAAGGGCTTCAATGCCTGGTATGATGGATACCATTCTGAACCTTGGCCTTAATGAAACAGTAGTTAATGTTATTGCTGAAAAATCAGGCAATGCACGCTGGGCCTGGGACTGCTACAGAAGATTTATCCAGATGTATTCAGACGTAGTTATGGAAGTTGGAAAGAAATACTTTGAAGAGCTTATTGACAAGATGAAAGCTGAAAAAGGTGTTACTTACGACGTTGAACTTACTGCTGATGACCTCAAAGAACTCGCTTCACAGTTCAAGGCTGAGTATAAAGCAAAGATTGGTTCAGACTTCCCTGATGACCCAAAAGAACAGTTAATGGGTGCTGTTAAAGCTGTATTCCGTTCATGGGACAACCCTCGTGCAAATGTATACCGCCGTGACAATGATATCCCTTATTCATGGGGTACTGCTGTAAATGTGCAGAGCATGGCATTTGGTAATATGGGTGATGACTGCGGAACAGGTGTTGCATTTACACGTGATCCTGCTACTGGCGAGAAGAAACTTATGGGTGAATTCCTTATCAATGCCCAGGGTGAAGACGTTGTTGCAGGTGTACGTACTCCTATGCCTATTGCTAAGATGGCAGAGGAATTCCCAGAGGCATTTGCTGAATTTGAAAAGGTATGCAGCACACTTGAAAACCATTACAGGGATATGCAGGATATGGAGTTTACTGTTGAGAACAAGAAACTCTATATGTTACAGACACGTAATGGAAAGAGAACAGCACAGGCTGCTTTAAAGATTGCTTGTGACCTTGTTGATGAAGGCATGAGGTCAGAAGAAGAAGCAGTAGCAATGATTGACCCACGTAACCTTGATACACTTCTCCATCCACAGTTTGATGCTGCTGCACTTAAGAAAGCAGAACCAGTTGCAAAAGCACTTGGCGCATCACCTGGAGCTGCCTGTGGCAAAGTTGTATTCTCAGCAGAGGATGCAAAGGAATGGGCTGCAAGAGGGGAGAAAGTTGTACTTGTACGTCTTGAAACATCTCCAGAAGATATCGAGGGAATGAAAGCTTCACAGGGTATCCTTACAGTACGTGGCGGTATGACATCACATGCTGCTGTAGTTGCGCGTGGAATGGGTACATGCTGTGTATCTGGCTGTGGCGATATCGCTATGGATGAAGAAAACAAGAAATTTACACTTGCAGGCAAAACTTATACAGAAGGCTCAGAGATTTCAATTGATGGTTCTACAGGTAATATCTATGATGGTATTATCCCAACAGTTGACGCTACAATCGCTGGCGAATTTGGCCGCATTATGGCATGGGCTGACAAATACAGGAAACTTAAAGTACGTACAAATGCTGATACACCAGCAGACGCTAAGAAAGCGCGTGAACTTGGTGCAGAAGGTATTGGTCTTTGCCGTACAGAGCATATGTTCTTTGAAGGCGACAGGATTGACGCATTCCGCGAGATGATTTGTTCAGATACAGTTGAGGAAAGGGAAGAGGCGCTTGCTAAAATCCTTCCATACCAGCAGGGAGACTTTGAGAAGTTATACGAAGCACTTGAGGGCAACCCTGTAACAATCCGTTTCTTAGACCCTCCTCTTCATGAATTCGTTCCTACAGAGGAAGCTGATATTAAGAAACTTGCAGATGCAAAGGGCAAGACAGTTGAAGACATCAAGACAATTATTGAGTCACTCCATGAGTTCAACCCTATGATGGGCCACCGTGGATGCCGTCTTGCTGTAACTTATCCGGAAATTGCAAAGATGCAGACAACTGCAGTAATCCGTGCTGCTATCAATGTTAAGAAAGCACATCCAGACTGGACAGTAGAACCTGAAATTATGATTCCGCTTATCGGGGACATAAAGGAACTTAAGGTTGTTAAGAAGATAGTAGTAGAAACAGCAGATGCTGAAATTGCAGCAGCAGGAAGCGATATGAAGTATGAAGTAGGCACAATGATTGAAATACCTAGGGCTGCACTTACAGCTGATGACATTGCTTCAGAGGCTGAGTTCTTCTGCTTTGGTACAAATGATCTTACACAGATGACATTTGGTTTCTCACGTGATGATGCAGGCAAGTTCCTTGATGCTTACTATGATGCTAAAATCTTTGAGAATGACCCATTTGCAAAACTTGACCAGACAGGTGTTGGCCAGCTTATGGAAATGGCTATTGAGAAAGGAAAGAAAGTACGCCCAACACTCCATTGCGGTATATGTGGAGAGCACGGCGGTGACCCTTCATCAGTAGAATTCTGCCATAAGATTGGACTGGATTATGTATCATGCTCTCCATTCCGTGTGCCAATAGCAAGGCTGGCAGCAGCACAGGCAGCGATTGCGCAAAAGGGGAATTAGACAAAAATTGTCATTGCAGAACAAGTTTTTGCTAGTGGCAGATTATAATTTATTCTACTAAAAATACAGACCTTGGAAAAGGAGATTCTTCCTCCTATTCTAAGGTCTTTTTTGCTTCCTTTCCTGTGATTTTTTTCAGGAAATTCGTAGATGTTTCGTAGATATTTGAAAAATGACACCTGCAAAGCCAGTGTTTATAAGGCTTTGCAGGTTTGATTGCATTCCCTATGTAGTAGTGGAAGCAAGCACTGCTGCCCATTAATTTCCATATACTCCTGCTGCCACATCCTCCTCCTTTTCTTTCTTTTTTTCATCCTTAATTGTCTATGAACCTTCATAAACACTGTGTTT
>JAAWKM010000210.1 GCA_022797375.1 Lachnospiraceae bacterium
ATGATATTGTTGAGATTGATGCAGGTGATACATACGCATATGATACAAATGGCAATGCTACAAAGCGTGAACGTGAAGTTAAAGCAGCAGACAGGATATTTAATATACTGCCAGCAGACCAGGCAGGATATTTAAGAGGCCTGTGGGAAGAATTTGAAGAGCAGGCTACACCAGAATCAGCATTTGCTAATATGCTTGATAAGCTGCAGCCTTTAATGTTAAATGATGCATCAGGCGGCAAATCCTGGAAAGAACATGGCGTAAAGCTTGCACAAGTATTAAACCGTAATAAAAATACAGCAAATGGTTCAAAGGAATTATGGGAATATGCCAGAAAGAATTTTATAGAGCCAAATGTGGAAAAAGGGATTTTGGAAGAATAATACATTTATAAAATGCAGATTAGATGGAGTAGTATAATGCAGCGTTTAAAAGAAGACATTAAAAATAAAACATTCCATAAATTATATCTTCTTTATGGTGAAGAAGATTATTTAAAAAAACTGTACAGGGACAGCCTTAAAAAAGCAGTTCTTGAAGGCAGTGATGATATGAATTATTCTTATTTTGAAGGGAAAGATACAGATATATCCAGAATTAAAGAAACAGCAGAAACCTTGCCCTTTTTTAGTGATTACAGGCTGATAACAATAGAAAACAGCGGATTTTTAAAATCTGCCAGTACAATGGCAGACTATCTTCCAGACATGCCAGAATCTGCTATTATTGTTTTTGTAGAGAAAGAGATAGATAAAAGGAACAAACTATATAAATATATTAATAAAAATGGAATTACAGTTGAAATGAAGCAGATGGGCACTGCTGATACAAGGCATTTTATAGGAATCCAGCTTAAGGAAAACAACAAGCAGATGCGCGAAAGTACAGCAGATTACTTTTTGCAGCAGACAGGTGGCTCACTTTCCAATATAATAAATGAAATAGACAAACTGGTTTCATACACATATGGAAGAAATGAAATAACTATAGAAGATATAGATGCAGTTTGCTGTATCCAGATTACAGGACGTATATTCCAGATGATTGATTATGCAGCAATGGGAAAGCTTAAAGAAGCATTAGGACTTTACAATGACCTTTTAGAACTAAGGGAAAGTCCTATGTCTATACTATACCTTGTTACAAGACAGTTTAATATACTTCTGCAGATAAAGGCAGTGTCAGGCCTTCCAAGGAATGAAATAGCATCAAAAATACAAATACCACCATTTGCAACAGGCAAATATATTACACAGGCAAACAGGTTTAAAAGCATCCAGCTTAAAGAACTGCTTGATGAATGTGCAGAAACCGAGTATAAATATAAGCGTGGATTAATAGATGCCCAGATAGGGGTCGAAATACTTTTGTTAAAGATGGCACAGAACTAGTATAATAACCGGAATTTTGGAAAATAATATCCATAGCAATAAAAAATTATTACCCAGCAACATTATTAAAATGGAGGGAAGAGCTATGGATTTAAAAGACAGCAGGACAAAACAAAACCTTATGAGAGCATTTGCAGGAGAGAGCCAGGCAAGAAACAGGTATACATTTGCAGCAGAACTTGCACAGCAGAACGGGCTTTATGTTATTAAAAAGATATTTGACTTTACAGCAGAACAGGAAAAAGAACATGCAAAAGTTTTTTATGATTTCTTAAAGGAAGCAGAAGGGGAAAATATTAATATTGATGCGGGATATCCTGTAAATACATCCAAGGATATACTTACACAGCTTAAAAATGCGCTTCACAATGAATTTGAAGAGGCAGACAGTGCTTATAAAGAATTTGGGGATATTGCCAAAGAAGAGGGATTTACGCAGATTGCAGGCAAGTTTTACCTTATTGCAGATATTGAAAGGGTACATGCAAGAAGGTTTGAAGAAGTTGCAAAGCTTATGGAAGAAAATAAACTTTTTGTGTCTGATGTTAAAACAGGCTGGATGTGTCTTGGCTGTGGTTATATTGTTGAATCAGAAATTGCACCACAGAACTGCCCTGTATGCGACAGTGGCCAGGGATTTTTTATAAGAATGTCAATGGCACCATATATGTGTGACTGTATGAAATAAGAGGGACTGCCGCTTAAGCAGGATAAAGCCCCAGGTATTATAAATGGTATTAAAAATATACCATATAATACCTGGGGCTTTTGTAGTTTTAATATTATGACGCCAGGAGTTTATTGATGAAACCATATATTTGTGTTATTCTTTATATAGAATAATTCTCTGGAAAAGGGGAGGCTGGATATGGGAAAAATCATTTCATTAGGAAACCAGGATTTTGAAGCTATAAGAAAAATGGGTGCATTTTATATTGATAAAACAGGTTTTATAAAAGAATGGTGGGAAAATAAAGATATCGTAACTCTTATTACGCGCCCACGCCGTTTTGGAAAAACACTTAACTTAAGTATGACAGAATGTTTTTTCTCAAACCAGTATTCAGAAAAGAGCTTTCTGTTTGAAGGGCTTTCTATATGGAAAGATAAAAAATATCATAATTTACAAGGAAAATATCCAGTAATTTTTATAAGTTTTGCGGGGATTAAAGCCAATAATTATAAAATGGCAAGACAAGGGATTATATATGTAATTATGGGATTGTATGCAAAATACCAGTTTATATTACAAAGTGAATTATTAAATTCAAAGGAAAAAACATATTTTAGTTTTGTGAAAAATAATATGTCAGATGCAGAAATATCAATATCTCTATATAACCTGTCGTTATGTATCAGTCTCTATTATGGAAAGAAAGTTATTATACTTCTTGATGAATATGATACACCTATGCAGGAAGCGTATGTATATGGTTACTGGGATGAAATGGTTATGCTTGTGCGTACATTATTTAATTACACATTTAAGACAAACCCTTATCTGGAACGGGGACTTTTAACAGGAATTACAAGGGTCAGCAAGGAGTCAGCTTTTTCAGATTTAAATAATTTGGAGGTAGTTACTACCACTTCAAAAAAGTATTGCACATCATTTGGTTTTACAGAAGAAGAAGTTTTTAAGACTTTGGAGGCAAGAGGGCTTGCATCAGAAAAAGAAGAGATTAAAAAATGGTATGATGGTTTTATTTTTGGATATGTAACAGATATTTATAATCCATGGTCAATTACAAAATTTCTTGATTTAGAAGAATATGGGACATACTGGGCAGATACATCTTCTAATAAACTTATTTCTAAATTAATTATGACAGGCACTCCAAAGATAAAAATGCAGATGGAAGACCTGCTAGCAGGAAAATGCATAGAAACAGACCTGGAAGAGCAGATTGTATTTGAACAGCTTGGAAATACAGAAGGAGCAGTATGGAGCCTTCTTGTTGCTAGTGGTTATATTAAACCTATGTCAAAATGTTTAAACCATGAAAGTGGTAAATTCCATTACCAGCTTAAAGTTACTAATTATGAAACAAGCCTTATGTTCAGAAACATGGTTTCTGGCTGGTTTCCTGAATATTTAACTTCATATAATGGTTTCAAAGAAGCACTTTTAGCTGGTGATATAGATTATATGAACCAGTTTATGAACGAGGTATCAGAGGTAATGTTTAGCAGCTTCGACAGTGGCAGTAAACCATCAGCCAAGACACATCCAGAACGTTTTTACCATGGGTTTGTCCTGGGTCTGATAGTAGACCTTTCAGGAAAATATTATATAAGGTCAAACAGGGAAAGTGGTTTTGGAAGATATGATGTAATGATAGAACCAAAAAACAATTCTGGCGATGCAATTATTATAGAATTTAAAGTATTTAACCCAAGGAAAGATAACAATCTGGAAGATACTGTAAAAAGCGCGCTAAAACAAATTGAAGAAAGAGATTATGATGCAGAACTTATATCACATGGCATAACAAAAGACAGAATACGCCATTATGGTTTTGCTTTTAAAGGAAAGGAAGTTTTAATTAACTGACAATTGTAAATAAAAATATAAAAACCAGGTATTATACCATGGTATTAAATATGCCATTGTATAATACCTGGTTTTTTGTAATTTCTGGGGATTTTGTAGTTTCTGGAATTATATGGTATTGTTTTTTATAGTAACAGAAACTTATTAATATTAACTATATCTATAAAGGAGCAATAAAATGGGCAGGCAAAAGGGATATTTTATTACATGGCAAGTATTAAAGGATTACAAAAGCTATCTGGTAATGGAGGAAAAAAGCAGTGCAACTATCAGCAAGTATATACGTGATATTAAAAAACTTATGGAGTATGCCAGTGGACGCAGGATTACGAAGGAACTTGTAGTTGCTTATAAAGAAGATTTAAGGACAAAAAAGAATTATAAACTTTCCAGTATTAATTCATTTCTTGTCGCAGCAAACAGGCTGTTTGAATACCTTGGATGGTATGGGCTTCATGTTAAGACATACCGTATACAGAAAGAGGCTTTTACTCCAGCAGACAAGGACTTATCAAAGGCTGAATATAAAAAAATGGTACAGGCAGCTTTACAAAAAGGTAAAAAGCGGCTTGCACTGATAATACAGACGTTATGTGCAATGGGCATACGTGCAAGCGAACTGTCAGGAATTACAGCAGAAAGTGCCAGAAGCGGGACAGCAGAGATTTTTTGCAAAGGCAAACAGAGGAAAATACTAGTTCCAAAAAGGTTACAGAAGCTCCTGTTGAAATACATAAGGGAAAATAATATTGAAAATGGTGTAATATTCAGGACATCTACAGGAAAAGCAGTTGACCGCAGCAATATATGGCGGGAAATAAAAACTCTTGGAAAAGAGTGTGGTGTGCCAGAAGGAAAAATATTCCCCCATAATTTCAGGCATCTGTTTGCAAAAACATTTTATAAAAAGAACAAGGATATAGCAGAACTTGCAGATATACTTGGACATAGCAGTATAGAAACAACAAGGATTTATATAAAAGCTACATGTGAAGAATACCAGAAACGTATTGACCTTATGGGACTGGTATAATAAAAATACAACATAATAAATATTATGTTGTA
>JAAWKM010000024.1 GCA_022797375.1 Lachnospiraceae bacterium
ATTTTGTTCCAAAATCATGCAAAATGGCGCCATAAAACTCGTATTTTTGGCACAAAACATGCCAAAAATCCTCGAATTTCATTGACTGTGAATAGTAACGATGTTTCCTGTCATATATTTAGCCGCTTATAGTTACTTGTTGTATTTTCTGTCTAATAATGATAAAATCAGACTGTAGCAGTTAATTAGAAATTACTTAAAAATCTGTTAAAAAAGAGGTAATTTATGAAGAAAATTGGTATTGTAATATGTAATTATAATAAAGAAGCTGACGTACTGTACTGCATCCAGAGTATACTGGAGTCTAAATTCCAGGACTTTGACTTATATGTTGTAGACAATGGTTCTACAGATATGTCTGTAAAACGTATAAAAGAAACTTACCCTGGCAGGCTTGTATTAATTGAAAACCATGAAAACCTTGGCGGTTCAGGAGGTTTTAATACTGGGCTCAGGGAAGTGTATAAAAAAGGCTATCCTTACGTTATGTGTGTAGATAATGATGCACTTCTTGATGAAAACGCAATAGGCAATTTGTATAAATTCCTGGAAGAACACCCAGAAGCCGGAATGGCTGGCGCTAAGGTGTACCATATGGGAAACCCTGATTATGTCCAGCAGTTCGGACAGGAAATTGATTTTAAATATTTTTGTACTGAAGCATTATATTGTAATGAATATGAAGATGGCAGTATGCCAGAATTTATTTATACAGATGCTGTTGCTGCATGTTCACTTATGGTAAAAAGATGTGTTATTGATAAAATCGGCTTAATGCCAGAAGAAAATTTCCTGTACTGGGATGATACAGAATGGTGCTATCTTTGCAACCTTGCAGGTTATAAAGTTGCTTCTGTAGGAAATGCAAAGGTACTTCATGCAATGGGCGCTAAAAATGAAGCATATAATACATTCCCTACATACTATGCATGGCGCAACTGGATTGTATTTTTTATAAAATATGTTAAAGAAGAAGAACTTGACAGAATGGCAGAAACATTTCTTGGCTCTGTTTTCCAGGTTGCATATGAAGGGCTTCACTCTGGAAACAGCAACCATGCCAGGACAGTAATGCTTGCATATGATGATGCAATACATGGAATTATGGGAAAAGCAGGTGAAAACAGGATATTCGGCCTGGATTTTAATAAAGAACCTTTTCTGCACCTGTTTAATGGCAAAGAAAAAATTTACCTTGAAGAAAACTACTATTTTTCTACTGCAGACTGGCTAAAGGATTTTGCAGCCTGTAACGGTTTTAATATTACATGGACAGAACAGCCACAGGAAGATGTACCTGTTATTTCCATATGTGAAAATATTTTTGAACTTGAAGATTTAAGCCGTACAAAAATTTATATTGATATTCATAGATGCATCTTTGAAACAGAAGATGACGCATTGGATATTATTAATTATAATTACAGCAAAAGAAGTTTTATATTTGCACATAAACCGGTTTTCCTGGAATGTGCAAGGAAATTAAGGGAAAGATTATATAAATAACCCTGTTTTATCTTAAATATATTTAAAAATGCCAGTGGCATACATTGCACTGGCATTTGGCTTTTCATATTTTAATTATTATACAGTCATTATTTCTTTTGACTTTTCATCAATCATTTTATCAATTTTACTTATATATTCATCAGTCATTTTCTGTATGCTTGTTTCTGCATCTTTCTGTTCATCTTCTGAGATTTCATTAGCTTTTTGCTGCTTTTTAGCCATGTCATTTGCATCCCTGCGTATATTCCTGATTGCAATTTTGCTGTCTTCACCCTTCTTCTTGACATCTTTAACCAGCTCTTTACGCCTTTCTTCTGTAAGCTCAGGGAATGAAAGACGTATAACCTTGCCATCATTGTTAGGTGTCAGCCCGAGGTCAGATACAAGAATAGCCTTTTCAATTTCTTTAACCAGGCTTGGCTCCCAAGGCTGTATTACAAGGGTACGTGCTTCTGCTACAGAAATATTGGCAACTGACTGGAGATTAGAAGGGGTCCCGTAATAGTCTACTGTAATCTTGTCAAGCACATGGGGGTTAGCACGCCCTGCACGTATTGTAGTATAGTCATTTCCAAGATTTTCAACTGTTTTTTTCATCTTGTCTTCAAACTGCTTTAATTCAACGCTCATATTATTCTCCATTCTGCCGCAACCGGCCTTTTGTTTATTTATTATGCAGTAACCAAGGTACCTTTAGTCACGCCATTTACAGTATTAACAATGCTGTTTTCTTCATTAAGCCCGAAAATCATCATAGGCATATGGTTTTCCATGCAAAGAACCGCGGCAGCAAGGTCTATAACACCAAGGCGCTGGTTTATTACATCATTAATATCTATAACATCATATTTCCTGGCATCAGGATTTAATGCAGGGTCTGAATCATATACCCCGTCAATTGATTTAGCAGAAAGAATTATATCTGCTTCTATTTCAATAGCACGCAGCACCGTTGATGTATCTGTTGAAAAATATGGATGCCCTGTACCACCTGCAAAAAATACTGCCATTCCTTTTGAAAAGTATTTATTTGCCCTGTCCTTTGAAAAGAGTTTTGTAAATGAACCACATTCAAACGGGGTAAGTACATTTGTCATAATGCCTGCTGAACGGAAAATCTCGGAAACATATATGCAGTTCATAACAGTGGCAAGCATGCCTATCTGGTCTGCTTTTGTACGGTCAATGTTTTCACTTGTACGTCCACGCCAGAAATTACCACCACCCGTAACTATTCCCACTTCTATGCCAGCGTCTGTAAGTTCTTTAACTTGTTTTGCCACGCCAAAACAAGTAGCTTCATCAAATCCTGTCTTATTTGGCCCTGCAAGGGCTTCCCCGCTTAATTTCAATAATATCCTCTTATATTCTGCCATTTCTGTCTCCTGTCAGGTATTTATGTAAATACACATAAACCCTGTTTTTATTCTTCAAAAATCTTGTCCATGTCAACTGCAGTCTGGTAAAGTGAGCAGTAACCATCTATTACAGCACCAGACTTTATAGTAATTGTCTTAGCTTTTATGTCTCCTTTTAAAATAGCCGTAGATTCAATAACTAAAGGTCCTTCTATATCAATATTGCCTCTTACTGCCCCTGCTATATAAGCAGATGAACCTGTAACATCACCTAAAACCACAGTACCTACACCAATCCTTACAGTGCCTTCACTGATAAGCCCTCCGTTAAGCTTAGGTGTATTTACATATATTTCAGAAGCAACTACCCCGCCTGATACTTTACCATTAATATATACTTTGCCTACACATTCAATATCACCTGTAATTGTTCCCATAACCTCAAGTGAACCATCAGATGAAATACTTCCTGTAATAGTAGTATTCTCAGTGATTACTGTAACCGTTCCATTCAGGCGTTCTTCATTCATGGCTTTCATGGCTTCATTATTCACAATATCATCATTTACAGAAATAGGTACCACTGTGTTTGGTGCAGGCTCTTCTACAGTCTTCTCCTCTGCCGGAATTCCTTCTGGCTTTACAGGTTCTTCTGGTATTTCTTCCTCTTTGGCAGGAACTTCTTCTGGTATTTCCTCTTCTGCCACCTCTTCCTGGATTTCTTCTTCCGGCATTTCCTTATCTATCCCGGTTACAGGTTCTTCTGCCTCTCCGGTACTGGCATCATCCACTGGTACGCCGCTTGTATCCCCGTCAATATAAAATCCTTCACTGCCAACATCAAGCTGTGCATCCTCTGTTTCATCATCAGAATTATTACCATCATCGGCAAAAATCTGGTTCAGTAAATCTTTATCAATACTGTCATCACCAAAACCCTCAAGCGCACCAGCATCTAAATCCAGCCCATCTATGCCACTAATATCATCATCTTTAAATAAACCCATTTCGCATCCTCCTAGAATATATTTTCTGTAAAGCACTACTGTTTAATACATACCACACAAAACATTACCCTGTCTGTCCTTGATATTATATCACTAATTTTTTTATCCGTCTACATTAAAAAAGTTCCCACACACGTCCGTTTCATAAAAATCCCCATGCCGTGCTTTGCACGGCACAAATAGTAATGAAAAATGCTGTCTTAGAATCATTTCTCACACTATTTCCAGTTATTCTGTGTTTAGAAACGGACGCATGGAACCTGCTATAATAAATAACAAGGTATCCTTACATCTGGACACCTTGTTATCTTATAAACCAGCAGCAGTTCCTGCCAGCAAGCTATTTTTAAACCATTGCATTAACAATTTCTTCAATAGCAGCCTTATCTGCCTCTTTCATAACGGATTTAATGCTAACCCTCTTTTCACAAATTTCAATGTTTTTCATGCTTTCTAACATATCCGCCATCTTCTTTGCAGCAACTGGCGCCCATGAACCATTTTCAATAAGTGCCACTTTGCGCTTCTGGTAATTCTTGCTTTTTAAATGTGCAAGAAAATCTTCCATAACAGGGAAAAGACCTCCATCATATGTTGCTGATGCAAGTACCATACGGTCATATCTAAATGCAGCCTCAATTGCTTCTGCCATATCATCTCTTGAAAGGTCAAATAATTCCAGCTTATCTACACCTTTATTTTTAAATATTTCTGCACATTCTTTAGCAGCTTTTGCTGTATTTCCATGAATTGAAGCATATGCTACAAGCACCCCTTTATCCTCTGGCTCATAACTGCTCCATATATCATATTTATTAATATAATATCCTAAATCTTCTTTAAGTACTGGTCCATGTAACGGGCATATTATTGCAATGTCAAGTCCTGATGCCTTTTTAAGAAGTGCCTGTACCTGTGCACCATATTTCCCCACTATATTAAAATAATAACGTCTTGCTTCACATGCCCAGTCATCTTCTTCATCAGAATTAATTGCACCAAATTTGCCAAAACCATCAGCAGAGAATAATATTTTCTCACTCTTTTCATATGTAACCATAACCTCTGGCCAGTGCACCATAGGTGCCATAAAGAACTGAAGTGTATGGCTTCCTATAGAAAGTACGTCTCCTTCCTTAACTGTAACTGTCCTTTCAGATAAATCAAAATCAAAGAACTGTGGAAGCATCTGGAATGTTTTAGCATTGCCAACAAGTTTCATACCAGGGTACATCTCTGCAATCTTCTGTATATTAGCCGCATGGTCAGGCTCAAGGTGGGAAATTACAAGATATTCAGGTGACTTGTCCCCAAGTACATCTTTAAGGTTTGACACCCATTCATCAGTTGCCCTTGCATCAACAGTATCCATTACTGTAATCTTCTCATCCATAATTACATATGAATTATAGGAAACACCCTCTGGTACAACATACTGGCTTTCAAATAAATCAATATCTTTATCATCCACCCCAATGTACTTAACGCTATCAGTTACAAACATTTTAACTTCCTCCTTATATATAAATTTTTATGGTATGCTTCGTTTCCGCTTTATTATACACCATAATACATACATGTCAAATAAATTATTAATAAGAACAGCAAAAAACAGAAATTCCATATTCTGGATTTCTGTTTTTTGCATTGTATTATTACTTCTGTTAAGTACCCTGTTTCTAAGACTTTCCAGTGTTTTTAACCCGCTAAAACTCTATAACTGTCACAGAATTAGCTGGCAGCAGTACTTCTGTTTTCTGTCCGCAGACTGCAAGCTTATATTCACGCGGCTGCACATATTCACGTTTCTTTGTATTCACATTAGCATCATGTGCATATATCTTGTCTGTCGTAAGCAGAAGTGCTTTTGCATCATATACCTGTTTATAACCATCTATGCAGATTGCAACTTTCTTAGAAACATCCGATGGGTTTACAAGTTTCGCATAAAGATGTTCACTGTCTTTTGTTACTGAGTGGTATACTGCCCTGTTATATGCTTCAAGTTTATATTCAAGCACAGCACTGTTAAACTCTTTTCCATCAGTATATGAACATATAAGATGTTTGCTGTCATTGCCGCCATAATTAACTGTAAATGTATATTCTACGCCATTTTCCAGTTCTTCATAATTACATTCACGCAGGTTGCCAGCCGTAACACTTGATGAATAATCACCTAACTTGTACCCTTCTATACCCTGTTTAAATACCCTTATTCCTGTTGTAGTATTATACATATTTACCGCATATTCAATAACATCTTTTTTAGAGAGGTCTTCCATTTCTGTAAGCCCTGCACCAATAAATATGCCGCCATTACCGCTTATGCGTTCTGCTTTTACAATAACAGAGTAGTCCTTCCATGTTTCATTTAATATATAAATACCATTTAAACCTTTAGCAGCAGGTGTTATTATAATTCCTTTGCCACTTCTCTGGTATCCATCTGCTTTTGGTATAACCTTCCACTCTTCTGATATCTCACTAGTGAAATCCTGGAAGAAAAGCACAGACTGGTCTTTATTTGATATTACTTTTACTTCCTTTACAAGCACCTCTGCATTGCCAGCAGCAATTTCAATGCCACCATGTGGCTCTAAACTAGTCCTCACCCCTTTCTCATACAATGAAAATGTTGTTTCAACTGCCTTGTCCCCAAGATGGTCTGCAAACATCTGCTGCACATAATAGTTTGGTGTACGCCATACAGAATCATTGTCAAACCATATGGCATCAGGTGTCCAGCGGTACGTTCCATCTAAAAGTACTTTATTAAATAATGGTGCTGTTGCAGCAAGCCTTACAACATCAGCATTATTTTCAAAACCTGTCATAACTGCTGCCTCTGCAACTGCCCCTGCAAGTGTATTTTTATCAGTTGATGCATACTCGCCCACAAATACCTTAGATGTTTCATCTTCATTAAGAGTGCCATCTGCATTATATGCACGGTAATAGTAATTATAACGGTCTGCATTTTCAAGGAGATACTGGTTTGAACGGTAATAATGTTCATCGGCAATGGTCTCCATATAGTTATTTTCATGCTCATACCATTTTACTTCCTGTTCAAAACTCTTCTCCCCATCAGTAAATGAAACTGTTGCACCATCTGTATCCAGGTTGCCACTTAAAAACTTCCAGCCATTTTTATAAGCATCGTCATCTGCCTGTGCACCTACAGTTGATATAATTGCCAGGTTATAGCCAGGATAATTTTTCTCCATATACTGGTCAATTGCATACTTAAATGCTTCAAAACTTGCAAAGAATTCCTCTCCCCAGTTTTCATTGCCAACACCAAGAAGATGCAGTTTAAATGGCTCTGCATGCCCCATTTTTTTACGCAGCGCTGCCCATTCATTATTGTCAAAATCCGTACTTATCGCAAAATCAATTAAATCCGTAAAATTCTTTATATATTTTTCCTGCAGGCTGCCACCAGCAGGGTCTGCATAATCAGAACGTGCCTGGCAAAGTACGCCACATGCCATAACAGGAAGCGGAAGTGCATTAAGGTCTTCTGCAAGCTGGAAATATTCCATGTATCCAAGCCCAAGTGTCATCATATAGCCCCAGACATTATAATTTTCCTTGCGGTATTCAATATCACCAACTGAGTCTTTCCAGTCATATACATTTTCCCATATATATGAACCCTCAGAAATACATCCTCCTGGAAAACGCAGGAAAGATGGATGCAGGTCGCTCATGACTTTTACAAGGTCACGGCGCAGCCTGTAATTAGGGTTACTAAGGAAGTTCTTGTGTGCAGTACCTGACCTTCTTTCTTCTTCTGACCCCCAGACTTTTGAAGGCATAAGTGAAACCATTGCAACAGACACTTTCCCTACAAATTCTAATTTAAGCTGTGCATAACCTGTCTTTGTAGCAACAAAAGTATACTTTTCCTTTTTACCGTATTTCTTCCATTCAGTTTTACTGACCGGGATAATTACAGAATTAGCCACAGGCATATCATTTTCATCTACAAGGCTGGCTTTTAAGCCTGTACCCTTCTGTCTTACACCATCCTTAGGGACAGATTTTGCCCATACTGAGAAACCATACTCCTCTTCATCTTTCAGGTATATTGAAAGTGTTGCACCCATATCACAGAAGCCACGGTTATATATAACTGTGCCATCACCCGCTGTAATAAAATGCTCATTAGTATCAGGTTTTGTAATACCAAGATGTTCATTTAAACCATGCTGGTTTTCTACATTTACTTTGTCAAGGTCACCAAACCAGTATTTTAATGGTGTGTAATTTCTGCCTGTAGATTTGCCACATACACCTGATGAAACATCATATGTATTATACTCAAATGCTTCAAATGAGCGGTTGCAAAGCAGTTCCGCATAAAGCCCGCCATCTGCTGCATTATTAATATCCTCATAAAACAAGCCATAGAGCGTTTTGCTCACATCAACAGTTTCCCTGTCTGCATGTATAGTCATCGTATATGGTGCTATGATTCTTGGTATTACATTTACATAAGTATCAGACCTTAATTCATGCGTACCAGTAGATAAGATTGCCGTAATCTTTATGTATTCAGGCTTTGTAAATTCACCAAGCCTCCCATCAGATGAAAGCACTTCTTCTTTTTCTGATTCCCAGCGCACACTGACCTTTCCCCCCATATAACTTGAAGGAAATTCTATATCCTCTGTAATTATTTTATCAGGCTTAAATAAGAAATTCTCATAAACTATTTTAAGGATTTCTTCATCAGAAATAGTTTCACATACTATATCCACTATCTCATGTTCAGACAGCACCCTGTTATATACACGGAAATCTGATATTGCCACATTAGCGTCAGGGTCTGCCTTAAACTGTGAATGCCCTATATAGTTATTGTCATAATTACCTTCTCTGGCAAGTCCTGCAAACCATTCACGCAGACGCTTATAATTGCCACTCGCTGTCTGGCTTATTGAACCATCTGCAATCATAGTTCCATTTACGTATAAAACAGGACCAGCACTGCTTAATGTGCCATTTTTAGTGCCATGTACAGAAACAGCCACATGCATCCACGTATTTGCAGGAAAAGTCCTGCCAGGGTCTGCTGGCAGGTCAGAGCCAGAAAAACAGCTTGCACGCAGGTTTCTTGTCAAAAATATATAAGGTCCCATATCTGACCTGCCAAAATCAAATATACGTTCCCATGCGCCAATTTCTTTGCCAAGATTCATCCAGAATGTAACACACATCCCGTCATCATCACTTATATCATTTAAAATACCAGCAGGAAGTTTTAAATATGAAGACCCAAAAGAGCCATCACTCTTAATGCGTACTGCATTACGCCCGCCAACTTCCTCTATAACTGGAGGGAATGTACCACATGCAGAGGCATCCCGTCCATTCTGTGAACTGTCTTTTCCTATATTACCAGGGTCGTCAAAACGGTACCACAGAGCCATGTTCTTAACATCTGACATACTATTTCTCCTTTACATATTTTACATTATAGTAAATTATTTTAATTTTTTGTTTTATTCTAACACACTTCTGTAAAAGTTCCAAGCCCTTAAACGCTTATTTATGTTCCTGTTTCTCCATGTCCCTATCTTCTCTGTCATCCTCTTTAAAAGCAGTTATCCATGTATCATCAACACCTTCTGTTGCTTCTTTTTTAAGCACTATTTTCACTGTCATAAGAATAAGCTTAATATCTGTCCACATAGAATAACTTGATATATAAAGCAGGTCAAGTTTAAGTTTATCATAGGGGGTTGTATTATATTTCCCATATACTTGTGCATAGCCGGTAAGCCCTGCCTTAACCCTTGTACGGAATTTAAATTCTGGAATCTCCTTACAATACTCTTCTATTATCTCAGGACGTTCAGGCCTTGGTCCGACAAATGACATATCACCCTTTAAAATATTAAAAAGCTGTGGAAGTTCATCTATACGTGTTGCCCTTATAAAACGCCCTATAGGTGTTATCCTGTCATCATTTTCTTTAGCAAGCTTCGCAAGCCCGTCACTTTCCGCATCCACTACCATGCTTCTGAATTTATATATTTCAAATTCCCTGTCATGCCTTGTAACACGTGTCTGCTTATAAAATACAGGCCCTCTGTCATAAAGCCAGATTGCAACAGCTGTTAAAAGCATTACAGGTGCTGCTATTACAAGTACAGGCACAACAAGAAGGATATCTAAAAACCTCTTGGCAAAAAGCTGGTCAACACTTAATGTATAGCCCTTGGAAAGCATAAAAGGCGTATCAAAAATATGGATTCTGTCAGTCCCCATAAGAATAATATCTGAAATCTTAGGAACTACATAAGCCCTTACCCTGTTAGCAAAACAGTACTTTAATATATCATTACGTTCTACTGCCGAAATATCACCAATAATTACAGCCTGGAAATCTTTTATCTTATTAGCAACAACATCCATTCCATCATATATATTAACTGCATCATAAATTGCATATTTATCACGTCTTGTTTCTACTTTATTAACAAGGTTCTCTGCTGGCCTGTCCCCATAAATAAGAAGTATTTTCCACGGAGGGAAAACCCTGTTGTAGATATTTATTATTATATAGCTGGCACATGATGACACAATCATCTCAACCACCATCATTATTAAAAGCATTAAAGGGTTTACAAGCCTGAACGCAAGAAGTGATATTATAAAATATATTACAAAATTTGTCAGGAAAAGGCTTAAATACTGTGACAGCATTACTTCCGCTTTTCTTAACTGGCCAATCTTTAATCCACCATACATATTTGAAAAAAACAGTAGTATAATGGCATACAGCGCAATAATCAGGTAATTTCCATTGCGGTAAAATTTAAATGAATACATTGTATTGTGGTAATATATATACCATACAAATGCAAATATAGTTGTAATTAACAGAATGTTTATTAAAGATGCAATAAAAAGAATAGTCTTTTTATATGGATCATAATTTTTCATAATCAACCTCACTTATCAGTTGTAATCATTACAGGCACTAATGCAACAAATAAATTATCAATTGTACTTTTCTTGTATTTTTAATTAATATAAGTTAATCCTTACCAGTATTTTAAATATTTTATTATCAAGACTGCGCTGCCTGTAAATGCTGCCAGAACTTATAAGTTTCTTTCTTGCCTTACTGTTTTTCTTTCCTTTTATAAAAAGTTTAAGCAGCTTTTCTTTTTCTTGCAAATCCTGCCTGTTTTCCAGTTCTGTTTTAAATATTTGTAAAAATTCCAGAGCCTGTCTGCTTGAACTCTGGTTATCTTTTTTAAACTTATTAATCCTGTACTTTAATTCCGGAAGCCTGCCAGTATTTTTACCAACTGCATTTCCACCATGCTGGCGGTAATAGATATATGGTGTTTCATCATAGTAAATTTCCCCAAAGCATGTAGCTGTAAGATACATCCACCTGTCGTGCATTGTTGCATACTCTGGTATATGGCCTGATACCATCCGCCTTAAAGTGTCATTAAATACAGTAGTACATCCTGTTACAATATTTTCTATAAGCGCATTTCCAAACCCTGGTTTCATCTCCGGGTTATCCACATGTATGGAAACAGGGTTTAATAACTCATCTGCCAGCAAAGGACGGCAGCAGTAAAGCAGCGGGATACTGCCTGTACCAGTAATTTTTACACTATTACTATGTTCCTCCATCTGCTTAAGTTTTTTTATGCCTGCACTCATTTTAGAAGGCATCCAGTAATCATCCTGGTCTGCAAGTGCATAATAATCTGCTTTGCCTGCATTTGCCATTAGTGCAAAAAAACTTTGTATAACACCTTTATTGCTTCCCTGGAACCATCTTATTCTGTCTGGATATTTTTTTGAATACTGTTCCAATATTTTCTGTGTGCCATCTGTAGAACCATCATCCCTTACAAGCAGGAATAAGTCTGCAATACCACTCTCCTGGCAATCCTGCGCCATTATGGAATCTAACTGCTCTTTAATATACTTCCTGCCATTATATGATGACATCAATACCTGAAGTTTATCCACAAAATCCTTACCCCTTATTTTTTATTTTAAATCCTGCCATTCCGGCACCAGGTTTCACATCTTCTGCATAAGCTTGTCAAGCCCCTGGTTTTTAATATTATCTATTGACTTAAAAATATGCTCATTAGCAAGACGTTCTGCCCTTGCCTCGTCTTTATCCTTAACTGACTGTAATATTGCCTTATGTTCTGCACTTGCCATACTTGCACGTTCATATGATGATAATGTATTCTTTCTTACACGTTCAACATAATGATGGTAATCTGAAAGTATATGTTCAAGTATTTTACTGCCACATGCCTCATACATTGCCAGGTGGAACCTGTTATCAAGCTCAAAAATCTGGTCCCAGTGCCCCTTTCCAATATGGAACTCACTTAGATAAATAATCTCCTCAAGATTTTCAATCTGGCTTGCAGTAATATTTCCACATGCCCATTTGGCACAAAGACCTTCCAGATATGAACGTATAACATATATATCATATATATCCTTTGATGTAATCCCATTTACATATGCACCCTTATTAGGAATAATAGAGACAAGCCCTTCCAGTTCAAGCTGCCTTAACGCCTCCCTTACAGGAGTACGTGAAACACCCATTTCCTTGCTGATTGCCGCTTCCCTCAATTCTGACTTTTCAGGGTAGTTACCTGCAAGTATATCCTCACGTATCTTATTAAACACCTTGCCACGCAAGGAATATTTATCCATAACTTCTTTATTTACAATATAATTATCCATTTCCCTGCTATCTCCCTAGAGAATAATTCTATACTATAGCGTAAAATGCGCCAGATTAAGCCTGCCAAAAAATAATAAGGCAGTTCATCTGCATATAATTGTATACATTAGTACAATTAATGTCAAACCTTTTCTAAAAATATTGTATTTTTAAACTTACACAAAACCTGTTCAAAAAAATCATTATGCTATTTTATAAAATTTCTTCTTTTCACCTTATTTCTGTACTGCTTTTTGCACATAATCCAAATTTATGGGAGATAGCACGCCAGACACAAACTTTATAGATGAAATTTATCTTTGTTGCCAGCTTGCTGGTTTTGCAAAAACCTTCCATTCTTTTACCTAAGCTTTCCATAACATATTCCACGAATATCATATACATTACAAAAAATACTCTAGGTAATTATTAATAATTAATATTGTATATTAGTACTTCACATACCTCTTTATTGGTTATAATACTAGACTTGAAATATTATTTAATAAATAATATTATTGTATTATTCACTTCAAAGGATGGTATGTTTAACTATGGGATTAATTATAGAACTTATTAATGTAAGAACAATTCAAATATTGTATAAAAAATAACAAATATGGAATTGGATAAGGATAAAATAGATTATAATAATCTACAGGTCCTAAAAATACCTGTTATTTTATAATTTCTAGGGTAAAAAGTCAAAAAAGATAAATTAAGGAAACTTCAGCAAGAAAACATAGAGCTGTAACATTAAAAATAGAAAATACAAGATATAGGATTTTATCAAGATAAATTTTCTTTCTCCCCCCCCCTCACCATTTTTATATAACCATACAACAGATATTAATTAATTTTTGTACTTGTTCTCTTTATATACAAATAAATTATCTTACCAAAGATTTATAATAACTGTTCTCTTCATTAATATATTCATATAACTGTATTTTTCCACGCACTATTGTTTTTGCAGCCATAGCAAACATTAATGGTGCTGTAGTATCAGGGAATAAATGTATCTTTTTTCTATTTTCTTTTATATAGCCATTAATAGTTTCTCTCAAATAATTTGCTCTGTTTCTTAAGTCATCAATATTTTCTATAGTTTTCTTTTCTTGAAATAAATAGATTTTACAGTATTTCTGTCCCTGTTTTTCCAAATAAAACTTCACCGTTTCCAAATTCTTCTTCAAACACTTCTGCACTTGCCAATTCTTCTTGTTTTAATATATCCATAAAGAAGCAGCCATCAAAAATATCTTTAAACTCCTTTTTAATAATTTTAGCTATTTCCTCATCCTTATGTGCATATGATAATGCTACCTCATAATTCTCTTTTATCATAATTATAAACCGCCTTTCTATGAGAGCTTTCCTTAAATTATAAAACCCTTCCAATGATAATCTTTTGATTTAAAATCAGCTTTACATATTTATAAAACTGTATCTCAAACTATTTATAGACAAGCTGTACTTTTATTAATAGCCAGAAAACCTGTGTATCTAGCTGCTTCTGCATTTTTATTGATATGTATGGTAAGTTTTGCATATGCCTGGATTTCTGCAGCGGCTGAAAGCATAAAATAATACCTTTTCAATTCCACCCTCTTTAAACCTTTTATGTAGAACAACAGGTTTAAAGTTCCAGATATTTTTTTCATTCATTACTTAGTTCAGTTATTGATACTTTTTTACCTATGAAAATATCCTCAGAAATTTTTATAAAGACATTACAACATAATTTATAAATATAGTCTAGCTATTAAAAACGTGTTATGCTAGTATGATATTAATTATTATAATTTTTTAACTATATAGAAAAAGGTTATATTATATTTGAAATAAGAAAATATTCTACAATATAGATTACTTAATCAGACTATCTTATCAAGAAAAATAATAATTGAAAAATAGATTTTTAAAAAACCAATTGCTTTTATAAAAGTAAAAAATTAGATGAAATAGAAAAGCAAATGTATATGCTTAAATTTCTCTATCCATAAGTTCTATTACCTGATCCACGTCCTCCAAAATTCCGGTTTTGTATGTTACAATAATTACTGTCCTGTCCCTTAGTTTTTTATTCATCAATGTGTTATTCCAACAATACCTCTGTTATAAATTCCACTAGCCCACTATCTTCACAAATAGAACGTATATCCTTATCCGCCATCCGTTTATAAAGGCAAATATTATTATGGATAGTATCATTAAACAGATAATTGCAGGCTGGACACCAGATTAGAACCTAACCATTATTGTTCTTTTATAATCTTTTAAGAGTGCAAACAATTTTTGCACTACTTCTTTATTACTCATTACTTTCATCTGTCAGCAGCTCCACCATATGATGATATAAGGTGTTTATATTCTCTGTTCTGGTAAATATCATTTTTACCCTGATATGCCCATAATAATATATATCTGCCGATACCTGTCCATCTACAAGTGAAATATCAACAAACATATCTGTCCCTTTTTGTTCTGATTCACTCTCAAAAATTATAATGTCTGACTGATTGTAGTAAGTCTGCCAGTATAGGAAATCATGTAATATTTCTTTCTTATCTGCATTACATACCTCCACTGGTATATATTCCAAATCATACAAGACACTTTCCGTCCTATGGCTTATGGTATAAGCATTATATCCATCATTTCTGAAACATTCTCTTAACTGTATAAGCCAGAACAAATCATCCAGGCTCTTATCTATTCTGAAAATGATAACCGGAATGTCTATATCTGCTTCTCTTTTTTTACTATTTGCAATCTGGATTTCCCGCTGCGCCTTACACCAAAAATGCCTGTTGGCTGCTCTATCCTCAATCAGTTCTTCCCCCAAATACACAATATGTTTATTGTAATTTCCATATAAATTATATTCCGCCCTGTTTTGCAATACAATCGTATCTATTTGTGCATGGCAACTCTCATACGTTCCTTTTTTCTGCGTAAAATAATAAGATGCCCTGCTAACCTTGCATGCTGACGAAAACCACGCATTTTCTATCCAATCAGGATAAACAGGATGTATATAATTTTCCGGAAACATCCTGCTCTTTATTTGGCACACATTATAATCTGTATTTTCTGCCAATATGCTTCCAACTTTTGCCATAATGTATGGTGCTGCATAGCTGTTACTCTTTCCAAGAGTAAAAATATAATTACCAATACTTATTTCATGTTCGGAAGGTGCAACAAATTCCACGCCTATCTGCCAATTCAAATTCATATCTATTGCATATTCTAATCCAGATGCAACACCAATAACATTAGAAAAAGAAGCTGGATAAGTCCTATATCCACTATTAGCAGTTGCAGCTACAATAACCATACCTCTGTTAGCATAATGGTTAATCACATGGCGGATAACTGTTTTATCCATAAAATGTGTTGTCCCAAAACTTAGATTTACTAACCAGATACCGTTTTGATAACAATACTCCAGTGCAGGCTGCAATTTATCTATAATACCTTTGCCATTATCTGCAAGTATTCTTATACTATGCAATACAACCTTTGGATTATATTTCTCAATAATCATTGCACAATTAGTGCCATGTATAGACTGCTGTTCATTGAAACATAGATTGTCTGGTTCAATCTGATTGAATGCGCCTACTGTCACTTTGTCCTTTACTGGCCGCATAAGCAACCCGTTGTTTACTCCATTATCTATAAGTGCAACTTCTACCACTTTCCAATCCAGCCTTCCCTTTGCAATTACTCAGATACTTGTTTATCAATAACTGCATTTACCATATTGTCAAGATAATCAAACCGTTTTTCAGTAATATCCTTTTCAACAAAGATAATATCATACTTTCTCTGTAATTCAAAAAACAAAGTCAGCAAATCCCGTGGCTGTAATCCAATGGAAGCATCCAGCAGACTCTTTTCTTTGCTATAATCATTCAGTTTTTGCTGATTTATACCAATCTTTTCAGAAATCAGCCTGATAATTTCATTTTTAATATTTTCTCTTTCCATTTTATGTACCACCTTAATATGATTTAAACCGGCCATATTGCTGCAAACATCCTATCATATAGTCATATAATTCCTTACTTTCAATACATTCCGAATTAAAAACCTGATATTTCCCCTCTGCTATAGTCTTTCTCCTAGCAAAAGAATATGACAAATCATTTGCATTAATAGAAAGAGATATGGGAACAAAATGAGAATTATAGAAACAGTCAATATCTATATTAAACTTATAATTACAAAGTTTTATCATTTCCTCATAAAATTCATCTGTGTATTCACCATTAAATAAAGACATAATTGTAAAATCGGGTGAAACAGCATTAAAGATTTCAAAAGCAGGAATCCCATACCGGAATGTATGTTTATGGGTATATGGCACCAATGCATCCGGGATACCAATAATAAACACATCTGGCTTTTCCTCTGCTTCAATGTCTTTTATAAATTGGTTTATCCTTGCAATCTTTTCCGTCTCAGGAAATGTGTTATCATATAACGGTTCTCCCCATGTATGAAAACCAAAGAGCTGGCTGTTCTGTTTTGTTCCAATCTGACTTACTTTATAACCATTATGCAGAAGCTGGTTTCTAAAATATAGCTGCAAATCAAATTTCTGTGTCATTGGTGCAAGCCCGCAGACCGCAATAACCGGTGTATTAATCCGGTTTCTCTCTGATGGCAGTCCAACGCTATTTAGATTGATCACCTTTTTATTTCCAACTAAGTCAAAATTATCAATCAATTTTACATCTTTCCTCTGACATAGCTTTCCAATCATTTTAGAAAAATCATTTTCATAAGCCATATTAACCACATAGGAACACTTAGAAAGTATTTTATCTAATTCTTCTATTCTGTCTGTAATAGGTAATTTAAGTATAGATTCTGTTATTAGCAGCGTATCAATATTTGCATATTCATCATCAGCCAATTCACTTTTTATAATATAGCCGGATTTTTCATCCTGCAAATAGTATCCATCTCTTCCTGAATTTCCAAATCCCATTGGCGAAAGCAGATATACTATTTCAATATCCTTTAACATGTCCCGGTATTTAAGTGTCGAAATAAATTCAAAATCATAAGGGTATATAACTGCTTTCATCTTTTCACCTCTTTCTCAAAGTCGCAATGGTTATCACATAATACAATATAATCTTTTATATCACTTTCAATCTGGTTGCGAAGCCTATTGCAATTTGATAGTCTCCTTTTCTTTGATAATTCTCCATTTTCTTCTGCCATTGCAATACACTGGGAACATAAACGAAAACACCAGCAATTCTTACATTCTTTTTCCGTAAGTTGTGCTACGTTTAACAACCCCGAAATCTTGTCCATATCAAAGCCATCCTCAAGATTTCCAATATAATATGTTTCAGACGCTTCATCCACTCTTTCACATGGATAAAATCTGCCATCTGCATTTACAAAAAATCTCTGCGCCCCAGGCAGACACTGCCCGCCTGGACAATCATAATTGGTCTTTGAATTTTTGGCTACCATCCGGTTATAATAAAGTTGCTTGATTCCACGAAAACGGCCATCCATAAGTGTTGGTTTATATATCTTAAATATGTCTGAACAATAGAATAATAAAACCTTAAATTCTTCATACAATGCATCTGTTACATACTCTCTGTTGATTACAAGTTCTTCTTGTCTATTTGCATCATTTATTATATTCCCCATAACAAAAATTTCTTTTACGGTATCATATGACATAAAAAAGTCATTGGCACATCCTATATCTTTACTCAAATCAATAACAGCATTGAATGTGATTTTTTTAAGGAACTCTGGATAACAGCCCTTTATCCGCTCCAAATTCTCCATTACAATATCAAATGTCCCGCTTTCTTTATCCGCAAATACCCTGTTTCCATCTTGGATTATTTTGGGTCCATCTAAGCTGATTGAAAGATAAAAATTGTGTTCCAAAAGAAACTGTACAATTTCATCTGTAATCAATGTTGCATTTGTTGTCATATTAAAAGATAATTTTTTACCTTTGAAAAGTTCTTCCGCATATATAACCACTTTTCTTATTAACGCAATCTCCAATAAAGGTTCTCCACCATAGAAACCTAATGATACTTCCCTGCTATTCCTTGTATGTTCATAATAGAAGTCAACTGCTTTTTTAGCTACTTCCCATGTCATTCTCTTATTGGTATGTGTACGATTGATATAACTCCCCGAATATACACAATATTTACAACGCAGGTTACAGTTTTGTGTAACCTGTAACGTCATCAAAGACAAGTTACTACCAAACAATTCTTGTAAAATATCTGTTTCAATATGTTTTATCTGTAAATCATTATTAACTGGATGCAATAATCCCTGGTCTTCTAAATACATAATCCCTTGCTTTACTTTTTCATTCATTGATTTCAATTTATTGTTTATCTTGAAATTATCAGAGCAATAAACTAGCTCTCTTAAAAAGATAAATACATCATCTGGAATGGAAACAATAGAATTTGTATCTACATCATATAAAAATTTTCTATCATATACTTCAAATAAATGAATATTTGGTTTTTCATTCAACATCTTTTACCTCCAAGTATTCTTAATAAGGTCATGTCAACACAAGCTGACATGACCTTACCTTACTCCAGCACAAAATACAATATCCTAAATCAAAGAAGCATTGTTAAATCCACCCTGATTAGTATTAGTAGTTACAGTTTTTAAAACAGATGAACCATTTGTCTTAAGAGTACTACCTGTACAATTAGTGCATGTCGAACAATAGCAATAGCATGTTACACATGCATATGCCATAAATGTCCCTCTTTCAAAGGAACCCTTTTTCCCTAACTTGCTCATAATTACTTTTTCTCCTTTCCTAAATTTAATGTAAAAGATTGTTAAATCTGTACATTATCTACTTTGTATTTCTATATTTCTATTCATATACCATAACTCATATTAATGTAAATAATCCTTTTTATATCTTCATATCCAAATTGATACCTGCAATTGCTTCTTTTTCCTTCTTGTTAATCTGGCGTTTTTCCTCAATCCCAGCTCTGCCTCTTTTCTTTTTTTCATTCTTCCTGTGGATTTTCTCTACATTTTCGGATATAGTTTGTAAATGAGATTTTGTATTTGGATCTTTTGTAACAACTGCCCAACTGCTAATGCCCCCATCTTTATCAACTGCCCAACCTTGTGCATCAACTCTCCAGCCACGGGCAGCCTGCATTTGCGTAAATTGTTCATCGCATCTTTGCATAGCTGCAATATTTTTTTCATATTCCGCTTCCAATTCAGAATCATTTGCCATTTTTGTCAAAAATTGTGGGGAGATTGCAACATTTATGGTTGAATTGGAGCCATATTTCATTCCTTTAGAATAATTGGCAGATATAAAACTGTAATTACTATATTTATTGGAAAGGTATGATAATTCATCCGCTGCTGTTTTCCTTGCCAAAGATTGTACCTCTGGACTGGTTTTATCTGTCCTACGGCTTTCTATTGCCCATTTCTGGTTATTGTTTTTCGTGACATATGCAGAATTACCAATATAACTATTATATGTGTTACTAATTTCCATCAACATATTATTGCTCTCCTTTCTCCTTAAATATCTCTGTGCAAATAGCATATAATGTACTATTCCCACAGAGATTATTCATTTAAATGCCTGTCAGCAATATATTACTTGCCCAAAATTTCTTTTAGGATTTCATCCAGCCTATTGTCTATGGCACTGGTATGGGCAGTGCCTTTCAAGAAAGCTTGGTATTTCTCTTCATCTGGCTTGTAAAGATTGTTATTAGAAAAATATGTCTGCGGTTTTTTTTCAATTAATCCCCATAGTTCTTTAACTTCTTGGCTTCCACCATCATTAACACCCTTCTTCAGAGTATTATTCTGATATTTCACTCCTGCCAATCCTAAATTTATAGATTTTAGCAAAGAACATGCATATTCTTTTTCTCCACTTCTGTTCTGTGAATCATAAACCGTCTCTCTGAACCGCTCAAATAACTCTTTGTAACTCTTTAGCTGTGCATCAATTTCTTCACAGACTCCAGACCAGTCAGATAAACTTCCATATGCAGTTTCTATAAATTGACTGCTTTTTGTGCTTTTGGCACTATTATAAGCCTTGGCAAAAGCATCTCTTTCCCCGCCAAAGTATTTTCCTTCTGTAAACTTATTATCATCTTTCGGAAAAGCAACACTCCTATCAAGATTTACATCGTTTTTCCTGATGTAAACATTTGGTGGAGCCGGACTATTAATAGTTAAGCCCATCACTATAATACCTTCCTCTAATTAAATTCAGTAAATGATTGTTTCATGTTAAGTGATAAATGGTAATAGTTTATTTCTGTATCAATTGCCTTTCCGGTTTTAGCATCTACATAAAACAGAATATATTCTCCATCCTCAAACGGTTGATCAATCCAATCATAGTCTGCCCCACTTCCCGGAAATCTGCAAAAATATGTGTAAACAAAGTTATCCATGTAAACTGCTATGCAGTCACCTGAAGATACTCCCTGTGATCCACTATATTGCCCATTCTTTAAGTATCCATTTAAAAAGGATGCGTTATCATTTGGTATAACATCCTGATTTCTTGTATAATTGACGGTATAATGATAAGACCATTTCATATCTGCGGCTTTACCATTAATATATAAAGCATATGTTGTCAATTCAACAATTTGACCTGTCTTAGTAAACATCATATCTGAATAAGAAGATTTTCTCTTCATGAGCTTCAGATTATAACTTTGTGCCGTACTGTAGCCCGTTGCACTTGCAACTTTAATATAGTATTCTCCAGCATCTAAGTTTACAGTTCCTACTTTATTTTCGCTACATGACATTCCTGCTAAGAAATTTAATGATGAATCAAATACATATAAATTATATGTACAGTCATCGGGAATATTGGACATAGAAACAATATGAGTCCCTCCAGTTGAAACTGTTAATTTAGACCAATCCTGGTCATACATATTATCAATTGTGTTATTAACATCTATAGAATTTGAATATTCCACAGCATATGCAGGCATATCATCTGGTTCACAAGCATCGTATTCTGTTATTAGAGAAACCATGAAAAAGTATACAGCATCTGCTTCTGTTGCTACTGTTTGCGGAACCACCCTTAAAAAATAAAACCCATTTTCACCAGCTGCACTCAAATTTTCCATAGTTGAACCAGAATAAAGTGAATACGAAATTAATGATAGAGAACCATCGTCATTATACTTATATAAATAAATATCATAATCCCCACCTGATACTGGCTGCTCTAAAACAGCAGATATCTTACATGTTTCTTCTACCTGAAAGAAATACCAGTTTTCGGAATCAGATGCCGCATCAGCCAGCACATTTCCCATATAACTGCTATCAAGGAACAATGCTGTATCTGCTGTACTATGTCCAGAATCACTAAATGGAACAATACCATCATCATCTGGAAGAGTGACATCTTCAAAAACATCCTTTTGACTTGCAGTTTTCGTTTTTATGGAAATCTTCTCACCCATTGAATTGTCTAACTCCGGAAATGTAGTTTTTGCATCAGTTTCAATATCTGATGCACTTTTTACAACATCTCCTATTTCCTTTTCTGCCGCAAATGACGTTGCTACAGGTCCCACTGTCCCAACTACCAGACTTAATACCAACATTGCTGCTACGTTTTTAAAATTTCTTTTTCTCATACTGTTACCTCTCTTTCACATATGTTTACTTATTTCTGTTTCTTTTGTGGTCTCATTGGCTGATGTAGAAGCCCGCCACATAACGGCGGCCATCCACGACGATTACGAACCACCTCATTTCTTGTAGCACGTTCAACTGCCTTCAAAACCTTTTTATCCAGCTTTTTCATGCCGCTTTCACCTCCTGATGTAATATTTTAGAAATAATCAATAATATAGCACATAGCATCACTGCCGTTGCCATATAACTTATAAAAATCATTTCAACATTTAACAATCCTGCAAAAAAAATCACAAATAGTTCTATACCTAGAACTTGTTGTGCTGTTTTTCTTGACTCTAATAGTTCTTCTTTACTCATATGTATACAAGGGTGATTTACAGTCCCTATTAAACATATTATTACTGATGCAAGAATTACCCCCACATAAAGCACAAGACTATTTTTTACTAATATAGGATGTATGCAAAAAATAATTATATAAGTTCCAACAGTTTCCAAATAACAGAAAAGGAATGTATTAGCATGATATCCGCCTGTTCTTTTCCTTAATCCTGTAAAAAATAACAAAAAAAGTATTGTTTGAAATAAACATTCTAAAAATATACTGATTAACAAAATACTACCTATACCAATAATTTTTTCAATATAAATTTGTAGTACATATATATAATCTTCTCTCATTTTGTCATCTATCAATTTTTCACAAACCATTTGTTCCACTATATTTTTTACAAACTTTTCAACGATAATAATCCCTCCTTTATTGTTATAATAAAATTTTTCAGTTAAAATTCAAGATAATTTGCAAAAAACGCATTTTTAGAGCAAAAAACGGAAATGGAGCTGTCAATTTAACGAATAAAAATTTATTTGCTGCCAATATATTTGGATTGTCACTTATAGATGCAATTTTTTATTTTTGGCATAAAATATGCTCCCTCCTAAGTAACAAGTTTTATTATTTTACTTGTCTACCTAGAAGGGGGCATATCACTTAGTGCGGCAACCCCTTTTCTGTTTTGGGGAATAATAATTGAAAAATAAAACTCTCCATTATCTGGCTTTATCACATAAGAACCTCCATATTTTTCTATCACATTGGTAATATTGCAAATTCCTATTCCATGTTCATCTTGTTCATTTTTTGTCGTCAAAAACATCCCATCATGTTTAACTAATGCATTTTCATATGTATTTTTCACTGAAATTATTGTTACATTTTTTTCAATAATAAATTTCAATTTTACAACTTTTTTTTCATGACATTTTTCACATGCCTCTATTGCATTATTAAGTAAATTTGATAAAATCACCACAATATCTTCATCAGATACCGTTAATTGGGACAAATCATTTATACGAAACACAAATATAATATTTTTTTCCATCATCTCACCATACTTGGTATTTAATATTGCATCTACTATCACATGGTTTGTACTAATATTATCTGATTCTGTTTCCAACACATCCCCAATTTGATTAATATAGCTATTTACTTCTTTTATTTTATTTCTTTTTAAAAGCGACTTTATACACACCAATTGATTTTTGTATTCATGCGACTTCCTCCGTTGTTTTTCAAGATTTTCTGAAATGGAATAATACATTTCCGTCTGATTTTTCATTTGAAGACGAAAAATTTTATCTTCATAGATCTCATTTTCTCTTTTCATAATATCGCTAATTAAATAGAATACTACTATATTCATTCCAACTAAGCCAAATGCTATCATAAAAAAAATAATATCTTTATTCTGGGGATTTGGGGCTCCCAATACAAAAATCATGCCTGCTATAGTGCAAATAGTATAAATAGGGAAAAAAATAAATTTTACCCAATCAGAATCTTTCATAATTTGTATTTCATAATCCCCTACTGCTTTACGGATAACCAGCACAATTAAAAAAAGGAATACCTTATCAAGCAAAACTAATAAACCACCTTGAATATAATAAATATTGTCTATCTTGGCAACATTCTTAAAAACTGTTACACACAATAAAAATGTCAGATAATCTACCACAAACATAAGCCCTTCGTATAAAAAGGCCATAATCAGCGTTTTAACGAAACTTATTTCCATAATGCAATACATCACTATAGCAATTCCGGCAACCACCATAAGCACTTTTAATAAAACCATCTGTTCAAAAAACAAAGCACTACAAAAAAATTCTACAATCAACAGAAGTATTAATATATGTTCTATCCATTCATTTTCTTTTTTTCTTTTATTTCCAAACGCTCCATAAAATATTTTACAACATAATACTTCCAAAACAATTATCAATGCACTTTCTATATAAGCAAACATCACAACTCTCCTTTGTATGTCACATAATCATTCCATACCTCTTTATATCTTGCCTTTGGAACCGGAAAGTCCTTTCCATTATATAAAATAACCCTATAGCGGTAAATATTTTCAATATATTTTATATTTACTAAAAAGCTTTGATGGCATCTTAAAAATTGTCTGCTGTTAATATACCTCTCCATATTATTTAAGGTCCCATATATGGTGTAGGTAACAAATTTATCTTCCATTATATGAAATTCCAGCCTATGCTTTTTGCTTTCCACATACAAAAGACAATCTAAAGACACTGTTTTCTTTCCCTCATGAAATTCAAACTCTTTCCACGTTACATCATATTGCATTTTCTTATATATGGCATCCATGCATTCTGCAATATGCCCCTGCATATTTCTGCTGCTCTTTAACAAAAAACGTATAGCATCCACCTTATATCCTTCCATACTATAATCCACAAAAGCAGTAATAAAAACAATAAAGACCTCCTTATTTTGTTCCCTGATTTTTCTTGCCGTCATAAGTCCGTTTATACTATCCATATTAATATCCAAAAAAATAATCTGATATTGATTCAATTCAATACCCAAATCCAGTAATTCTTTACCTGACTGAAAAGTATCAATCTCATAAATTACTCCTTTATCTTGCATATATTGTAGCAACATTTCTTTTATCCAATCTCTAAAAAAAGCTTCATCATCACAAATCGCTATAGTTAACAAAATTTACTTCTCCTTAATCAAACTTGACCAATTAGTATTATAATATGTATCGACTAAAATTCTATTTTTCTACACTGTCCTTCATGTTAGCACCATAATTTTCAAATTAGATGTAGTTATATAATGCTCTATTTCTTATTAAAATGTACTAAATATATAAATACTATCTCTAATTTCAGTCGTATTATCTAAAATAACAACTATCTGTTTATTATTGACTGCATTATTTTTTAGAGAGTAACCATCCAATACATTAACCCCCATGTAATTATACAAATATTGTAAAGCATAACGAATTGTATAACCGTCTCCTTTTCCTTTCAGAAAAATCTCAATACAGTTATTGTTTTTTTGCCAATTCATTAGTTATTTGCGGCTAGGGGTTTTTATTATCTTAGGCTTGATACGCTGGTTATAGCAACGCCGCTTTCATGCAAATGAATTGTGGAGCAGTATGCAGTGCGGCTGGACTGGAATTACGAATTCTTGTGGACTGTTGTTTCTAAAGTAAAAGAAGCAAAGGAACTGTATTCTTTGGAAACCCATAAATACACAATTTAAAACAGGGATACCTGGCACTAATACCAGATATCCCTGTATGTATATGCAACATTGCACATTTATGTACATTGCATAATTTATTTTTTAATTAATATACAAGATTATTTTACAACCTTCTTTAATTCCTCTGTAAGCTTTGGAACTATCTTGTTAAGGTCACCAACAACACCATAATCAGCTATGTCAAAAATAGGAGCTGTTTCATCTTTGTTAATTGCAACAATGATATCAGACTCTTCCATACCTGCTGCATGCTGGATAGCGCCTGAAATACCAATAGCAAAATATACATTAGGACGTACTGTTTTACCTGTCTGCCCTACCTGTAATTCTTTTGGCATCCAGCCATTATCTACTACTGCACGTGAGCAGCTTACTGTACCGCCAATTACATCAGCTAAATCCTGTAAAATCTGGAAGTTTTCTTTGCTTCCAACACCACGTCCGCCTGATACAAGTATCTTGGCGTCCATGATATCTACTGTATTAGAAATTTCTTTAACTATTTCCACGATTTCAACATATTTGTCATTAGGTGTAAATCCAGGATTGTATTCTATAACTTCAGCTTTTGCTCCAGCTACAGGGTCAATCTTCTGCATAACACCAGGACGTACTGTTGCCATCTGTGGGCGGTTGTCAGGGCATGCAATAGTAGCAATTGTATTGCCACCAAATGCAGGACGTGTCATTAATAACTGGTTATGCTTCTGCTCCTGTCCTGGAATTGGATTGAGTGGGAAATCACCAATTTCAAGTACAGTACAGTCAGCTGTAAGTCCAGTTGCAACCCTTGCTGAAACCCTAGGACCTAAGTCCCTTCCGATTGCAGTAGCACCAACAAGTACTATTTCAGGCTTATACTCATTTATAATTGAAGAAACTGCATGAGCATAAGGCTCTGTCCTGTATTCTTTTAATTCTGGGTCATCAACAACGATAACCTTATCAGCGCCATATTCAGCTAACTGGTCTGCAAGACCTTTGATGCCAGAACCTAAAAGCATTGCTGTAACATCTGTGTTCAGGTCTTTTGCAAGTTCTTTAGCTTTTCCAAGTAATTCAAAAGCAATTCCGCTTAATTCGTTGTCTACCTGCTGTGCAAAGACATAGACACCCTTATATTCTTCTAAACCCATTTTAGTCACCACTTTTCCTTTTCTATTTAGATTACATGTTTCTCTTTTAATTTGCCCATGATATATGAAACTGCACCATCTGCATCAAGGTCAGTTTTAACTTCACCTGCACCTTTTCTTACCTTATCAGAAGCTTTGGCAATCTTTGTAGGTGAACCTGCTAAACCAAGATTAGAATCGTCAACATCCTTAAGGTCTTTCCTGCCCCATACTGTAATATCAGCATCATAAGCATCAAAAATTCCGCCAGGAGTCATATAACGTGGCTCATTTAACTCTGAAAGAGCTGTAACCAGACAAGGCATCTTAGCCTTTAATACATGATATCTGTCATCATACTGGCGCTGTACAATTACATAGTCACCTTCGATTTTGATATCCTTTGCATATGAAATAACTGGAAGGTCAAGATGCTCAGAAATCTGAGGACCAACCTGGGCTGTATCACCATCAATAGCCTGACGGCCAGTGATAATTAAATCATAGTCAATATTCCTGAGTGCTCCAGCGATAGTTGTAGATGTAGCCCATGTATCTGCTCCACCTAAAACCCTGTCTGTTACAAGGATTCCTTTGTCAGCCCCCATAGCCATAGCCTCACGGAGAACTTCTTCTGCTTTAGGAAGACCCATTGTAATAACAGTAACTTCTGCACCATATTCATCTTTTAATCTGAGGGCTGCTTCAAGACCTGCTTTGTCATCAGGGTTCATAATCGCAAGCATAGCGCCCCTGTCCAAAGTACCATCAGGGTTAAACTTCACCCCGCCCTTAGTATCTGGAACCTGCTTTATACATACTACTATTTTCACGGCTTTACCACTCCTTTTTAATTATTTTAATAAGCTGCCTGATATTACCATACGCTGGACTTCTGAAGTTCCTTCGTAGATTTCTGTAATCTTGGCATCACGCATCATACGTTCTACATCGTACTCCCTGATATAACCATAACCACCATGCAGCTGTACTGCCTTTGTTGTAACTTCCATTGCAACTTCTGCAGCATACAGTTTAGCCATAGCAGCTTCTACAGAATAAGATACCTTAGCACCCTCTGCGAATTCCTGTTTCTTCATGGCAGCTTTGTATACAAGGTGTCTTGCAGCCTCTACTTTTGTAGCCATGTCAGCAAGCTGGAACTGTGTATTCTGCTGCTGTGCAATAGTACGTCCAAACTGCTTTCTTTCCTTTGTATACTCAATTGTCCTCTCTAATGCGCCTTCTGCAATTCCGAGAGCCTGTGAAGCGATACCAATACGTCCGCCGTCAAGAGTATGCATAGCAATAGGGAAACCTTTTCCCTGTGGTCCTAAAAGGGCATCCTTTGGAATACGGCAGTCCTGGAAAATCAACTCATATGTAGCAGAACCGCGGATACCCATCTTCTTTTCCTTTGTACCAAATGAGAAGCCAGGCGTTCCTTTCTCTACGATAAATGCAGAGAATGATTTAACTTTCCTTCCTCTCTTTTCAATAACATCTGTATAAGCAATTATAATGTATATATCAGCTACTTCACCGTTTGTAATGAAGCACTTGGAACCATTAAGCACCCACTCATCGCCATCGAGAACAGCTTTTGTCTGTACGCCCTGGGCATCTGTACCTGCACCTGGCTCTGTAAGCCCGAATGCACCTATTTTCTTGCCACTTGCAAGGTCAGGAAGATATTTCTTCTTCTGCTCTTCTGTACCATATGTAAGGATTGGGTCAGCACAGAGTGATGTATGTGCTGATACAACAACACCTGTTGTAGCACAAACCTTTGAAAGTTCCTCAACACACATAACATATGTTAAGATATCACAACCCTGTCCGCCATACTCCTTTGGTACAGGAATACCCATAAAGCCGTATTTTCCCATTTTCTTAACTGTGTCCATTGGGAAATGCTCAGTTTCATCAACCTCCTGAGCTAAAGGCTTAACTTCTGTTTCAGCGAAATCTTTAAAAAGCTGTCTCGCCATCTCATGCTTTTTACTTAATGTAAAATCCATGCCTTCTTATACCACCTTTCATAAATTTATACTGGCTGTCCAGTATTCTTATATAATCCATTATAAGCCGTGCCATACCTGGCATGGCAGACACTGCCAGCAGGATGCAGCAGGCATTCCACGCTGTTAAGCCAGAAGCCATTATCTATGCTACACCCTGCCAGAAACAGTATTATTTTAATTATTTCCTGTAATCATAGAAACCAATGCCTGTCTTCATGCCAAGCTTACCAGCACGTACCATTTTCCTAAGAAGTGTGTGTGCACGGTATTTTGAATCCCCTGTTTCATTATAAAGGACATCCATAATAGCAAGGCAGATATCAAGACCAACTAAATCACCTAAAGCAAGAGGTCCCATTGGATGGTTTGCACCAAGTTTCATAGCTGTGTCAATGCCTTCTACAGAAGCAATGCCTTCTGCATAAATGCCTACAGCTTCGTTAATCATTGGAATAAGAATCCTGTTTACTACAAAGCCAGGAGCTTCTTTAACTTCTACAGGAGTCTTGCCGATTGCCTTTGAAATTTCAATTACTTTATCATTTACTTCATCAGTAGTGTTTTCTCCGCGGATTACTTCAATAAGCTTCATTACAGGAGCTGGGTTGAAGAAATGCATTCCAATTACAGGCCTGTTTATTCCAGCGCCAATTTCTGTAACTGAAAGTGATGATGTATTTGTTGCAAAAATGCAGTTTTCATTCTTGCAGATTTCTTCTAACTCCTTAAATGTCTGCTTCTTGATATCCATAACTTCAAGTGCAGCTTCAACAATTAAATCACAGTCTGTACAAATCTCTTTTGTACCAGTTGTAATTTTTGCAAGAATAGCGTCAGCAGCAGACTGCTCCATCTTGCCTTTTGCAATTCTCTTTTCAAATCCCTTAGCAATTTTGTTTTTACCGTTTGCAGCAAACTCTTCATTAATATCACATAAATAAACTTCGTATCCTTCTGTCTGTGCAAATGCCTGTGCAATGCCTGAACCCATTGTACCCGCGCCAATTACTCCAACTTTCATTTTATAACCTCCATTTATTTATTAAAAACAACTACATGTATTGCTTAATTACTATACATTTTTATGTATACCGGCTTTACTGTTCCAATTTATCCGTAATAACCTTTTGAATGGCATTCCATACTGGACTGTTACATATGGACTGCCTTATATCATAATTTTTATAATTAGCAGTTCTTAAATGGAACTACTTTTAATTTCTTTTCCTTGTCTTTTTCAAGGAAATTGCCCATTCCTGCTTTCTGGTCTTCTGTCTCAAAGCAGTCACCAAAAAGTTTCTCTTCTATTACAAGTGCACTGTCCATATCTGTCTGGAGGCCGTCATTAATAGCCTTCTTGCAGTTACGTACTGCGATAGGGGCATTCATTGCGATTGTAGCAGCAAGTTTTTCAGCCTGTGGTATAAGTTCTTCTGCAGGATATACTGCATTAACAAGGCCAATGCGGTATGCTTCATCTGCTTTAATATTCCTTGCAGAATATATAAGCTGTTTAGCCATTCCAGGGCTTACAAGCCTTGCAAGCCTCTGTGTACCGCCAAAACCTGGTGTAATTCCAAGCCCTGCTTCTGGCTGGCCAAATACTGCATTCTCTGAGCAGATACGTATATCACAGCTCATTGAAATTTCACAGCCGCCACCAAGTGCAAATCCGTTAATTGCTGCAATTACAGGAATTGGAAATGTTTCGAGCTTACGGAACACATCATTGCCTTTCTTGCCAAAAGCTTCACCCTCAGCTTTAGACAGTGTGCTCATCTCCCCTATGTCTGCACCTGCAACAAATGACTTGTCCCCTGCACCTGTAAGGATAAGGCATCTTACGGTATTTAAATCAACTGCATCAAGTGCTGCATCAAGTTCTTCAAGAACCTGGCTGTTTAATGCATTTAAAGCCTTTGGACGGTTAATCGTAATTGTTGCAACCATGTCCTTAACTTCATATAAAATGAATTCCATTATAATTACTCCTTTATAACCTTTATATTTTATAACCCAGGCTTTTAAAGCCTGCACCATATGTAATACAGATACTTTTCCTGTATGACGTTATGGTGCATAAATGCTGGACTGTCACTAAATTTTATACTTATACAGCACCAGTAACGGATTAGTATTTTTCAACAACTGTTGAGCAGCCCATACCGCCACCGATACAAAGAGTTGCAAGACCCCTGTTTGCCCCTGTTTTCTGCATCTCATGGAGAAGTGTAACAAGGATACGGCAGCCTGAAGCGCCTACAGGATGTCCAAGTGCAATAGCACCACCATTTACATTTAACTTGCTAAGATCAAATCCAAGGTCTTTGCCAACTGCAACAGACTGTGCAGCGAAAGCTTCGTTGGCTTCAATAAGGTCAAAATCATTAATTGCCAGGCCTGTCTTTTCAAGTACCTTCCTTGTAGAAGCAACAGGACCAACACCCATGATTGAAGGGTCAACGCCGCCAAGTGCACCTGCTACAAATGTAGCCATTGGTGTAACACCAAGTTCTTTTGCTTTCTCTTCGCTCATAACAACAACTGCAGCAGCGCCGTCATTAATGCCTGATGCATTACCTGCTGTAACAACACCGCCTTCTTTGCCAGAGCAGCATTTTAAATTGCTTAAGCCTTCAGCAGTAGTTCCAGGACGTGGGCCTTCATCCTTAGCAAACATAACAGGTTCTTTTGTCTTTCTGTCAACACCTGTCTGTACAGGAACAATTTCATCATCAAACTTGCCTGCATTAATAGCAGCTTCGCATTTCTGCTGGCTGTTTGCAGCAAATTCATCGAGCTCTTCACGTGTAAGCCCCCACTTCTCTGCAACATTTTCTGCTGTAATCATCATGTGGTACTGGTTAAATGCATCCCATAATGCATCATTAACCATTGTATCCACCAATTTGCCATTGTTCATACGGTAACCATAGCGGCCCTGCATCATTGCATATGGAGCCATAGACATATTTTCCATACCACCTGCTACAACGATATCAGCATCTCCTGCCTGTATCATCTGTGCAGCCATGTTTACACAATTAAGTCCTGAACCACAAACAACGTTCACTGTAACTGCTGGGGTTTCAATTGGCAGTCCTGCTTTAATGGAAGACTGGCGTGCAACGTTCTGTCCAAGGCCTGCCTGTATAACACAACCCATATATACATGGTCAACCTTGTCCTTTGGTACACCAGCCCTCTTAAGAGCTTCCTCAATAACTATAGAGCCCAGGACAGGAGCTGGAGTTTTACTTAATCCTCCACCCATTTTACCAATTGCAGTACGGCATGCGCCCGCTATAACTACTTTTTTTGCCATAATACTTAATTCCTCCTTATAATTGAATTCCGACAGCATAAGTAATCTGTAACCTGTACTTTTTTATGTTTCTGGTACAGATTCTGGTGTTACTGCCTTCTGCTGGATTATTTACTGCATACAGGCTGTAACGTTATTATATACTTTAGGCAATCTTCCTAAATATCATATATCAAATCTGCAAAAATGGCAAGGTTTTTTCACATATTCTATACATAATTTGAAATTTTTTCACAAAATTTATCAAATATACACAAAACTGGATGCTTTTGGAAATTCCTTTATCCATTATTTTTAAGGAGTTTTCTTTTCTTTATATCAAATTCCTCCTGTGTAATAACACCATTATCCATAAGTTCTTTATATTCTTTTAACAATAAAATTGTATTTTGTTCTGGAATTGATGTATTCTGCTGCTTAATATATTCCATGCCATATTCCCTGCTTTTACCACATCCGCATGTAGAAACAATGCTTCCATTCAGTGAATGGCAGAACGGGCATTCCCATCCATCATTGTTTAGCAGGTCTTCCTTATGTATTTTTTCTAAAAGTATGTCTTCCTGGTATGTACCGTTGTCCTTTGCTGGTTTTGACAATGCTGCTGCAAAAGCTGCCCCGCTAAAGAAAAAACCCTTCCAGAACCAGTCATCACAATAGCCTTTGTTATACATAACCCTGTTTGTAGTAATCCCCCAGAACACTCCTTGTATGACAAATACTATAATTACAATAATAAACAATACCATTTTACACCCTCCCTTAATGTTTATTTTAAACACATTATATAAAAATACTA
This sequence comes from Lachnospiraceae bacterium, assembly GCA_022797375.1. GTDB lineage: Bacteria > Bacillota > Clostridia > Lachnospirales > Lachnospiraceae > Butyribacter. Next base: position 33,199 of record JAAWKM010000024.1, read on the forward strand.
TAAACCCGTCAAGAATAATCAGGATAACTGGCACGTCTATTTCATAAAATTTCCAGTTATCTTGAGTTTGTGTAAAAACGGACACAGGGTTTCTGTGTCCAGCTAAATTATTCCATTCCAGGGCACGTTCGCACTACGTTGGCATACGCAGCGGCGCATAAAATCCCAAAGTACGGAATTTAAACGCCGGCGATGCCAAAGTGCACCTGTCATGGAATAATGTTTAGCCTGGACACATGAAACCTGCTGTCTTCTGGCAGACCCATAATTATAACT